>NZ_CAJNBO010000022.1:0-156751 GCF_905221015.1 Paraburkholderia nemoris | reverse complement strand
TTTGCAGGTGCGGCTTCAAGACGTTCACTCCCTGAACTCCTTCTTGTTCGAAGGAGACGAAGATAGACGTCCTGCAACACCTCTCCCGGCGGCTTTAGTGGCTCAGCCGACAGTCGTCAGGTGGGGGAGTTTGAAGTGACCATACCCGGAGGAATTTGACCGACCGCCGGGGAATGCCGCGCTGCAGTGGATGACGACCGATGGAGCGAGGCTTTCCCACAAAGTGGCGTCCTGGTCGGCGTAAGCTCGCTCTCCGCGGGTTCGTCATGAGGGGATTGGCTACCTCATTTTGTCACACGCGGTAACGAATTTCCCCAGCACAGCCCCCGGACATGCATGCCTCGCCGCGGTCTAAATCTATAGCGGAGTCGTTCCGCCGCATTAGATGAGGTCTTACCGTGCAGCACATGATTTTGCGGCCTTTGACAGGCGTGTTTGCAGCCGCGGTGCTGGGCGGCTGTGCCGCGGCGCCTTATGACACATCGATGAATTCCTGTGATCAGGAATACATGATGACCAATCCCGCGGGCGCCGAATATTACTGCGGCCCAGGCTATGGATATCCCTTGTACGAGGGAGGCTTTCTCGGCTTTGTCGATATCGACCACTTTCACCATCACCACCACGACCATGACCATGACCATGACCATGACCATGACTTCGATTTTCATCGCGGCCATGATCGTGACTTTCATCACGGCGGCGCCATGGCAGGCGGTGGACGCAGCGAAGCGCGCGCCGAAGGCCACGGCGGCGGGCACGGCTCAAGTGGTTTCGGCAGTGACTTTCAGCCGTCGGGCGCGAGCGGATCGCGCGGGGGTGGCCCGCACAAGTAATCGGAATCACGCATCGGACATGCGCGCCGATTGGTGACCAGCTTGATCGCATCGAGCCGGTCGGTCTTGGCATGTCGCCGGTGGCGTTCGACGGGGATGCTCGCGGGATCGATCACGTAACACCCTATCACGGCTGACGGAAATTTTCATATCAACTGGCCGAGAGATGCACGGATCCGCGTGCTTCACAACAGCACCACGCGCAGATATATGTATCGCATTGTGATATAATAGCCCAAGCATCAGCGTTCTCCAGTCGATGTCAACGAAATCGCAAAACATGCTGATTTCGAGGCACGCGAAGCGCCAGCAATCCGGCTATCTCATCGGTAGGTATGGTGTTTGCTGACCGTTCTTCCGCGGACCGACAGGAACCGGTCAACGTGACCAGACAAAGGCCGACACGCCTTGCATCCGTCGGCCCCATTTTCTATAGAAGTCCATACCATGCCACTCTCGCGCCGACGTTTCATGATACTTGCCGCATCCGTCGCATCGACGACAGTTCTTTCCACTGAGTCGCGAGCCGACACCCCGTTGCTTGCCGAAAACGATCCGACCGCACAGGCACTTGGCTACAAGACGGACGCCGCGAAAGTGGACAAGACAAAGTTTCCCCGGTATCAGACTGGGCAGACCTGCGCCAATTGCCAGCTGTATCAGGGCAAGCCCGGCTCGGCGACGGGCCCCTGCCCAACCTACGGCGGCAAGCTGGTTTATGCAAAGGGATGGTGTAACGCTTACGTGAAAAAGGCCTGAATCTGGCGCGCGGGTGCTCATTCACATGTAATCGCATGAGTAAACGGTGTCGAGCGGAACGGCCCCCGTCGGCAGCGTGTGTCGATGTCCATCAGGCGTCGCGGCGGACCGATCGATGTCTGGAAGTTTTTTCTCCTGTTTGGCCTGAGGTCAACTCGGCTGCGGTCCATATCGAATACCAGCGAAGAGTCGAGGTGCGAGTAGGCGTCACGGCGCAACGAACGCCGACGTTCAATCCTGGTCAATCCTGGCTGTGGGCATTTCCATCAACGGCCTTCGCCATGATCATGGCGACGGGCATCGTCCCGGTCGCGGCGCATCTCCTTAGCTACGACATCGTTGGGCGGATCCTTCTCGGCATCAATGCCGTGTGGCCTATCCCGCCCTGCTTGCCGCTACGCCATGCCGCCTTCTGCGCTATCCGCATGCGGTGCGCGCCCATAGCGTCGCACGGCCGCGGGCCGGGCATTCCCACTCTCGTCGCAGCGACTGCGGTGCTCGGTAGCCAGCTTTCGACATATCATGTGCTGCCACAAGCGTTGCCGTGGCTGCTGGGCCTCGCGGACGGGTTCTGGCTCGTCGTCGCGTATACGTTCCTGGCCGCCATGATCATCGAACAAAGGAAGCCCGGTCTGCACACCGGGCTCAACGGAACGTGGCTGCTGTTGGTCGTCACCACCGAGTCCACTGCGGTCCTCGCGACGACCAACTCATTCCGCAGGTCCTGACTACCGCGTGCTTGGGCATGGCGACACCCTGGATTCCTCTGCTCGCGGCCCTCTTCATCGAGAAGCACGCCATTGTCGGCGATCCGATTCGCTACACGGCGGCTGAATGTTCCTTCGTCTTTCCACTGGGGATGCACTCTGCCGCCACCTACACTTACGCCGACGCCGCCCACCGTCCCTTTCTCGCCAACGTGGCCCTGATCACCGTTCTGATCGCCTTCGCGACGTGGGTCTGGCTTCGATCGGACTGCTGCGCTCGGCGCTCAGATCGGTCAATGGGAAATGACGGACCGTATCAGGACCATCACGGTAGATTGTGCCGTCCTGCGTGTCCGAGGCCTTCGTTGCTTTTCCCCGCTTCAATGCGCTATCCGATGATCGATCAGCTCCTTGACGACACGTGGATCTGCCAGCGTGGAGACATCGCCAAGGTTGTCGTAATCCCCGTCGGCGATCTTCCGCAGGATGCGGCGCATGATCTTGCCGGAGCGGGTCTTCGGCAGGACAGGTGCCCACTGAATGAAGTCGGGGCTCGCGATCGGGCCAATTTCCTTGCGCACCATTGCCACCAGCGCCTCGCGCAACGCCTCCGTCGGCTCGACGCCGACCTTGAGCGTCACATAGGCGTAGATGCCCTGCCCCTTGAGCGCATGGGGGTAGCCGACCACTGCCGCCTCGGCAACGTCGGGATACGTCACCAGTGCGCTTTCCACTTCGGCGGTGCCGAGCCGATGCCCCGAGACGTTGACGACATCGTCGATCCGTCCGGTGATCCAGTAGTCGCCGTCTGCGTCGCGATAGCAACCGTCCCCGGTGTAGTACCTGCCTTCGAACTGGCTGAAGTATTGCTGTCGCATGCGATTCGGGTCACCGTACACATAGCGCATCTGTCCGGGCCAGGAGTCGAGCATGCACAGGCTGCCGGCACCCGCCCCCTCGATCACCTCACCCTTCTCGCCGACGAGCGCGGGCTGTACGCCGAAGAAAGGCCGCGTGGCGGCTCCGGGTTTGAGCGTCATGGCGCCCGGCAGCGCCGTGATCAGAATGCCGCCGGTTTCCGTTTGCCACCAGGTGTCGACCACAGGGCAGCGCTTGTCGCCGACGACTTCGTAATACCATAACCACGCTGCTGGATTGATCGGCTCACCTACCGTACCCAGCAGACGCAGCGACTTGCGCGAGGTCTTCCTGACCGGCCCATCTCCGTCGCGCATCAGGGCGCGGATCGCGGTTGGCGCCGTGTAGATGATTTGCACCTGATGCTTGTCGCAGACCTGCCAGAACCGTGAGCTGTCCGGATAGTTCGGTACTCCTTCGAACATCACCGTGGTCGCGCCATTGGCGAGTGGGCCGTAGATGATATAGCTGTGTCCCGTCACCCAGCCAACGTCGGCAGTGCACCAGTAGACGTCACCATCGTGATAGTCGAAAACGTACTGGTGCGTCAGGGCGACGTACGTCAGATAGCCGCCCGTGGTGTGCACGACCCCTTTGGGCTTGCCCGTGGAGCCCGAGGTGTAGAGGATATAAAGCGGATCCTCGGCATTCATTTCTTCTGACGGACAATCCGAGGAACTCTGATTCATCAGATCTTCGTACCAATGATCGCGGCCTTCGCGCCATCCGACCTTGCCGCCTGTACGCTTGACCACGATGCACGTTTCGACCCGGGGGCATTTTTCCATCGCCGCATCGGCATTCTCCTTCATCGCTATCGCTCGACCGCCTCGCACGCCTTCGTCGGCCGTAATGAGAATGGTGGAAGCACAGTCCTGGAGGCGGTTTGCGAGCGCATCAGGGGAGAAACCGCCGAACACCACGGAGTGCATGGCGCCGATGCGCGCGCACGCGAGCATCGCAACGGCCGCCTCGGGGATCATCGGCATGTAGATGGTCACACGGTCGCCCCGCTTGACGCCATGCGATTTCAGCACATTGGAGAATTTACAGACCTCCGCGTGCAGTTCGCGGTAGGTCAGAGTCCGGCTGACGGCGGGATCGTCGCCCTCCCAGATGATGGCCACCTGATCGCCACGCGTCGGCAGATGGCGATCGAGGCAATTGCTGCAGACGTTCAGCGTGCCGTCGTAGAACCATCGAATGTGCAGGTCATCGCTGGCAAATGAAACGTCTTTCACATGGGTATATGGCCTGATCCAGTCGAGACGTTTGCCCTGCTCGCCCCAAAAGCCCTCCGGGTCTTCTGTCGAATGGCGGTACATCGCCTCGTAACGGGCCTTATCGGCCCATGCATGCTTGGCCCACTCCGCCGGCACAGGAAAGATTTGATGCTCAGACATGGCTTCCTCCTTGAGGACCTTGCGCTGCCATGCCGGCGGAGGAGGCGCCCTTGGGCACGCGGCCCCGCCGGCGCCGAACGAACCGCTACGCTGCTTGTGGATGGGGTTGTTCTGCGTAGGGGTGTGTGGGCAGCACGGTACGCCCGAAGCTTTCATTGATCACCATCGCCGCCGACGCGTAGAACGCCAGCACGGCTGTAATCAGGCCCGTATAGCCACCCAGATGCGTGGCGAGAGCGGACCCCGTCCACTCTCCGATCGCCAGAAGCAGATAGGTGATCCAGAGGGCAAGGAACACGAGCTGCACGGACGTACTGGTGTGCATGGAGCCGATCCACATATAAAACGTGAACACGCCCCACACCAGCAGATACCAGCCCACGAACGCTGCAGGCACCTTCGTACCCAGGAACGCGACAAACAGGGCGAAGGACCACCAGAACGCGCCATAACTGAGGAATGCCACCGTCCCGAGCGTATTGCCGCGCGGAAATTCGAGCACACCCGCGATCATCTGCGCCGTGCCGCCGAAAGCGAACGCCAGTGCCAGGACCAGGCCCAATGCGTCGGAATTGAACCAGCCTGCGTTAACCATGCTGAGCATCCACGTCGTGAATGCAAACCCGGCGAGTCCGAGGGGCGCCGGATTGGAAAGTTTGCCACCCATAATTTGCCTCCGTGGTCATTGTTTCCGATTGCCATATGTCGAGCCATCTGCGGCGGCGCTACGAGCACTCCTGTCGCCGACGTACTCAAACCGCACGCGCGGCCACGACACGGACATCTGTTTCGAGGTCCTCGTCCGCAGGCTGATTCTGGCCACTCATCGGAAATGCGCCTGCGAGCGAGGCACAACCAAGGTACCGTTGCGCCTCGCGTTTCTTCCCGTAGGAACAGTGAAGAATCCCATGTTCATTATACCATCTACATCACATTGTGATATACTTTTCCATGGCTTATTCATGCGAGAGTCACTGGCCGGATTGACTGGCTCGCGGCCGCATTGCTGACCAGGCCGAGAGGCATAAGGCAACGATTCACTGCGACTGCGCAGACAGATATGTATGAGGAGATCGACCGATCTCCTCATGGAAATCCAATATCCCCGAAAACCCGCGTGGACGTAAAACGCCAAAGCGTGGTCGCACGCTGCGCTTCGATCCGGCCATCATCGAGGAGCGCTTCCGGACCATTGAGCGCGTCTTTGCCTGGGAAGACAGGTTCTGGCGCCTGCTGCTTCGTTTCGAGCGAATCAGTAAGTTAAACTATGCGTTAAAGACGCTCGCCTACACGATGATCGATCTGCGGCACTACTTCCGGAACTGATCTCGCGGCCGATACCCGTGCCAGCCCTTCGGCGCCGCGACGGCTGGCGGCGACTGCTCAGCCGGCTCGACCGGCTTGCTGTCGCTGTAGCGACTGCTGGCCTCGGCAGCCCAGCAGTGATACTGGTTGGCAACGCGATCGGGGAGAGGGTTGATCCGGCTGTTTGCGTGTCAGTCGACACAATCGAGGACGACCCATGCACATTCTTCAACGCTCGACAAAGCCTGTGCGATTCGCTCATGTATGCCGCTTCAGCCGTGTACCTTCGCGCTTTGCATCGCGCACCCTTCGTGCACGCAAATGCCCGCGCGCATCGTGACGTGGCGTGCGAGGAGCCAGTCCAATGCTCCGAGGACGATAAGCCCCTGCGTTGCGCGTCGGCATGCCGCGCCCCGACGTATCACTCGACAGGCGGTTCGCCTTCGCCAGCCGTCTTGATTGGCCTGTCTCGCGCGCTGTCACGTCGCGGCATCTTGCTTTTCTCGTTATCGCTGTGCTTCACCGGTTGGGGATGCCTGATTTTTTCGTCGACGTCAGTCATGGCTTTCCTCCCTCGGCTCTGCTGATCGGCCTGCGACGATCACGGGGCCTGCACTGCAATGCGGGAAAAATCACGCGACTGCGGCTTCACGGGCATCGACTACTTCGCGTCCCTGAATCAGAGCCGCGATCGAGGTCATTACCGGACCCCGAAATATCTGACGTTTTGATGTTCGGCCGATCTGTCAGGGTCGTCAAGAGGGCCGCTGACCGGTTTTGCTGCAAGAAACGGAGCGGGTTAAGCGAGCCCCTTCATCCTCATTTCACGGCGCGTTTACCAACAGCAACCTCGATGACCTCGCGGATAGCGGGTCAGATGACCACATATGTCACAGCGTGATATATAATTAAATCAAAAGCCCGCATCAGAATCCGGCGTGCATTGAAAATGCAACTGGCGCCAGGGAACCTGAACCCGCGAAAGCGGCCACGGTTTGCCGGCAAAAAGCTTCATTCAGGGCTTGGATGACGCAGTCTCACTGCTACATAAAGGAGGCGCAATGATCATCAATAACGACTTTGAGATCAGCTACCTGCTGATTGCATTTGCGCTGCTCGGCACGATCCTGGTTGGCGACCTGCTCAGCACGCTGCAGTTGCAACGCTGGCATCCCAAGCTGCTGGGTGCAGTAGTGGGCGCGCTACTGGGCTTCGTGCTGATCGAGGCCGTGCCGATGTTCACCTGAACGGTTTCGCGGCGAACCGATTCGATCGTTCGAATGGACGACACCGCGAAAGTTGGCAAAGGAATCCACCATGGCCCCATTCAACCGGATCCTTCTCTGCTACGACGCCACATCCGAAGGGCGGCTCGCGCTGCGCTTCGGTGCGGCCCTTGCGCAGCAGTTGCAAGCTGAAACCCATCTACTCTCCATTTTCGACTACACATACTGGTCAAGCGGGTTCGACGTTTTGTCGTCGATGAAATTCGAGGTCGATGAGCAGGCGGCACAAGAGACCCTGCGCGAGGGTATCGACTGGTTGCGGGCATGGGGTGTGACTGCAACGGGACATTATTCGGTCGGAAATGCGATTGACCAGATTTCCCGCCTCGCGGAATCATTGAAGGTCGACCTGATCGTCATCGGACATCACCCACACGGTTTTTTTGCGCGCTGGTGGAGCGGAGAGAATCACGCATTGCTGCTCGACCGGGTATCCTGCGGCGTCCTGTTCAAGGTGGCCGCCTGACGGCCTGCGTGAATTCGAATCGGGGCGGCCAGGACCGCTTTGTTGAACGTGCAACCATGACGGAGGCGAAGATGATAATGGATCTTCTGGTACAGATTGCTGTTGCGGCCGCAGTGCTCGTGATGGTGATTCTTTTCGTCGTCGCCCAGGATACCCGGCCCGATCCTCGTGAACGGATTCTCCGGCATGCAACCGGCAGGCACTGGTGGAACCGCACGCGTCACGGACGTTGACGCTAGTGGTCTGCGTCAAACGGATTGCATCTTATTCAGCTTGGCCCGGGCGCGTGTGACCTTTGCCAGGATGTCGGAAGCCTTAGCGCATTTCGTTATACAGAAGTGTCGTAGCCGTCGCGTAAAATCTGAATGGTGATCACAGCGTCCATGACTCGCTGCATGCCAATCCACAGCGTCTTCGCGCCTGGTTCGCCGTCGCTCTTGCGCCCGAGGAATCCGCCCAGTGACGCGATCATCCGTATCACCTGGTTGAGCGTCGGTGGTTTTTTCGGACGCGCCTTCTTACAGAGCACGTGAGCGCCGTGTATCTCGTCAGCCGCGAAGAACAACGACGCGTCCATCTCCGGACAGGTTCTGCCGACACGCATGAGCCGTGCGATACGCCACGATACGACCATGTACAGCGCGAGCGCCTTCTCCACGCGCTCCATCTGCGAGAGTTGCAACGCCTCAACCCGGCAGGCGTTCTTCAGGACGTTGAAGAACATTTCTATTTCCCACCTCGCGCGGTACCAGTCAACGAGTTCGATGAGCGCATGCGCATCGCCCGCTTCGCGGTTGGTCACAAGACGCCAGATGACGGGCTTCACACCCGCTGGCGCATCCACTTCATATGCCTCGACGCAGGTGAGCGTGACACCGGCACGCCCGGGCAGCGTGATGCGCTGGCTACGCAGTTCCTGCCTCACTTCACGCGCCTTCTGGCCGCTGCGTCCGGGCAGCACGAAGCTGATGTGGCCGACCACCTCACTGGCGTGCACCGTCTCCCACAAACTCGCTTCGCCCTTCAGGGCACGATTGTGCTGCGAGCGCATCAGCCAGTCCGCCGGTTCACCCAGTTCCTGCGCACGCTGCATGAGCGCGGCGATGTCGCCCTCACGATCGGCCACATACACCAGTCGCGTGTCAGGCAGGGCCCGTGCCTGTTCGGCCACGATCTCATAGCTTTCGATCCACCGCACACTTTCCCTGACACCGCCACGCCTGCCGTTTGCATCGCGTGGCTCGCGCGCCCACATCCATGCGTTCATCACACCCAGCGGCTCCCGATCCGGTGTCACCGCATAGGTCGCGTGAAGATACATGCCCACCTGCGCTTCAAAACTGAGCGGGCCGGCCCCATCGATGTCCTGGCCGTTAAAGTTCAGCTCTGTCGTATCGGCAATGCAAAGCACCACCGGCAACTGCCCCATGCGCGTCGTGGTACGGTCCCAATGCGGTTGCATCATGTCGCGCCAGTCGATGCGCTCATTGCCCAGAAAGCGATATGCCGCCATCGTCTCGGCCCAGCCTTCGCACGCGCCCGGAATGCTGGCCGTGGGTCGACTGGCGAACCGCTTGACCAGTTCCTTCGCGCGTCGGTCTCGCCGTGGATCACCCAAATCCAGCGTCTCAAATTCCTCGTCCACCCATGCTCCCGCGTCGTCTCGAATCTTCATGCCGAAAATCCGAGAGTAAACGCGAAATCCGCATTGTTAACAACCCCCTCCTGGCTGATTTGCTATCCAACATCATTTCCAGTCACGTCGATTTGTGTATAAGGAGATGGCCTTAGCGGTCCAGATGAATGGTTTCGGATCACGATTGTGCTTCACGATGTACTGCTCGATCGTGCTCACCAAATCGGAGACCGAGCGGAAGGCCGCGCGCCGCAACTGGGTCTCTGACAGGTCGCGAATGAAGCGCTCGACCATGTTGAGCCAGGATGCACTGGTCGGTGTGAAATGCATGTGAAATCGCGGGTGCTTGGCCAGCCGTGCTTTCACCTCGGGGTGCTTGTGGGTTGCATAGTTGTCAGCGGCCAAATGCGGCTCCTTGTTCCTGGGCGTGTTGCGATCGATCCTGCGCAAGAAGCTCAGCCATTCCTGGTGACGATGTTGCGTTTGGCACTGGCCAATGACACTCCCATCGAGCGTGTTCATCGCGACAAACAACGTCGTCACACCATGACGCTTGTAGTCGTGGGCCATCGTTTGAGCGCGACTTCGCTTCAGTGGCAAACCCGGCTGCGTCCGATCCAACGCCTGGATCTGGGACTTCTCGTCGCAACAGAAGACCAGGGCGTGCTCCGGGGGATCGAGATACAGCCCGACGATGTCTTCCAGCTTCTCCGTGAAGCGCTTGTCGTTCGACACCTTGAAGCTCGCGACCCGATGCGGCTTGAGCCCGTGCGCCTGCCAGATGCGCCGCACGCTCGCTTCACTGACGCCAGCCACTGCTGCCATGCTGCGCGTACTCCAGTGCGTCGCGTTATCTGGCCGCTGCTGCGTCGTCAGTGCCACGATGCTCTTGACCTTGCGCGCGGAGATCTTCGGCTTGCGACCGCGTCGGGTCTCATCGCGCTCGATCCCCGTCACACCATCAGCTAAAAAGCGACCGCGCCAGCGTGCCTCGCCAGATACCAAGGTCCGCACCGATTTCTTTGTCCGTCTTGCCTTGCGCTGCGAGCAAAATCATCTTGGCGCGCTCGGCCAGTCGAACCGGAATCGTCCGGCCGGTAGCCCACGTCTCCAACTGTTTGCTCTGTGCTTCGCTCAGCTCAACTTTCGCGGCGATTCTCATGAGTTGTCCCTCCATGTACATGGAGACTCACAAATCGCGGTTAATTTGCGTTATTTGTGACGCACCACACTAGTGGCGGCATCGGCCCGGCTGCGGCAAGTTCCCCAGCGCTTTCCGAGGTCCTGGCCACCGATGCGACAAGTGTCGGTGGCTCGGTAATGCATCATTCGGATTGTTCGTCCCGCCGACGGATCGTCTACAGTGCGGGCCAGAGAAAGATCACATGCTGGTTGTCGCCACCATGGCTTTGACGCGTATCGTCCGTGCGCCATCGTTTACTTTCCGGACAGCAGCCATCTGGCCACTTCACCAACATGAACGGTCCGCTCGATAGCATATCGAGCGTCGTACGGCCGTACGTGCCGACAACCGTCATCGGAATATCAGCGAAATAAGGCGTAGCCATTTCGTTGGCCGGCGTAGCGCCCCACGTTCCGACTGGCTCGCCGCCATGCCGGTTTTCGTACGACCTCAAGCCATCATATTGTGATTGGGCGCGGGGATGCGCGCCTGCCCACGCCGACGCGCAGATGCCGCACGTAGCGAGAGCCGCCGCAAACAGCCGCCGCGCAATCCATCGTTTCATCACGGCGTCCTTCAGCAGGCGGTGCGGCGCGCAACCGGCATGAACTCGCGCTGCGACACGGCACCTACAGCCCCCAGATGATGTCGGCATTATGTTTGCTGGCTTCACGCAGCATGTCGAGAAATGGCCAGGCCCGCTGCGACAGCCCACTGCTGGATTCCTGACGGCGTTCGCGGGAATACTGCAGTGATTCGAGGGCAATCTCCGCTTTTTCATCGTCCGAAATCGCTGCTTCGAGACGGCTGATTGCACGAGGCAGCTCGTCGTGGAGGATAACCCCACGCGTATCGAGCCGCTTGCCCACGAGACCCAGCAGATACTGGGCGAGATCCCTGAGCATCACGACATCGGGAGTAGCGGGCGATTGAAACGTGATCAGCATAATGGCTCCTTGTTTCGATCTGTATTGCACGATCGCACCGGAAAGCCATTCGGACTCACCCCGGAGGACTAATGCAACGCGTCTTTCGCACTGTGACGCAGCACGACCCGGGCAGCTGGTGATCGTCTCCTGTGACGGCAGCCGGGGCCTCCACGATGACCGGCTTTGCACGTCGGAGAAGCACGGCATCCCCATGGGCGCGTGCCATCCGGGCAAATCATCCTTGTAGTTTCACCCGGACTGCTCCTGCTCAAGAACCAGTCACGAGAAGGCCTGCCTTCATTTTATATCACATTGTGATCTATTCAAGCTGAAGATACCCTCAATGGAGCCTTTTCTGCACCAGACGCAGAATTAGTCTGACGCCGTGATCAGTGCGGTTCTGTCGGATGACGGCGACTCGCAACGGACTTTTATATCACAATGAAATATAATCATGACGACACGTTCTGTCGCTTCGTGAGGATTTGGCCTTAAGGCGTCATGCCGTCCCAGGTGATACCTCCCGCTTTCCTACTCGAACCTTGTCCCGCTACACTCTTATTCGCTGGTTTTCCAGCTTTGCCCCCCATCCCATTGCCGTCCGGTGGCCGGAACGCTTCAGATCGTGTCTCGGCGCATTGCCTGGGATTGCGTTCACCGGCGGTGACAATGCACGTTCTTCTCGGACCGGCGGCAAACATTCCGCTCCTGGTTGCGCCAATGTGTGCTTCGGCCGTGCAGCTGTTCGGGGTCCCTGCCAGTCCGCTTGCGCAGGCATGGTCCATCAACGGCGGCAATCTCGTTTCTGCAGTAGTCGACGTGGCCTGTGCAAGTTGGATCGCCGATCCGGTGGGCGCCGCCGCCCTTGCCGTCGCGCTGGCGATCTGTGCGATGTTTGCGCTGCGGTGTGTTCACCCCCCGTCGGGCGCGCTCGCCCTGACCGCGGTCCGTGGCGATCCGGCCGTGCATGCCTTGGGCAACCGCTTCGTGGCGAACCGATTGCGATCCAGTCAGCGGCGCTAGTGCGCGGCCATCGCTTATCACGCCGCTACGGGGCATCGATACCCGCGCGTCGCCCAGAGTTCGGGTAAAGGCAGGGCAGCATCGGCAGCGACGTCGAACGAAGGTTTCACGCGCGCGGACCTCGAGTCGGTACTGAACCGGCGCGGGAAACTGCTCGATATCGACACGGATGATCTGGAATCCCTGCTGCGCGATATTCAGTTGCAGGCCTACGCCCGCACCTTCTATGAACTGACCTGCGCGGACATCATGTCGCGCTCGCTCGTCGCCGTGTCGGCCGTCACACGAGCTTCCGCCGCATGGAGCCTGCTGAAACAGCGCCGTATCAAGACACTCCCAGTCACTGACGAGAAGCAGCACGTGACCGGCATCGTGACCCGCGCCGACCTTGTCGACAAACGGGCGTTCAGCAAAGTGTCCGGTCTGTCGTCTCCCGTACAACACTGGTTTCGGCGCAGCATCACCCCCGCGCCGCTGGTCGGCGCCCTGATGAACGTCGACGTTCATACGGTCGACGCGACGACGCCGATCGTCGAACTGGTTCCGGTGTTCGCGAACTACGGGCACCACCATATCCCGGTTCTGGACGCGAATCGGCGGCTTGCCGGAATGATCACGCAGGCCGACCCCATCGCAGGGCTGCATCGCCAGCCTTACGCCCAGCAGCAACACGCGGCATAGTCACTGTTACCCGTCACGGTGTTGAACATAGGCAATTAATATCACGCTATGATATAATGTGCGCATTAGCTATTTCTCCACGGCACTGCGATGAAAACACTCGCGCGCGGCTTGACCAAGACGGACTTCGCGCAGCTGTCCGAGTTTCGCTACCAGATGCGTCGCTTCGAGCGTTTTTCCGAGCAGGCCGCCCAGGGCGAAGGCATTACACCTCTGCAGTATCTGCTGCTTCTGCATATCAAGGGTTATCCGGAGCGCGACTGGGCGACCGTCGGCGAGCTTGCGGAACGACTGCAGGCGCAGCATCACGGCGTGGTCGCGCTCGTGTCCCGCTGCGAGGCGCTGGACCTGGTCCGCAGAAAGGTCAGTGAGACCGACCGCCGCCAGGTCGAGGTTCATCTGTTGAACGCTGGCGAGCAGGTGCTTGCCCGTCTCGCCGAGATGCACCATGTCGAACTGAAGTCGCAGAAAGGCACGTTTAACGTCCCCCAGATTGATTTTTGAGTCCCCATGAGTCTTGATACCCATAAGCGCGATTTTTCCACCAACACACGGCTTCCCGGTATTTCCGCACTCGCTGCGGGAATCGGCGCCCTCAGCACGCTCGCGGCGTTCGTGCTGCTAAACCTGATTCACCTGTTCACCAATCTGTTTTTCTTCCAGCAATTTTCGTTTGCGGACCGCTCACCGGCCCTCAACACGCTGGGGATCTGGGTGGTGATCATCCCTGTGATCGGCGGCCTCATCGTCGGTCTGATGGCCCGTTACGGTTCCGAGAAGATTCGCGGGCATGGCATTCCCGAAGCGATTGAAGCGATTCTGTTCGGCAAGAGCCGCATGTCGCCGAAAGTGGCGATTCTCAAGCCCCTGTCGTCCGGCATTGTGATCGGCAGTGGCGGGCCGTTCGGCGCGGAAGGCCCGATCATCATGACAGGCGGCGCACTGGGGTCGCTGATCGCGCAATGCGTGAAGGTCACCTCAGCAGAACGCAAGACACTGCTGGTTGCCGGCGCGGCGGCGGGTATGACCGCGGTCTTCGGTACGCCGGTGGCTGCCGTATTGCTGGCGGTCGAACTGCTGCTGTTCGAATGGCGCCCACGCAGTTTTCTGCCGGTTGCCCTTGCGTGCGCAGTCGCGGGGTTCGCGCGCGCGGCATTCTTCGGTACGGGGCCGCTGTTTCCGCTTGAGACCGCGCCTCCTGGCGCGCTGTCGCTGGTGTCCTGCGTCATCGCGGGGCTGATGTCCGGCGCGCTCGCATCGGGTCTGTCGGCCGCGCTCTACAAGACCGAAGACCTGTTCGGCAAGCTGACCATGCACTGGATGTGGTGGCCCGCGATCGGCGGCCTCGTCGTCGGCATCGGCGGCTTCATCGAACCTCGCGCGCTGGGTGTCGGCTACGACGTGATCGGCGACCTGTTGCACCAGCACATTGCCATCCAGATCGCGCTGGCGATCCTGATCGTGAAGGCGGTCATCTGGGTCGTGGCACTGGGCTCGGGCACCTCAGGCGGCGTCCTTGCGCCGTTGCTCATGCTCGGTGCGGGGCTTGGTGTCGTGTTCGGCCACGTGCTGCCGGGTGGCGAACCCGCCCTGTGGCCGCTCGTCTGCATGGCGGCCACGCTCGGCGCCACGTTAGGTGCGCCGTTGACTGCCATCGTGTTCGCCTTCGGCCTGACGCACGACAGCAATGCCTTGCTGCCGCTGCTCGCCGCAACGCTGATTGCGCACGGGTTTGCAACGGTCGTGATGAAGCGTTCCATCATGACCGAGAAGATTGCCCGGCGCGGTTATCACATTTACCGGGAATACGGGGTCGATCCGCTCGAGCGCCACCACGTCGATGAGGTGATGTCGCGTACGGTCGAGACAATCGACGGCGACTTGTCCGTGGGCGAAGCGCTGGCTACCTACTTCGGCACGACGCAGACACATCGCGCCTATCCGGTCGTGCGTCGGGGCGCGCTGGCGGGTGTCGTCGATCGCGCGGTGCTGGAAAAAGTTCGTGCGGACGAGACAGGGCTTACTCTCGACTCGCGCCTCCACGACGTATTGCGCCACCGCTCCCCTGCTTTTGCATTGCCCAGTGAAACCTGCCGGCTCGTCGCGACGCGGCTGGCGGTGCATGGACTCGAACGGTTGCCCGTAGTTGCCGATGCCGAAACGTTGCAACTGGTCGGCATCGTATCGCGCAGCGATCTGGTCAAGCCGTCTCTTGCCCACTTCGACGAAGAGCACAAGAAAGAACGCTTCCGGCGCTTGCGGGTCAACACCGGCAAGCGGCACTTCCCGCCGGTTCCGTAAGTCAGGGTCAGTCAGCGGCTAGTCAGTGGCCGCAGCAGATTCGCGCGTTTTCCGTGCCCCTTCGGGGGCACGCCCCTCCTGCTTTCCCCGCTGATTCAGCATCCATTCCCCAGACAATATCGTCCCAACGCTGCGCAGCCATGTCGCGCTCCTCATGGCTGCCGCGCCACCGTGTCAAGGAAACGCGCCTCGCCGGCCATGCCCGGGAACGTGATTCGCACACGTGACATCCAACTCCGCATTCAAGATCGAATTGCCGGCAGATCGCGCACGGACAAATTCGGACTGACCATCATTATTCAGGAGACGCAACATGAAAATGATCACCGCAGCACTGTTCGGCGCACTCACGTGTGCCAGCCTCCCTTGCTGGGCACAGAGTGCCGCCCCCACCGACCCTCAGATCGCCGCCATCGTCGTGACCGCCAATCAGGTGGACATCGACGCCGGCAAGCTCGCGGAATCGAAAACGAAGTCGAAGGACGTTAAAGCATTCGCACAGCGCATGGTCACCGATCACAGCGGCGTCAACAAGGCGGCAACCGATCTGGTTCACAAGCTGGGCGTGACGCCGGAAGACAATCCGACGAGCCAGAGCCTCAAGCAAGGCGGCGATGCGAACCTCGCCAACCTTAAAACGCTCAAGGGCGCGGCGTTCGACCGGGCGTATATCGACCACGAAGTGACCTATCACGAGAGCGTTCTCGGCGCGCTGGACAAAACGCTGATTCCCGATGCGCAGAACGCCGAACTGAAGGCACTTCTCGTCAAGGTGCGTCCGGCGTTTGTCGCGCATCTTGAGCACGCGAAGCATCTGCAGGCGGAACTGGGCAACAGCGGTGGGTAATCCGACACTTTGCGCAGGCGGGCAGCGCCGAGGCACGCCATGCACCGGCGGCTGGGTCCTTGCCTGCGCTTTCGTTGCGATCATGGCGACGTCGCTGGTCAGCGTCTCCGAGGCTGCGGACAGAACGTACGTGATCGTCATCGCGCAGATGCGCTTCAATCCGCCGGTGCTCACGGTGCACCGTGGAGATCGCGTGACGTGGGTGAACAAGGATCTGTTTCCCCATACGGCGACTGCACCGTCGAAAGCGTTCGATTCACGCGAAATCTCGCCGAACACATCGTGGAGCTACGTGGCGCGCCAGACCGGCCGCTACCCGTATCTGTGCACCCTCCACACCACGATGCGTGGCACACTGGTCGTGCAATGAAAGATGGGCCATGAGTGAGGGTGACCTGGCGAGGCAGTCATGACGGACATCGCTGAAGCACATGCAACGTTTGCCGCAGACGACAAACGCGAGGTAGTCCGCCGCATCGTCGCAGGAGACCGATCGGCATTCGAATTGCTGATGCGCCGGCACAACCGGCGGCTGTATCGTCTGGCGCGCGCCACGTTGCGTGATGGAGCGGAAGCAGAAGATGCATTGCAGGCGGCGTATCTGTCAGCCTACCGATCGATCGCACGGTTTCGTGGCGAGGCCACGCTTCTCACCTGGCTGACTCGACTGGTACTCAACGAATGCTATGGACGCCTGCGCCGGGAAGCACGCCGTCAGAACGTGATTCCGATGGTAGACGCGAACATGCACGTCGATATCGATGCCATGACCGCGCGAGATTCCGATTCCCCAGACAAGACGTTGGCACGCACCGAACTGCGAGCTTTGCTCGAGCGCAAGCTGGATGAACTACCGGAAGTCTTTCGCGTTGTATTTGTGCTGCGTTCGGTCGAGGAATTGAGCGTCGAGGAGACCGCACAATGTCTCGACATCCCGGAAGCGACCGTGCGCAGCCGGCATTTCCGCGCCAGGAGCCTGTTGCGCGAGTCATTGGCGCACGAGATCGATCTCGCCGAGCGCGACGTATTTGAATTCGGCGGCACTCACTGCGACCGGGTGGTCGCCAACGTACTGTCGCGGATAGCGGGCGCGGATGACCAGGACAGTTGCGCACCGTCGAGTTAGACCGCCCCTCGTCGTCCGCGCCTTTTGCAGTGTCTGGGCGATAGCAGGCATCCTCGCCATGGCAGCAAACTCGAGCGCGGAAACGCGGGCGATCAGGATCCTGGCGGGGACCTATGGCACGAACTGCCGAATGCCGCGAGGCGACGCGACGCATGACCTCGCGCGTCAGTGTGATGGACTGCAGACCTGCCCGTACATCCTGCGCAAGGCTCCCACGGGTGCGCCATCCAAAGACTGTCGCAAGGACTTTCGTGTCGAATGGCGATGCACCGATACCGAATTCCACACCGCCACGCTCAGCGCTGAAGCAGGGCCGGGCAGTCGACTCGTGCTGAGTTGCGTCGAAGAGACCGGCCCTGGCAGATAAACGTCGCCACACGGGCGCTATTCGGCGATCGTCTTCGACTGAGACGGTCCATGCTCACATAACGGCGCGATCCGCGATGAGGCATCTATGGCCTCATTCAACAGTCGCTCGATGACCTCGGCGGCGCTGGAGACCTGATCGACGAGCGCCGCCGATTCGCCGGCATAGAGCGCCATCTGCTCAAGATCTCCCGCCGTGCTGCGCAATGGCGAATCGGTGCTAAACCGGTAAATCGGTCGCCCGTCGTCGCAGGCGATCACATCGCGCGGCAGCCTGTCCGGGTGGTGTCCGAACAGGTTATTTCCAGCTTTCCCGGTCACGCTGTTTGCCAGAACGCGCACGGGCGAGTGAGGCGGCCAGTTGATCGCGAACAGATCGGTATAGACCGTATCCCCAGCCTGGGCGGCGAGAATGCGCTGCTTGTGATAGTCATGCGCGAAAGACTCATGCGTTGCGAGAAAAAGCGTACCGCAGTGAATTCCTGCCGCACCGAGCGCGAGCGCCGCCACGAGGCCTGCGCCTGTCGCGAACCCGCCCGACGCGACAACCGGGATACGCACGTGCCTTACAATTTCTGGAAGTAAAGTCAGGATCCCCGTACGCCCCCGCACATGGCCGCCTGCTTCAATACCCTGTGCAATCACGACATCGGCCCCCGCCTGTTCAGCCGCGAGTGCGCCCTCGAGTGAACCGACCTGATAGAGCACCAGCACGCCGGCATCTTTCGCTCGCGCGACCACGTCGGGTACGACGTCCCAGAAGAAACATATCGCGGGAACACGGGCGGCCAGACAGACATCGAGTTCTGCCGCGAGGAGGCTTGAGTCCGTGGCGGATGGAATCAGATTGACGCCGAACGGCTGATCCGTGGCGGCTCGCACCGCAGCAATCTCGCGGGAGATCAACTCAGGCGACTCGCGCACCATACCCAGCAGGCCAAATCCGCCGGCATGGGAAACGGCCGCTGCAAGCCCGGCACGCGCTGGACCGCCCATTCCCGCCGAGATGACGGGATACCGGCACCCCAGCAGCCGGGTCAGCGGCGTAGCAAACGACGTCATATCGATAGCCATCGGATTACCTCTTCAATTGCGGATGGAACCGCCCAGGAAATCGACGCATTTACTTACGCAAACGCTCACCAGTCCGGTGACGGGCACGGCCATCCGTGTAATCCTGGAACAGCTTCCGTCGCTTCATATCATGACATGATTATTTCGGGAAATGGACCTATCCCGCTCCTGCTCGAACCAGCCAGGCAGTCTGAGTAAGGTGCAAATACATCACAAAGTGATATATAATGATTTCGACGCGATGTGATCTCCATCGTTGTGCTGCTGCGCTCGTGAGCGACGGCCATTCGAACGGTTGCGCATCCACCGTCCGGCTGCTGGATAGCGGGGGCTTCTCGAATCGGAGCAAGTGACGATATGTCTGCATTCGGGCGCATCCTTTTGTGTTATGACGCAACCCGTGAAGGGCGGCGGGCGTTGCGTCATGGCGCCTCATTAGCGGAACAGCTCAAGGCGGAAACGCACCTGCTTGCCGTTCTGAATAGCCTGGCGTGGACGCAGGGGGCCGACATTGCGTCTGCCGTCCCGTTCGATGCGTTGGAGCAGTCTGCGAGGGAAATACTCCGCGACGGAATCGAGACACTCGCTGCGCGCGGAGTCATCGCAGCGCCCCATTTCGCGATTGGCGACCCGCTGGACCATATCCCGTTTTTTGCCCGTGAGTTGAAAGCCGATCTGATTGTCGTGGGGCATCGCCGGAGCGGCCTCGTCCGGCGATGGTGGAGCGGCAAGAACGACGGATTGCTGCTGGACAGGGTTTCCTGCGCAGTACTGGTCGCTATGGACCCGGAGAACGCGGATGCTCAAGAGCAGGTAGAGAGACTGTCCGTACGTGCATAAGGGCATCGAGAAAAGCTCGTAGCCAAACGATCCGACAGCCGTGGTTTTCACACCGTGCCAATACTCTGGAACATGACCTACAGATCCATTGAAGCCGTCATTGGCAACACCTCGCTAGTCGAACTCGTTCGTCTTCCAGATGAAACGATCCGGGCGCGCAACAACATCATCCTCGGCAAGCTGGAGGGTAACAACCCCGCGGGTTCGGTCAAGGATCGAGCGGCGCTGTCCATGATCAGGGGAGCCGAACATCGCGGACGCATACAGCCCGGCGACGTGCTGATCGAAGCGACCAGTGGCAACACTGGCATCGCGCTCGCCATGGTGGCCGCGCTGCGCGGCTACCGGATGGTACTGCTCATGCCAGAGGATGTCTCCGTGGAACGGTGCCGCAGCATGGCAGCGTATGGCGCCGAAATCATTCTGACGCCGGCCAGGGGCGGTATGGAGTGCGCGCGAGACATCGCTGCGCAGATGGAACGGGAAGGCCGGGGCATCGTTCTCGATCAGTTCTCCAACCCCGACAACCCACTCGCACATTACAAAGATACCGGTCCCGAGATCTGGCGTGAAACGCGGGGACGCGTCACTCATTTCGTTTCGGCCATGGGGACTACCGGCACCATCATGGGCGTAAGCCGGTTTCTGAAGGAACAGAATTCCACCGTTCAGATCGTTGGAGTGCAACCTGAAGAGGGCTCGCGGATTGCTGGCATACGCAAATGGGCTGACGGATATTTGCCGGCATTCTTTGAGCCAACGCGGATCGATCGGACCGAGTCGGTAGGTCAGACGACGGCTGAAGCCGCAGCCCGCCGTCTTGCGGCGATCGAGGGGATTTTCTGCGGAATTTCGGCGGGTGGCGCATGCGCTGTGGCATTGCGCATTGCTCGGGAAGTTGAGAACGCTACGATAGTGTTCGTTATTTGTGATCGGGGCGATCGTTACCTGTCGACAGGCGCATTTCCAGCGTGATGGACATCACGAGGGCTGATCTGGTGTTTCCTGCAACCTGTTGCGTCTGGCGCAGGAGGGAAACGACAGCACGAGCGATCCATTCAACGTGTGAATGCAGTTGCCAACGCGGAATGTGACTCCGCATGAATTACGTCTATCGATCGCGGGCGCCGATGCCGGGCAATTCGCTCGGATGTCGTACGGCCGGCTCCCTGTCTTCACCATTCAGGGAGGCGGGGAGAGCATGCTCAATCGATATCCCGCTTTGAATCAACGGAGATGTGGACTGACAGCGCTCAAATCGATTGAGTCGCGATAAGGTCGACCAGACGAAAATTTATTCTGTGGCAAGGATTCCTTGCACCATCAGAGAATAGAACTGGGCAGCCGCTGTTCGCACGATGGTGGCGTCCTTCATTTGCCCTTTTCTGATCATATTCATCACTTCGATGCCGGACAGAATGATGCGGGCGCACCGGAAATCCTTGAAGCCCATCATGGGGTTGATGATGCGCTTGACGGCACGATGGTCCTGGTCGGGTAGCCGTACCGCATTGCTGCGGTACGGCCCCCTTGAACCGTACGTGCGCCTTTAGGAGCATACGGTGTTGTTGACGAAACTGGACGGCATTGTCGATGCACTGAAGAATGCGCGATGATGTATCTCGATTGCCGGTTGTCGCCGCCTACTCTGAACTTTTAATGGACAGTCGCAGGCAGAAAGGAGTTCGCCATGATCGAATCCTGGATGGGCGTAATTGTCGGTTCGTTTGTGCTCGCAATCGCAGCGATGCTGGTCATGGGCCACTATCGCCGCGAACATCTGCGGGAGCGACTGCTCAGGCGGATGGATCATCGTCACTGCTGGGACGTGATGCGGCGTCGGCGTTGACAGCGTCGCCCGTCTGCCGGCGCGCGTTCGTGTCTGCAAGAAACGATGATCCAGGCCGATGTCGCCCCGCAGCAGACGTGACAAGCGATCCACAAATTGCCGGCGCCATGCGCGGGCAACCACTGCAACAAGGCAACGGGCAACCGTCGACCTAATGATCACTGCAATGACATATCCAGACAAGCATCCAACTGATGCCAACCCGTCGAGCATCACGGTGCGGGCTGCCGCGGGTCAACTGAGGATCGTTCCGGTCTGGCAGGCTTTGGGACAGCACGCCTCGCAGGGGAAACGGACCCGACTTCGCCACAACGAGAAACACAACATCGACGAAATGACGGTCACGTTCGAGTCGGTGTCACCCGAAGACCTGGCCAAAATTGCCAGGCGACTGAGTATCCTTCCGTGGGTTGTGGCGGCTTCGTTCCACGCTGCACAGGCACCGCTTCCCAACGTGAGCGGTGAGGCTGATCCCGGGGCGTGAGCGATTGCATCAACCGCCGCCCTGGACTGACGTGATCCTCGTGACGGACTTCACGCGGTGCAGCCGATCTGCGCCCGATCGGTCCATTGGAGATGTCGCCCGCTGTATCGACAGGACTGGAGCAGATCAGTGATTGCGCGCGGCATTGCATCGACGTTTTATCATGACGCCGTGAGCCATGCCGAGGAAACTCCGCATGCTCCTGACGGCCGATAGTTAGCGACGTGGACGGTTAAAATTTCGAGAAAGAGCACGGCGACCTGTTGCTGTGACGTTGGCCGGGCCAGCGGCTTGAGGGAAAGGGGTGCAGCGATGATCAGCGACCTCGAGCTATTGTCGCGACTGGTCCTCACTGCGGTGCCTGGCAGCGTCATCGGCTTCGAAAGCAAGCGGCTGAACTGCGCTGCGGGCCTGCGTACTCACATGCCGGTGTTTTGGCGCTTCGTTGATGAAGCTGGTCCTGAAGGGAACTCGCCGGTTCAACGGGTTCGGCGGTGCCGACCTTATAAAGTGCCTTCGCGAGGCCGAATCTTGCGCTCGCGATGCCGTCACGTTGGCTCGTTTTCCCCGCGGGCTGTTGTCAAATGACACAAAGTCGTCCCCCTCCAAAGACCATTTTATAAGGCGCAGCGCGCAGCGCTGGTCAACTTTGCGTCAATTCTTATGAGAGTGAACCAAACCGTGGGAGGCCATTTCCGTTGACTTGACCGCCGTCATAGACGGCGCGACGGCGCCTGACCCGATGGGATGCGGCGCTCGGAATCTGCGAAGTTTCTAACGAAGAGGGCCCAGCAAGCCCGCCCGGCACGCTCGCTGTATCAGCTACGCTGGCGACGTTGCCAACCGATCGGAGTTGCTATGCGACTGATCATCGAGGCCCGCCTGGAGGGTGGGGAAACGAGTGAGACTGAAGCGACGACCGTTGCTGTTGTGGAACGAAAGGACCGGAGCGTCGCTGACCTGGGACTCACACTTGCCGAAGGCCGCGCCTTGCT
Source organism: Paraburkholderia nemoris (assembly GCF_905221015.1). Taxonomy (NCBI): domain Bacteria; kingdom Pseudomonadati; phylum Pseudomonadota; class Betaproteobacteria; order Burkholderiales; family Burkholderiaceae; genus Paraburkholderia; species Paraburkholderia nemoris. Next base: position 133,737 of record NZ_CAJNBO010000022.1, on the reverse strand, counting down.
CGCCGAGGTTCAATCGTTACTGGTGTCAGAGCAGACTGCCGGGTGGATGGAGAGCCAATTGGCTTGCCACCGTTGTGGCTCGATGCTGGCGCACAAGGACGCCCGGTCGATCGTGCTGCGAACCGTGTTTGGCAAGATCGACGTGCCGAGTCCGAGGCTGTGGGCGTGCAGCTGCGCGGCAAAGCAAGGGCAACCGCGCCGCTCCGTGAGTCCGCTGTGCAAGGCCGTTGACCAGCGTGTGACGCCGGAATTGGAGTACCTGCAGGCCAGGTGGGCCGCCCATCTACCCTACCGTCAGGCCACTGAGCTGCTTCGAGAGGTCCTTCCGCTGGACAAAGGGATTTCCTTCGGTAGTACTCGCCGTCGGATCCTCGCCGTCGGTAGCGCTTCGGACGCGCAGATCGAGCGCGATATCGCGTCTGGACCAAAGCGGTCAGCGCAGAGCAGGCTCGCGAATCGACCACCGTCGGCTGCGTGAGCGTCGACTCGGCGTGGCTGGGCTTTAACAGCAGCCCAAAGAGCCGCAAGGCGGCGCGCGACCTTGCGGAGCTGAAATCGCCTTGGGCGCAGAAGTTGACGCGGGACCGACATGTCAACATCGTTGCGGGCCGTGCAACTCTTGCTGATCGCACCCCGCGTCTCTACGCGTACGTGCATAAGCAGGTGCCATCGGCGGCCGCGCGGTTGGACCAATTTCTCTTTGCAAGCGGCGTGGCTCCAGACGAGCGGGTCACCGTGATCAGCGATGACGCTGGCGAATTCGGCAAGGCTGTGGACGGCAGCCAGCTCGCCAGGGGAAGGATCCTTGACTGGTTTCACATCGCGATGAAGTTCAAGGCTGCCAGGAACTCGGTGTCAGGAAGCCAGACGATGGAGCCCCACGAGCGAATCGCTGTAGAGACAGAGATCGATCACGCCAAGTGGCGGGTTTGGCATGGAAAGGGCCGACAATCGGTGTCCCGCATCAAGGCATTGGATGCCACGCTGTTGGCGAAGGAAGGCTATGAGCACTCGACGTTATACTGGAACCTGCGCCGCCTGTACTTCTACATCGATAACAACGCCGGTACGCTCGCGAACTATGGCATGCGCTATCACAAGGGGCTACCGATCAGCAGCAGCATTGCCGAGTCCGCGGTGAACCTGGTGGTCAGCCATCGCATGGCGAAGAAGCAACAAATGCGATGGACGGACGAGGGAGCGCACTGTCTGGCACAGGTCAGAGTTGCTGTTCTCAACGAAGAACTCTCGGTTAAGAAACTTGCCGTGTTGACCAGGACTTCTGCAGCTGCAAACTCGCCAAGTGCGCGCCGAGCGGCGTGAATTGACCACCCACGGTTTGGTTCACTCTCTTTGACATTTACGGGTTCGCTCGATCGTTCAAAACTGTCATTTGCTCCCGACGACGTCAACGGTGCGCCCGGTGCCGGCTATAAGACTACCGTGCACGGGATTAGCAAGGCTGACTGCCAAAACATCGAGCCGAACGTACTTTTCGATAGTGTCACCGTGAACGGGGAAACGATCCGCCGCGGTTCAATGTCGGTCGATCAGATTGGCGACCTATGCCATTCGACGTTCTGGCGATGGGCTAGCGAGAACGTGGTCGTGCTGCGCGGATCCTAGTGGGTCCTAGAATCGATGGCGCATCGAGGCGGAGATGAAGTCCCTTGAATTTCCAGCGCGCGTGGACTTTTCCAATTTGGGTAACAGGTAACAGATTAGGCCAGAGCATTGTCCGCTACGGTTCGGCACTGTTACCCGGCTTGTTACCCTATCGCCCGGGTAACAGATTTGGGTAACATTCTTCGGTGATTACCCAAGCGCGCGCCGACAATTATCTGTGGTTGTTTTGCGGAAGACCGGGTGAAGCGTTGCGGCTGCAGCTTGCTGGGCAATCGGTGCCACCCCGCGAGCGGGAAACGATTTATTGTGTCCTCGCCGGTAGAATAACGCCCACATCCTCCGTGGCGGTGGAGTGTGGTTCCGAGTACATTGCATGACACTTTATAAATGAGCGCAGTACGCGAGGCAAAAACGACATTCAAATGAATAACGAAGCTCTTGAGACCAAAGCACTACGGATAGAAAATAGGGCCAGAGAAGTGCTTGGCCGTATAAGGGGAGCCATCGCCGATACGGGCATCGAGCGTGAGTGTTACGCCGTTCGCGCGCGCGTAAAACCTGAGAACCGGCTGGTGGAGAAAGTAGGAAGAAAACGCGAGACTAAAACTGACTACCGGCTGGAGTCGATTACTGATGTCATCGGTATCCGACTAATAGCCCTTTTCCGCATGGACTTGCCGAAAATCATGACCATGGTGCTCGACATCATTAGCCACGATGCCGAAATCATGCCGAACCCCGTAAAGAAGGGCAGCCTTGAGGAGGTCATCGTTTACAGCAACGAGATCGACAGTTCACCGTTTAATTTGCTTCTCAAGGAAACGCTGGATCAGAGACAAGTCCAGTTCTCAATGCAATCTTCGAAAGAAGGCTACTCGAGTATCCACATTGTCTGCCGTGTGTCGCCGAACGTCTCCAATTGTCAAGAGATCAGTCCGAGCTATCACTTACCCATCGAGATCCAAATCCGGACCGTTTTCGAGGATGCTTGGGGCGAGATCGACCACAAGTATGGCTACCTCGCGCGTTCCGGCAAAGAATTGACGCTCGCGGAAAATCAAGCGCACGTCGGGCCGCATCTCCGGGTTCTCAAGCAGTTCACCGACGCCTGTGCTTCGTATGCCGACACTATCAAGGAAATGTGTTCCGAGTACCCGAGCGTGAGCACGAAGGCTGGCAAGATTCTTTCTGTCGAGTCGGACGAAGACGTGTTGCGCCGGTTTGAGCAGTTGGGCGTCGCTAAGGAATATATCGAGCGATATGCGGCGGGAAGAACTCTCAGGGATAAGTGCGGATCCGGGAGCCAAAGCAAACAGGAGCGCGCGCAGTGCTATCTCGATGCCTATCAACATTTCGCGTCGATCGCCCAGCAAAGCGAAACCGACTTGACTGGCGACGGTCTGGGGCTCTACTGGTATTACGTAACGTTGAACTCTGCGTTTTGCCTCCTCTCGACAAATCTGACCGCAAGCATTGAGAGCGCAGTGGGAATTTATCTGGATCTTGCCGAAAAATATCCCACCTATCCGCTGGTAAAATTCCGGCTCGGACAGGCGTATTCAAAGCTCGGCAAGGTCGATGATTCGATTCGACTTTTCGAAGACGTTTTGCAGGAAGTCGAACGGTTCGCTGAAAAGAGCCGGGGTCGACAAAGCTGGGAAGACAATCTGCCGCTGCCTGACTATACGCACATCTCCAGAGTTCTCCCGAAACTTCTCGGATACCAATACTGGGAGAAAGGGGCGTTCCGGACCGATCCGAGCAACGTTCACGAGAAGCTGACGCTCTACCGGAAAGCGTATGAAATCACGCTGGCTGCTTACGACCTCAGCCCGGATAACGCGGACCTAGCGAACAATCTGGCGTTCTACGCCGTAGAGTATCTAGCTATAGAAAATGAGGACGGATTCGCTGGGGCACTGCGAGCGGCGCTGCCGACATACCTTGCGCCAATCGAGCAGGCCGCGGCGTCGCCCAACGCGGACGCAATGCTACTCGACACGCTGTTGCAGCTCTACATTTTCAGCGAGAAGAAGGACGAAGCTTTGGCACTCGCGCCCCGCGTGGTCAGCGCTCTGGCAGCGGCCACAGACGTGGCAGACACAATAGCGCGCGTGATTCAAGAGCGAGTGCTCAAAGTCCTGATGACCGGCAAAACGCTGTAATTATTGTAATAATGTGCGTTTTCTGCTTGACGCGCAGAGCGTTCGATTATTAAATGCAATCCATACACCCACCAACAACAAAGGAGCCCTCTCATGACCCTCACTTGGCCTAACAACGACGGTTGACCCACGACGCATGGATTGTTACGAACAAAACGCCTCATTATGAGGCGTTTTTGTTTCAGATCGGGGGGAAATCGAAACGATCCCATGCAGGTTTGTTTGGCGCTGCCCAAGTGGTGATAGGCGGTGCCACGATCGATCCGGCTGCGCTCACCGCATTCGGCGCGACGGTGCCCCGAATCTGAAGGTTATGCAGTGGGGCCGAGTAGCTCTCGGTATGGGCGCTGAAATCCGTGCTGTACTCGGTGAAATCGCTGTCGCCCGTTTCGCAGTTGTTGATACCGAGCTGGGCGAGCCGCGCGGCAAGGGAGCCGGCGGGCGCCGCTGCTCGGATCGCCTCAAACACCGCAGACAGGTCAGAAAACGACTGAGCAGCGCTGGCAAACAGGCCCGCGGCCATGTCGATACGGCAAATGAGCTCTTTCGGGAGCGGCTCAGCGGCGGTCATGGGAGCCCGGTCAGTCATGGCGGATCTCCCGGTCGGCGAGGTTTGCATAGTTGCCCGCTCGCGAGGGGGCATGGACAGCATGCCGCCCCGTTCGACGCGGTGTTGAGCACGGCGGCGATGGACGAGACGGCCCGGAATTCCTGGTGCTGTGAGCATGGCGTGTTTCCGCAGGAGCTGGCCGCACTAAGGTGGCTGCCTGAACGAGACGAGCCTGAAGGTTGCTACTAAAAAGATGACCTGTGCTCCAGCAACTTACAAGGCCACTCCGGCCGCGATTGCTGGTTGAGCCGGCCGAAATCAGGAATGACCTGCTCCATGATCGAGCCGATGGGATCCTGTAGCCAGGGGGTCAGGTACGGCGAGCTGATCTGTTGAAGCACACCTTGTGCGATCACGAACAGGTTGGCGTCAACGTTCCATCGCCGCGGCACGTCCAGCTCTGCGGCCGGCGAGTTGAAAAGGGACGGGAACCAGGACGACCGGGCGCCGACGGCGTTCCAGAGTTGCCCGAGCAATCGCTTCGCCTGTGCCGCATTGTCACGCAAACCATAGGCGCAGGCCGCGCCGTTCAACGCACCTCCGCTGGTGCCGCTGATCGCCCTGATAAACAACCGGCCTTTCCCCACTTCATCCAGCAGGCGATCCAGTACGCCCCACGTGAAAGCGGCGTGGGCTCCGCCACCCTGAAGGGCCAGGCCTATCGTCCGTTTCGGTCCGGTATCCGGCATTTTCGGTTCCCCCGACTGGCTGTCCTGCTTCGCCGACGTTGTTCGGGACATCAGCAAACTCCCTGAAGGATAGACGTTCAGCCGCTCAGCCGCACCCCTGGTTCCTGGGCCTCGTGCGGTCGTGGGGCGACCGCACGCCCTGCGCGCGTTTGCCGGCCACGTCGATGCGGCGAAGGCCGTTGCTGGCAGGCAACCGGCACCTTTTTCGTACCCTCCGCCGTCACTCGTCATCCGCGGCGTAATACTGCGCGGCCGCCTCGAGCATGCGCTGCTGCTCGGCGCGCACATAGATCGAGGTCGTCTGCAGCGACGCGTGGCCGAGAATCGCCTGTACCACGTCGACCGGCATGTCGCGTGCGACCGCGCGGGTGCCGAAGGTGTGCCGGAACGCGTGCGCGGAGGTGTTCGCGAGCCGTCCCACGAAGTGAAGTTGGGACATCGCGCCCTAATTTATAGGCCCGTAATTCGGTAATTCGTCTTGTCGTTGCACCGGACTTTACTTTCCACCAATGCGAACTAAACTTCAATCTTATGAATGAAGAAAAGTAAAACCGTGACTTCGCGAGGAGATGGTGGAGAACAGCCGGTCGCTCGATCCCGTACAGCAGTTTGCTTTCCGCCCGATCGCCATTCAGCGCTCGAAGTGGATGCATCACTTCCAGGTCTGGAGCCCAAAACTTTCCCGACGCCTTTCCCTATACTCCGACAGCGCCATCGACTTCTGGGCCATGATCGAATCGCATGCTGCGATTCTTACGTTCTGCGAGTACCCGGGCTTCATTCTTGTTGATCAGAAACCGCGCATCGCGGATTTCGTTCTGGATAAGGATGGGAAGAACGAGTTTGTGGTCCTGAACGCGACTCCCCTGGGTGCCGTCGACGAGAGCGTGTATGAGATCCTTGATCCATTACCGGTCACGGCCGTGACTGCGGAAGCGTTGAAATCTCATCGCCAGTGGATCGATAACTGGCTGCGCATGTTGCCGTATGTCACGAGCAACGTACGGTTCCTCACGCATGAGCTCCTTGATCGCATCGAACAGCGTCTTGCCTCCCCGAAGCCGCTGTACGCCATCGAGCGCGATGCGCTTCCGGCCGATCCCATTCTGACCCGCTCCGCCGTCTTCGATTTGACGCGCCGTGGTCGGCTTACGAGCCCGGATCTGCGCACTGATGCGCTCAGCATGCATACCCGCTTCGTGCAAGTCGCCACAACCGAGGGCGCGCGGTGAAAAGCACTACGTCCGTCACACGGGAGACGCTTGCGCCTGAGCTGCGTGACCTGCACTGTTGGCCAACCGTCGACGCTTCTGCATTGCCGGAGTCACGTCGCGCACCGTTTTCGCGGCGCGAGCAGGCGATCCGCCGCTACATCGAGGGCCAAAGCCTGGCGCTGATTGAAAGCGCAACCGGCATTCGGCGCGGGCAACTTTACCAGTTGCTTGCGCGTTGCGTTGCAACGCATGCGGACGGTCGCATCTATGGTTTCCGTGCGCTGGTGCCTCACGTTCACACGCGAAACTATATCCGCACCAAGCCCACCCAACCGAGCACCCCCGGCAAACGTGGCGGGGCTGCTGGAGCGATGGCGCAACTACTCGAGCGGTATGAAGTGCTCGGAGAGTTCCTGCAACGACAAATAGAGCTGCATAGGCTTTACTTCGGCGCACGCGGCGAACTGCGAGGGCTGCGTGCGACACACCGGGAATTTCTCAACCGTTGTCGCGAGCTGAATCTGACAGGCAAGCACTACCCGTTCAATCAGAATTTACAGGGCATTCGCAGCCTGGCCGCAGCTATCCGCCGCCTGGTGGCAAGCCAGACGTTCGCCCAGGCCGCGCGCGCCGCAGGCGCACAACACGTTCAGCCCCTTCGTCCACCGCAAGATCAAACGCCACGACGTGCGGTGACGCGCCCGTTCGAAATCGTCGAATTTGACGGACACAAACTGAATGTGCGTTTGCGCATCCGCATGGTCGATCCCATCGGGATGGAGCGCGATTTCGAGCTCGAGCGGGTATGGCTGCTGGTTGTCCTCGATGTATGCACGCGTGCGGTGCTCGGCTGGCACCTCGCACTTTCTGCCGAATACAACCGGCACGACGTCATCAAGGCGATACAAAATGCGCTGCAGCCTCGTCGCAAGCGAGCCTCCTTTTCCATCGCCGGTCTGCGATACGAGACGCGCGCAGAATTCGTCAGCGATGCTGTTCGTCAGACCGAGTACGCGACGTGGGACTGGTTGCGCTATGACAATGCGCGCTGTCACCTCGCCGGCGAGACGCTCGCCGCCGTGTGCGACATGATCGGCAGCCACATCGACGCGGGGCCATATGCGGAGCCCAACGAGCGGCCATATATCGAACGATTCTTCGGTACGATCGGCGGCACGCTGTCGCACCGGCTACCCGGCACCACCGGCACCAGCGCCCAGGATGTGCGGCGGAGCTTGTCGGACCCGGATGGCGACCTCAGCCTGCTCGTGAGCAGCGAGGAGCTTGCCGAATTGCTCGAGGTCAGCTTTGCCAATTACAACGGCGCCCCTCATGACGGTCTGGGAGGACGTTCGCCCATCGAGGCGATGCAGCATTTTGCGCAAAAAGGACTGGTATGGCGCACGCTTGCCCAGCCCTATCGGCAAAACCTGATGCTGCTTCAGCCGGTCCATCATGCCGCCGTCTGCGGCAACCTGCGCCGTGGCGTGCGCCCTTATATCAATCTGTACGGCGTGCGTTATTCCAGCAGCGTACTCGGCGAAGCCTCCCGCCAGATCGGCAAACCGCTACGCGTCTATTTCGATCCTGATGACATGCGTGTCGTGAGCGCCTTCCTTGAAAACGGCGAAGAAATCGGCCCACTCCGGGCAGCCAGACCCTGGGACCAGACGCCTCATTCGCTGCGGCTTCGGCAGGAGATCCTGCGACTGAAACGCCTCGGGGAAATCCAGTACGACGAGTCGTCCGATCCGGTCGAGGTCTACCTCAAATATCAACAACGCAAGTCCCGCTCGAAACGCAAGCGTGTGTCGCTTCGCGTCGCAGAAGCCGCTCGCGCGATCGAGCAACGCGACACGAATCATGCTGCCGCGAGCCCTGCGGCACCGCTCAAACCGGATGACATCCCCGCAGTGAGTCTGCTCGAGCTCGGGAAAGGACAGATCTTTCGTTGACCATGGCGACCGACTCGTTGCGCCCTCTGCCGATCGACCAGCATCCGGTCGTGCTATGCAAGTACCGCATTCCGACGCCATCGATCGCGGAATTCTACACGTTGCTGCTACGCTGTCTGACCTTGCGCACCGGAGCAACGGTGTATGCCCGATCACGCGTCGGCAAAACCTATGCAACCTTGTTTCTGGAGTCGCTCCTCGCTTCGCAACGCCCCTCCTTGCCGATCCTGCGCATGCGTTGCCAGCATAAGCGCATTCCCACGGAGACAGCCTTCTTCAGCGCCTTGCTCACCATGGCGCGCCACAAGGCCAGTTCCGGCCGCGATCCAACGCAGTTGCGGCAGCGGCTCACGCAACGCCTGCTCGAAATCGCCGATCAGGCGCACAGCAATGTCATCCTCGTTTTTCTCGACGAAGCCCAGCACCTGACCTATTCCGAATTCGAGTGGCTGCGCGACATTCACGATGAACTCGAGCTCGAGGGCGTGTGCGCCGTGACCGTGTTTGTTGGGCAACCTTCATTGCGATCCAAGAAAAGCATCTTTCAGCGCGATGGCGAAGAACAGATCGTCGCCCGCTTCATGACCGAAGAATTGCCATTTCACGGCGTACGCTCGGCCCAGGAGTGTTCAGCTTGCCTGCAGGGATACGATCAAGGCGAATATCTCGAGAACTCCGGCTGGAACCACACGCGGTTTTTCTTTCCCCGTGCCTACGAAGCCGGTTTGCGCCTGGCCCGGGAAGGCAACGCGCTGTGGGACGCCTTTGACGACGCTCACAAACGTGCGCAGCTGGTGGGGGAGCTCGAGATACCCATGGAATTCTTCGCCCGCACAGTCCAGCACATCATGCGCGAGCACGCGCAACATGACTGCGCGAACTTCGCCTTTTCCAAAACGATCTGGGACGATGGCGTTGACGAGTCCGGCTATGCACGTGCCAGAAAGTAACGGCCTCCAGCCGAGCACGTGGTCATTGCCGTGGCAGCGCAACCAGGCTGGCGTCGTTCTTCCACCGCCAACTTATACAACACGCCCAGCCTGGACCTGCAAGCTCGAATCTGCATGGTCGCGCATTTCGAAATTCCAGATGTTGAACTGCCTGAACTGGCAGCAACTCAGCGAGGCCCTGGCGATCCTCTCAGCTACCACCGCCAACGCGGGCATTGATCTGCGGGGCGCCGATGCGTTCGACATCGGGGCTCTGGCCGGAACGTTGCATGTCGAGTCACATGAACTGGAAGACGCATTCTGCGTCGTGAACCGACACGAAACCATGCTCGATGCGGCAAGCTCATCGTTGCGATACTGTCCAATATGCGCTGCCGCAGGATTTCATGCCACGCTTTTTCAGTTCACGACGTTTGAACACTGCCCCATTCATGGATGCGCACTGCACGACGGCTGCAGCCAATGTGGACAGCCGATGGCCTATCGCCTAGATGCCGCATTGATTCGACACCCTTACGCTTGTCCGGCATGCGGCATATCGCTGCTGGCAACCGCGCTACATCGCTTGCGACATCCAGCCTTGTGCACAGAGGAGCTTGATCGCCTGCGGCGCTGGCAAGTCTATTTCTCCTGGCACGCATGCCAGCTCAACATCCAGAAACGGCAGCAGCGCGACGCTGACTCGGGACAATATCTTTCCGATGAGGCGATCCGAGAGCTTTCGAAGATTCGGCAACGCCTCGCCTTCATCGGCGAATTGCCAAAATACCTGCGCCGCCCACCTTTCATACCGCGCCTTGAACCTGCGCCAGCACCCTCTTCGGAAGATCGACCGCGATTACGACGCACTTCCGCACTCAAGGAAGGCCGCTGTGCCTGGTCGCGCAACTGGCCACACGTTGACCCCTCATGCATTGCACTGAACGCCATTTACCGAAACACACGCCGAAATCATGCCCGGCGCCTGACACGTTCGATCGGGCCGGTGCAACTCGATGCCAACGCCATGATCTGCCTGCCCGACTATGGCCTGTTCCTGATCGACGGAACGGCTCCCATGATATCGGTTGCTTTGCTCGGTTGGCGCATGTCATGGGAACGGCGCTTCAGTGTGCAGACGCTCACGCGGTGTCCGAAAACCTTTCCGCCGTTCGGTCTGTTCGAATGGCTGGCGTTCATGCCTGTCTGCTTGCCGCCCCCAGGTCCCGGCGATCGCAACGATTGGCTCATTCGGCACTTTACCCATGCACTTCGGCAGACCTGGAACGCCTGGTGTACGATCGCATCCGGCATGCAGGAAAACGGCCGCTATGTTCTCTCGCCGATGCTTTTACCCACGCGCACTTTCTGGTTCGATGTACCCGAGCACTTCGGTTCGTTTGTCGCGCCACGTCAAACCGCGACATGAATCTCTCAATCGCTCGATCGCGGAGCAACCGGCACGAGATCCCCACCGGAAGGTAATGGTGTAGCTGAATCCGGATTTCAGATACGTGCTGACAAGATAACAATTATTATCTTGCCATCTGCATCGAGACGCCTAAGTGGCTACCCTGAAAACGAGTCAGTCTCAGCCGTTTCCTCTCTCGTTTCCTTCCAAATGTCGGTCACAAGGCCGAAATAGTCTCATCTTTGCTTCGCCAACAGCGGCAATTCGTTGATTTATATGGAAAATAGATCGCCACGTATACGGCAAATCAATCAAATTCCGGCAAAGTCCTAGTTTTACTTCGCAAATTGTCTTAACTTTACTTCGGCGGACGTCTGCCGCACCTCGCCCTCGAGTCGTTTCTCCCGCGCTGGTCGACGCCACGCCATGAGGCCGGATTCGTCGTGCTGGAGAAGGACCGCGTTGTCGCGCTCGACCGCGCGGCGCATTCGGCCGGGATCGTGGCCGGCATGCGCCGCGGTGGCGTGCTGACGCTCGCGCCCGACGCGGTCATCCGGGAGCGTGATCTCACCCGTGAAGCGGAGCTGGTTCGCGGCGTGGCGTTCGCCCTGCTGCATTTCACCCCCCACGTGGTGCTGGCGGAGGAATCGGTCGTGCTGGCCGACGTCTCGGCAAGCCTGCGGCTCTTTGGCGGCATTCGCCCGCTGCGCCGACTCGCGCGCGAAACGGTGATCGCGTTCGGCGTGACCGCGACACTTGCCGTTGCCCCTACGGGGCAGGCCGCGTGGCTCTTCGCCCGGTCATCGGCTGGCATCGCGCTCACGTTGCGCTCCGTCAACCGTACGCTGCGTCGCGTGCCGTTACCTGCCCTGCCGCCTGCGCGCCCCTACGCCGAATGGTTCGACGGACTGGGATGCGAAACGGTCGACGACGTCCGGCGACTACCCCGTGCAGGCCTCAGGAAGCGCTGCGGCACGGCGCTGCTGGATGCGCTCGATCGCGCGACGGGCGCGGCACCGGAAGTGTATGAATGGCTCGAGATGCCTCCCGCCTTCAGTGCGCGGCTCGAGCTGCCCGACCGGATCGAGCATGCGGAAGCCGTGCTGTTCGCGGCGCGGCGGCTGATCCTGCAGATGACCGGCTGGCTGTCGGCGCGACAGCTGGCGATCGCGCGGTTTGTACTTGAGCTCGAGCATGAACGCGGCCGCGCGGCGGTGCCGCCGACGGCAATCGAAGTTGCCCTCGCGGAACCGACGTCGCGCGAGGACCACCTCGTGCGTCTTCTGAAAGAACGGCTGGGCCGCGTCGAGCTGGCCGCGCCGGTCATCGCCGTTCGTCTCGACGCGAAGGACGTGCGCGAAGCGGACGCACCCAGCGAGTCGCTGTTTCCTGAGCCCGGCGGTTCGCCACAGGATCATGCGCGACTGATGGAACTGCTCGTCGCCCGGCTCGGCGCCCAGAATGTCACCCGGGCGGCGCCCGTCGCCGACCACCGCCCCGAGGTCGCCGCGCGCTGGATACCCATCGGTGAGACCGTCAGGTCCCTGCCGCCACCGGCCAGCCTTCCGCGGCCGACTTGGCTGCTCGACAGTCCGGTGCAGCTCATCATGCGCGGCCACCGTCCGTTCTACGGCACCCCGCTGCGTATGGTGTCGCCGGCCGAACGTATCGAGGGCGGCTGGCAGGACGGACACCTGGTGACGCGGGATTACTTTGTCGCCGAATCCGGCGATGCGGTGCACTACTGGGTGTTCCGTGAACGCACGGGCGCGCGCGACGATCGCGAGCCGCGCTGGTTCCTGCACGGCCTGTTCGGGTGATCGTCCATGGCGCCGACCTACGGCGCACTGCCCGACTATGCGGAGCTTCAGTGCGCGTCCAACTTCTCCTTTCTGCACGGCGCATCCCACGCCGAAGATCTCGCTGCACGTGCGGCGCAGCTGGGCTATGCCGCGCTGGCCGTCACGGACGAATGCTCGCTGGCCGGCGTCGTGCGCGCGCACGTCGAGGCGAAGAAGGCCGGGCTGCCGTTCATCGTCGGGTCGCACTTCCACCTGACCAGTGCCGACGGCTCGCCGGCCCTGTCATTCACCGCACTGGCGATGACGCGCGAAGGCTATGGCAACCTGTCCGAGCTGATCACGCTCGGCCGCATGCGCGCACACAAGGGCAGCTACCGGATTGCTCCCCTGGATCTTGCGCACCCGGAGAAGCCCTCTGGACACCTGCGGGGACTGCCGGACTGCGTCGCGATCCTGTCACCGGACTACCCCGCCGATGAAGAGCGACTGGATACGCAGGTCGAGTGGTTCGTCCAGACCTTCGGCGATCGCGCATGGGTTGCACTGACATTGCACGCGCGTGCAATGGACGATATTCACCGCGGCACCGTCGAACACGTCGCGGCGCGTCACGGCGTTCCTGTCGTCGCGACCGGCGCGCCCGTCATGCACGTGCGTTCGCGCAAACCGCTGCAGGACGTGCTGACGGCGATCCGGGTCGGCAGACCGGTCGCCGAATGCGGCTATGATCTCGCGCCCAACGCTGAACAGCACCTGCGATCGCGTCTGCGGCTCGCCAACCTGTATTCGCAGCGCACGCTCGAGGAGACGCTGCGAATCGCTCGCCTGTGCACGTTTTCACTCGACGAGCTGCGCTATGAGTATCCCGACGAGCTGGTGCCGGCCGGCCATACGCCGGCGAGCTACCTGCGGCAGGAGACCTACATTGGTGCGCATCGCCGCTGGCCAGCGGGCATCCCGCATCAGGTACAGCAGCAGATCGAACACGAGCTCGCGCTGATCGGAGATCTGCGCTACGAGCCGTACTTTCTGACGGTCCACGACATCGTCCAGTTCGCGCGCAGCGAGGGCATCCTTTGCCAGGGGCGCGGGTCGGCGGCCAACTCGGCCGTCTGCTTCGCCCTGGGGGTGACCGAAGTGGATCCCGCACGCTCCTCGATGCTGTTCGAGCGGTTCATCTCGAAAGAGCGCGGCGAGCCGCCTGATATCGATGTGGACTTCGAGCACCAGCGCCGCGAGGAAGTCGTCCAGTACATCTACCGCAAGTACGGGCGCGATCGCGCCGCGCTGACGGCTGCGGTGACAACATACCGCCCGCGCAGCGCGCTGCGCGAGTCGGGCAAGGCACTCGGCGTGGATCCGGCGATCGTTGATCGCGTGGCGAAGGCCCATCAGTGGTTCGATTCGAGCGGCGATCTGCTGAACCGCTTCGCCGAAGCTGGGCTCGATCCCGGGTCGCCACTGATCGTACAGTGGGCGACGTTCGCCGCACTGCTGGTGGGTTTTCCGCGACATCTATCGCAGCACAGCGGCGGCTTCGTGATCAGCCGCGGCAAGCTGTCGAGGCTGGTGCCGATCGAGAACGCCGCGATGGTCGACCGCTCGATCAGCGTCCAGATGCCATGATCGCCTCGGAGGCTACCAATGCCGGCGCCGGCATCAGTCCCTGGACCATGTTTTTTAACGGAATCATCCCGTCGGCGTTGCCAGCGTAGGCCTTCGCCTGGAGTTTCTGCCCCTTGGGCACGGCGCTCTACGTGCCTTTCAAGTGGTCAATCGGCCGGAGCATCCGCGCCACTTCAACGCAAGCGGCACGTATGTAATCTCCAAACCTGCCGACTGTCCCAAACTATCAATCAATTGTCTCATTATGTTAACGCCTTCCGGTTATTGACGTCCGATCATCTGGTTACGCAAGCGCTACAGACATCGTCATACGAACAACGGTGTCTGGCACGCTGCGCTGACAACCGTGATCAGGAGACGACAGGATGTTTTACGAAAAAGTGGCAACCGAATGCATTGATGACTCATCCGTTCCGTGGATGCCGTTCGCACCGTACTCAACGGACGTCCTGGTGAAGTACTTCAAGCTGGACCCTACGCGCGGCGAAACTATTACGCTTCTGAAGGCACCTGCTGGCGCGCAGATGCCGAAGCACCACCACACCGGAACAGTGATCGTGTACACGCTCAAGGGGCGGTGGAAATATGCGGAGCACGACTGGGTCGCGGGTCCGGGCAGCGTTGTATTCGAAACTGCAGGGTCGAGCCACACGCCACAGGCAGTGTCGGGAGACGAGGAGATCATCGCCTTTAACATTGTCCAGGGCGATCTGCTGTACCTGGATGACCAGGACCAGGTCATTGCAATGGAGAACTGGAAAACTGGCATGGATCGCTATCTGGCGTACTGCGAAAAGCACCGTATCGTGCCAAAGGATCTGACGGCATTTGGCGGCTGATTGCGCCCGGTCTTAGCACCTTGCTGACAGCAAAGGGGGCAGGTTCCAGCCCGGGGCCAATTGCCGCGTGCATATCCCCACGGATATTCCCGGCATCCCGGTTCTGGAGCCGCGTGACCGGCGACAGGACAACCCGGATCTGCGTTAAAGCAACGGGATACCTGGCGTATTGAGTTCGAAATTTGCAGGGGGACGGTACGCTGGTAGCCACCGTTGTTTCGCTAAGCTCATGGAAACGAAGTCGAAGGAGACGTGGATGTACCTCACAGAAAGATCCTTGCGTTTTCTGGTTGAGAAATGGCTCGGGCCAACTATCGCAAGGCCGATCCGTGTAACGCGGTTCACTCAAACGCGCCCTGAGCGCAGGCGCTATGTGCGTGTGGAGGCGCCGCGACCGGAGGGCCCGGTTGTACTCTTTTTCTTCCAGCACGATGACGGGGGGTGGCGAGTATTCCCACCAGGGACCGCTCGCCCGACGATACGTGCCTGCGCGAATGTCGTGTGACAGGGTCGTCTACTGGGCGTATGGCAGCGAACAGGCCAGCCAGGAGTGTTTTTGCTGCAAGCATCAAGGCAGCGCCGCCAACCGGCATATCAGGTGGCGGTTACGTTATGAGGGACACGAGCAATGGATGATTCAACGAAGTAATGACCCACGACGTCAGGGCGACAGCATTAAATCTACACAACTGCGTTCGCATGTTCGTATGGCGGGGACGACCCCTGGACCAGTACGTCAGGGAATGGCGGATATTGACGGGTTGAATTGAGCGAAAGTGAATTCATGAAATCGTACCGGGCGGCAGGTGATTAAATCAGGAGTACGTATCGTATATGTATACGCTGATCGATTTGGAATGTGCATCTGAATTACAACCTATAACGTAGTCCAAAGGGTGGGGAGAGCTGGATGAACGGTTTGATGATGCAGCAGCCGCTGCTTGTCTCGTCGTTGCTTGCGCACGCCGGGCGACATCACGGTAATCAGGAAATTGTCTCAAGGCGCGTCGAAGGGGATATCCACCGCTATCGTTTTCGTGACCTTGCGCAACGCGCACGACGCATGGCGAATGCACTGGTTGCACTTGGTGTCGTTCCAGGTGACCGGGTGGGGACGCTGGCGTGGAATGGCTATCGGCACATGGAGCTGTACTACGCCGTGTCGGGGTCGGGCGCAGTGTTGCATACGCTCAACCCGCGACTGCATCCCGATCAGCTGGTTTACATGATCGAGCACGCGGAGGATCAGGTCCTGTTCCTCGATCTGGATCTGCTGCCCGTCGTGGAGGCGGTCGCGGCACGGGTTGCGAGCCCGAAGGTCTACGTGGTGATGACGGACCGTGCGCACATGCCGGCAACCCACGCGCTGCCAGCGACCGTGCTGTGCTATGAGGATCTGATCGATACGCATGGCGACGGTTTCGAGTGGCCATGCCTTGACGAAAACACGGCGGCGTCGCTCTGCTACACATCCGGCACAACGGGCAATCCGAAAGGCGTGCTCTATAGCCATCGCTCGACCGTTCTGCATACGCTCGCAGCCGCGTTGCCTGACTCGCTAAACTGTTCAGCACGCGATGCGATCCTTCCGGTCGTGCCGATGTTCCATGTCAACGCCTGGGGCTTGCCGTATATCGCCTGTATGGTTGGCGCAAAGCTGGTGTTTCCCGGGCCCTGGCTGAATGGCGGTGCCCTGCACGAACTGATCGAGACGGAAGGCGTGACATTCTCGGCCGGCGTGCCGACAGTCTGGCAGGGGCTGCTCGCCCATATGAAGCAGCGCGGGCACGGTTTTTCGACCATGACGCGGACCGTGATCGGTGGTGCCCCATGCCCACCGGCCATGATTGCGGAGTTCGAGGAAGCTTACGGCGTCGATGTGCTCCATGCCTGGGGCATGACCGAGTTGAGTCCGTTGGGCACGGTCTGCTCATTGAAGTCTCATCACGTCACGATGTCGTCCACTGAGCGCCGGGCGCTGCAGGCGACGCAGGGACGGTCCGTCTACGGCATCGACATGAGGATCGTCGATGACCACGGCAGCGAATTGCCGTGGGATGGCGTGTCGACCGGCGAGCTCCTCGTACGCGGTCCGTGGGTCGCAGATGCCTATTTCCGGTCCGCCGACGCCCGCCCTCACCGCGACGGCTGGTTCCCGACAGGGGACATTGCCAGGATCGACCCGGACGGCTTCATGCAGATCACCGATCGCGCGAAGGATGTCATCAAGTCGGGAGGCGAGTGGATCAGTTCGCTCGGCATCGAGAATGTCGCCAGCCAGCACCCGGGGGTGGCCAGTGCCGTGTGCATCGCCGCCAGGCACCACAAGTGGGGCGAACGCCCGCTGCTCCTGGTTGTTAAGCGAGCCGGTTACACGGTCACGGCCGACGAACTGCTGGCGTTCCTGGACGGCAAGCTTGCCAGGTGGTGGAAGCCGGACGCGGTCGTATTTATCGATGCAGTGCCGCTCGGCGCGACCGGGAAAGTGTTGAAGAACAGGTTGCGGGAGCAGTTCCTGGACCATTTCCTTGCTGCATGAAAACAACCGGCGCCGCACCTGGAGTCATTGTCGCCGGACAAGAGCCTGCGGACCTGGTCCGACAGGCACCATCAAAGGGAGGAGACAGAATGAAACTGAAACTGACAGGCGCTGCCGCGCTGCTGGCCTTTACGGGCGTTGTGCACGCGCAGTCCTCGGTGACGTTGTTTGGCGCAATTGATTCGGGGCTGTTGTATCAAAGCACATCGGCCGCGTCGTTCAACCCGAAAGCACCTAATCTCGGCAAGGTCTATGCCTTCAAGGACGGTGGCATCTACTCAAGCTTCTGGGGCCTGAAGGGAACTGAGGATCTGGGCGGAGGTTATGCCGCCATCTTCCGCCTGCAGGGCGCATTCAAGAGCAGTAACGGCGGGTTCGGTCTGAGCGATACGACAGGCACCAATGCGATCTTTAACATCGCTTCCGTTGTTGGTCTGTCCGGACCTTTCGGCACCGTGACGGCGGGCCGGCAGTTTGCACCGATGGCTCTGGCGATGGCGGACACCGACGTTCGTGGAGGACATTACTTCGGCAGCATCCTGACCGCGTGGATTGGCATGAATCAGGCAGCGGGCTGGAACGGCCTCAACACCAACGGACCGATCGGCGCCCTGTACGACAGCAATGCGATCGTCTACAACTCGCCGGCGTTCGCTGGCGTATCTGCCGCGCTCGAATACGCGCCGGGAGGCGTGCCTGGCAGCTTCCAGGGCGGCACACGTGAATCTGCCGTGCTCAAGTATTCGAACTACGGACTGCGGCTGTCCGCAGTCTATTACAACGGCCATGACACCAATCCCGGTCCGACGACGGTCGCCACCGGTCTGAACAACAACCGGTTTGCCTACCTTGGCGCACTGTACACAATTCATGATTTTTCCGTGTCCGCATCCTATTCCAACGGCAGGAATCCTGCACATTCGAACCAGGTCAATCTCGATCTCTATACGGGTGGTGTCGGCTATCGCTTCGCGCCAGACTTTCAGGTCACGACCGGCATCTACTATCTGAAAGACCGGAACAACTCGGCCAACAAATCCACGGAGGTCGCGGCCGGCGCCGAATACAGTCTGTCCAAAGCGACGACGCTTTATGCGCAGGTGGGTCACGTGAACAATAAGGGGAATATGACCCAGATGATCACGTACGGCACGCCTGTGGCACCGGGCGAATCAACCACGGCCGTGAATATCGGCATGCGGCACCTGTTCTGATACCAGCACAGGCACCGTCCGGGCCGGGGACGCGGCAGCGCGTTCCCGATGAGCGATATGGCACGAAGAGTTGGCCTTGCCGTCTGCTCTTCGTGCAATACACGCGGGCGCTCCCCATGCAGATGAACTGACCCTGGCTAGCCCGCCGATAACGCCCATCCCGCTGGACTGGACGATAAAAAACGTGGCCTGATCCCACGGTCATGGGCTACGTCAAACAGAAACACGATCACCTGCACGACACGATGAAACGCATACGGATCACCCGGGAGCAGAGCAAAAACCTGACGCGGCAGCGCCTGCTCGATGCAGCGCAAACGGTTTTCCTGAAGAAAGGATTTAACGCGACGAGCGTGGAAAACGTCACGGAAGCCGCCGGCTACACGCGTGGTGCGTTCTACTCGAACTTCTGCAGTAAAACAGAGCTGCTTTTCGAGTTGCTCCGCCGGGAGCATGAAGCGATGCAGACAGACCTGCAAGGGATCCTCCATATCGCCAGCGCGTGCGGGAATGGTGCGGAGCGGGCACTGCGCCATTTCAGCCGTCTGCGCCGCGACAACAGATTCGCTCTGCTATGGATCGAAGCCAGGCTGCTCGCCGCGCGCGATCCGCAGTTCCAGGCGCGTCACAACGCCTTCCAGCGCGAAAAACTCGAACAGTTGACAGACCATATCCGTGAATTTTCGGTGCGGGCCGGTACGCCGCTGCCGTTACCCGCTGAAGCGCTTGCAATCGGCTTGATGGGGTTGCGCGACGGGTTGCATCTTTTCAATATGATCGATCCGGAAAGCGTCCCGACCGGACTGGCGGAATCAGTCATGGCGGCGTTCCTGGGGCGGGCCGTGTTCGGGCGTGACGCCACTGTAAACGGGTGCCAGGCAGATTCAGACGTTTTGCAGAGCCGCGTTCGTCCAGATCGCCGCAATGCCATCTGACACCGCATGATTCGATCATGCGCTACTTCGCCCCGCTTTCTGCATGGCGGTGCTGTATCAACTGGGATTACGTTTGACACATTTGCGTTCGACCGTCAGATTAACGACGTGCATGTGCATTCTCTGCCCTGAACCCATCGGGCGCGCGATAGATCACGTGCCCGATCATCAACACCGTCACCTGTGAAGGCGACAAGGAGAATTTCGATGTCGGATACTTCCACGCAGTCGCAGGGCATGCACCTGATGGCAAAGCCGGTCGGGCCGCTGTGCAACCTCGACTGCTCTTACTGCTTCTATCTGGAGAAAGAGCAGTTCTACCCCGATCGTCAGCGCTTCCGCATGTCCGACGAGGTGCTGCGCGCGTATGTCGCGCGCTATATAGCAGCACAGCACACCCCAGAGGTCGAGTTCACGTGGCAAGGTGGTGAACCGCTGCTGATGGGTCTCGAATTCTTTGAGCGTGCTGTGACGTTGCAGCGCGAATATGCTGGCGACAAGACAATCCGGAATACGTTGCAGACCAACGGAACGCTCCTGGACGAAGCGTGGTGCGAATTCCTGCGCCGCGAAAACTTTACGGTAGGACTCAGTCTTGATGGCCCCCGCGAAGTGCACGATCTGTACCGGCCCGACAAACAGGGGCGCTCCAGCTTCGACGACGTCGTCCGCGGACTGCACCTGCTCCGGCGGTACAACGTTCCCGTCAATATCCTCGTGACGGTCGCGAAGGAGACGGCCAGGTATCCTCTCGAGATATACCGCTTCCTGCGTGCCGAGGGTGTGCAATTCATCCAGTTTAACCCGGTCGTCGAACGGGTCACGCAGCCAGGCGAGAGTCGCATTGGCCTGCATTTCGCGCGGCCGCCCAGATTGTCATCCGGCATTCGCAGGACCAGTGAGGCCGGCATGGTTACTCCACATACCGTTGAGCCAGACGCCTACGGTGATTTCCTGAATGCGATCTTCGATGAATGGGTACGGCACGATGTCGGTCGCATCCACGTGATGAACTTCGAATGGGCGCTTGCCGCGTGGTGCCAGTTGCCCGCGACGGTGTGCCTGTTTTCGGCGCGATGCGGCAAGGCGGCGATTGTCGAGCATGATGGCAATGTCTATTCATGCGACCACTTCATGTACCCGGAATACCGCCTCGGAAACGTACTCGAGGATGATCCGGCCGCGCTACTCGCATCCGATGCGCAGCTCGCATTTGGTGCGGCCAAGGAGACAGCGCTGCCCGACTATTGCGTGCGCTGCTCCTACCGTTTCGCGTGTCACGGCGAATGCCCGAAGAATCGGTTCGCCACCTCACCGGACGGCGAGCCTGGCCTGAACTACCTGTGCCCCGGCTACAAACGCTTTTTCTCCCATATCACGCCCGCGATGAACGCCATGGCCCAACTGCTCAGCCACGACCTTCCCGCCGAAACCATCATGGACGCATACAAGGGGCCGTTGATGATCAGGCTTCCGTCCTGAGACGGCGAATCGCGTAGTCGCTCGGACTGACACCCGTGTAACGGCGGAACCCGCGGCTGAAGCTGGCGACATCCGTAAACCCCAGGAGTAAAGCAATCTGTGAAACATTCAGCTCGCGTGCGTCCAGCAGCTCGCACGCGCGCTCGAACCGTACACGCTGGGAGATGTCACGAAAATTCAGGTTCTCGCTGGCCAGATACCGGTGAATCGTACGCCGGGTAATGTTCAACGAGCGCGCCACATCCTCAAGTGTGAGTTGAAAGCCCTTGCTTTCCCGCAGCATCATGGCGATGAAGTCACCCCATCCCCCTGTGGGCGGGGGGTTACGGGATAACGCCTGGCACTGCGCTTCGGCCTGTCGAACTACCGACTCATCGGCCATCGGCAGAGGCCTGTCGAGCAGGCTGGTCGCGATCCGGATCGTGACGCCAGGCTTCTGGCTGTTGCTGAAGTGAAAGCGCGCCGGCGCGTTGCTGTGATAGCGTTGCACATGCGGGGGGGCTTCCATCGAAAGATAGATATCGTACCCCTCGTTGTCCGGACCCAGGAGCATCTGTGCCTGCGCATGAAACGATATGGCGTGCGCTTCGAGAAAAAACTGTAGCGTTCGCTGCTGCATCACCGCACACGGCGTGACTGTGATCTCGCCATACTGGCTGTGCCGTTCGTAGTGCACCCTGAAGATGGGCGCGATCAGGTGAAAGTAACGCACACAGAGGCGTAACGCCTTGTCGAGACTGCTGCTGCTGAGAAACGCGTAGCCTAGCGGGCCGTGGGAATTGAGCCGGACCTGCTGCCCGAGTTCGAAGCCGAGGTCGCCACGCCCGGTCATGCGCGATGAAACATCGATGAGCGCTTCCAGCTCTGCAATCGTCAGGGTTCCGTTGGGATCCTGAAGAGACTGGATGTCGATATTGAAGCTCGCAAGTAGACGTTCATAGTCTGGGGTTTGCGCACGCAGGATCTCCCCGAGTACCGCGTAGTAGCGGCTGGGAACACGGTGTACAGGACTGCCCACCACTTGCCTCCACAACTTTATGCCAAGCGTTGCGCCCGTCCGGAAACAACGGGCATGCCTGAATCTGGACCTTACTGCGTCACCGCACCAACAGGAATGCAGGGTGACGCAGGCGACCGAAGCAGCATACGGGCCAAGGCGTCCTCATTGCCCGAGGTGATAGCCCTGAAACACCACCATGGTTCACTGTGCAGGTCGAGAATCGCGTGGCCCGATTTCGTCATCGACGCACCGATAAAAGAGAACCGGGAGTTGCATCGACAGCGGTCTATCGGTGCGCGTGAGCGCCGGGTTCCATTCGCGGCGAGCATCAAGGTTCAATTATGCGCTCAACATGCCACCCAGACGTCGGGTGATGATCGCGGTCGCTTCAGTCATGATGCGGTCAATCAATTCGCGCACTGAAGGTACATCGTGAATCAGTCCGGCCACCATGCCGCAGGACCAGACACCAGCGTCCATGGCGCCGTCTCTCATGATGCGCGGATAGACGCCCGCGACCTCATCCCGGATGTCATCAAACGTCAACCTGTCACCCAGGCTGCGCTCCTTTTCCAGCAGGCGATCGACGGCTGCATTGCGCAGCACGCGCTCGGTGTTGCGCAACGGGCGCATGACGAGCCGGGTATCGCGTTCCCCAGCTGCCACAATGGCCTGTTTCACATTGTCGTGCACCGGTGCTTCCCGGGTTGCGACAAATCGTGTACCCATATTGATGCCATCGGCGCCAAGGCACAGGGCCGCGGCGAGAGACCGGCCGTCGGCCATGCCGCCGGACGCCACAAAGGGAATCGTGAGTTCATTGGCCGCACGGGGCAGGAGAATGAAGTTGGGCACATCGTCCTCGCCGGGGTGACCACCACACTCGAACCCGTCAACGCTGACGGCGTCGCAGCCAATGCTCTGGGCCTTCAGGGCATGACGCACTGAAGTGCATTTATGGATCACCCTGACTCCCGCTTCACGAAGCGCCGGCAGGTAGGCCTGCGGGTTATTGCCGGCGGTTTCCACTACCTTGACGCCGCCTTCAACGATGGAGCGAATGTATCCTGGGTAGTCGGGCGCATCGACCACCGGCAGGAAGGTCAGGTTCACGCCAAACGGCTTGTCCGTCATCGCGCGGCAACGGGCTATTTCTCTCGCGAGGTCTGCCGGACTGCGTTGCGACAGGCCCGTGATGATGCCCAGTCCGCCAGCATTGGATACGGCGGCCGCGAGCTCGGCAAAACCGACGAAGTGCATGCCACCCTGGATGATCGGGTGTTCAATGCCGAGGAGTTCGGTGATCCTGGTTTTCATATGCAATATTGTTGCGCGGTTCGGTCAATAAAAAGCGTATCGTCCAGGCGTCTCGCCCATTACCTAGCCCGCCTGCCACGGCAGAGCGCTGACTACGATACGTAGCGGTCCGCGGCGGCATTACGGACGGCGAAACGCTGCCTGCAAGCCCATTTTCCTGCTGATGACGCGATCCATCACACGGTCTGACAGCCAGGTCTTCAGCAGCCATAGTGGCTGCTCCAGGGGATAACGGGTCTTCGGACGCGGCGTCTCGATCGCCTCGCATATTGTCCGGCTGACCCTTTCCACCGGGTCCGCCTTGCGCGCCTCTTCGGCCATCAGGGCGGGCAGCGTCGCAAGGACGGCGGCGTAATCGGTGTCTGCGTAGCGCATGTCGATCCTGGAATCATCGAATTTGTCCCAGATGCTGGTCCGGATCGGACCCGGCTCGATGGCGATCACCTCGATTCCGTAAATCGACAGTTCACGCCGGAACGCATCAGTGACCGACTCCAGCGCATGCTTGGAGGCGGAGTACGCGCCCGTGAACGGGAAAGTCAGACGGCCACTGATTGAACTCACGTTGATGATGCGACCGGGAGCGAACGGAGCCTCCCTGCTTGCTCCGAGCAGGGGCAGGAACCCCTGCGTCACCGCGACGACGCCAAACACGTTTACTTCGAATACGTTGCGCACCTCATCGAGTGGCGCGTGCATCAGCGGGCCTGACGGCGCGATCCCGGAATTGTTCACCAGGGCCGTCAGGCCACGACCGTCCAGTTGCGCACGCACCTGATCTACCGCCGCATCGATCGCGCTCTGGTCAGTCACATCGAACAGCAACGGCGTAAAGTCGCTGCCCAAAGCCGTGCGGACACGCTCGGCATCGGCTGCCTTGCGCACGCTGCCGAATACATGGTAGCCGCGACTGATCAGGGTGCGGGCGGCGTCGAAGCCGATGCCGCTCGACACACCGGTAATGGCAACGGAATTTTTCATAGGAATCCTGTGTATGGGTAAGGGGTGGCGAATTCTGGCATCGCTATGACCGTCAGGCCATGCGAGCCTTGCATAGCCACCCGTCGACAGGATGTCGCCAGGGCGGCATCCCGTGTACTCGCTCGCATCGACCGGACAAGGGACGGCCGACCTTCCCTCGTCCTGCGCCATGCACGGCTATTGATAGACAACGTGAACATCGCGGATCTTGCCGTTAAAGGCGAAGGGCACACGGTCTACATAGTCGAGTGAGACCCCGGTGCCGGTATCCTTGCCGACACCGAACAGGTCGCCTGCCGATCCCGCCAGGGCAATCGTCACGGGCACGATGCCTTCGGCGACCTGGGCGCCGTTGACACGTAAAATAACTTTAGCCGGACCACCTCGCCGCGACGATTGCATGTCCAGTTGGGCTTCCACTGTCGCGTGACCCGGGCCCAGCGTCCATGGCGCGCTGATGTGGGTCCTCGTCAGGCCGAACGAATTGTATTCATACGTCAGCACGCCCTTGTCCACATAAAGCGAGATTCCGCCTGAAATACCGCCAATGGCGAACAGCACACCGTGTGGATTGGCCGGAAACTCGGCCTCGACCGTAACGCGGTTATCGCGGGACTTGATGTTGGGCGCGGCGAACTCGGACATCGGCACGGCATTGCCCGGAAAATGCCAGTTGCCGGTAGCGGGACCCTGTTGCATCACGCCCTTGAACAGAACGTTGAAACTGGCTCCGACCGGATTGACATGGTTCTCAACGGCGTCCTCTTCGAACATTTTTTTCAGTTCGGCGACCTTGGCGGGAAACTGACCAGCCAGATCGTGGGCCTGGCTGAAATCGGTTTTCAGGTCATACAGGGACCAGACGTCATTTTTGGGTTTCCACTTCATCCAGCCGAACGTATCGCCGATCCACGGCTGATGGGTCAGGAAAGCCAGCTTCCCGGCCCAGCTGATCAACCCCGACTGATCGGCCACCCATGGCTTGCGCGGGCCAAAAACGGAAGCCATCCAGCCGTCGGCGTATTCCGCCCGGCTGCCCAGGGTCTCGAAATATTGCCGCGTCTTCCGGGGCGGGGCGCTCGCGTCGTTAAAGGAATAAACCATGCTGACGCCGTCCAGCGGCAGTTGCTTCACGCCGTTGAACACCGCGGGCGGCTGGACCCCCACCACATCGTAGATCGTCGGCGCAATATCGTTGACATGGTGGAACTGGGGGCGGACCTTGTTGTCATGGACGATGCCCCTGGGCCAGGATACCCCCAGCACCACGCGCGTCCCGCCGAGATAGCCGGCCACCAGTTTGGTACCAATAAAGGGGCTTTCGCCTGCCCAGGCCCACGCCGCGTTGTAGTGCTCATGCACCCGCGGCCCGCCCAGGGCAGACAGGCCGCCATAGGTCCTGTTCAGCACGTCGAGCTGCTTCTCCGGGCTGACCGTCACGCCGTTCACGCCCATCGCGTCGGTAATGGTGCCCTGCGTTCCTTCCGCGGACGCTCCGTTATCGGAGAAGACATAGAATATCAACGTGTTATCGCGCAGTCCAAGCCGGTCCAGTTCGTCGACGATCTTGCCGGCCTGCGTATCGGTATGCTCCAGATAGCCCGCGTAGACCTCCATCAGGCGGGCCTGGAACTGCTTCTGTTGCGGGCTCAGGCTATCCCAGGCGGCCATTTCGGCCGGGCGCGGATTGTTTTCGGTATTCTGGGGAATCCACCCGATTTTCTTTTGCCGCTCGAACACACGCTGCCGGTAGGCATCCCAACCGCTGTCGAACTTGCCCTTATATTTGTCGGTCCATTGCTGGAAGACCTGATGCGGCGCATGAACGGCGCCGGGTGCCCAGTACATGAAGAACGGCTTGTCCGGCGAGCTTGCCTGATGCTGGTCCAGCCAGTCGACGGCGTGCCGGGTCAGGTCTTCTGTCAGGTGGTAACCCGGCCGATGGGGCGGGTCCATCACCGTCGTGTCATTGACCAGGCTGGGGCTGTATTCGTCAGTGTCGCCCCCTATAAAGCCATAAAAATGATCGAATCCGTAAGCGGTCGGCCAGTGCTTGAAGGGACCGACCGGGGTGTTTTCGTCAGGGGGCGTATTGTGCCATTTGCCAAAGGCCACCGTGCTATAGCCATTAGCCCGAAGGATGTCCGCCACGGTCGCCGCCGATGTCGGAATGACGCCGGTGTACCCATCATTTTTTGAGGACATCTCGACGATGGTACCGTTGCCGACCCGGTGATTGTTGCGACCGGTCAGCAATGACGCGCGAGTGGCCGAGCTGATGGCGGTCGCGTGAAACGCGTTATACATGATGCCGCTGTTGGCGATCCGGCTCAGTGTCGGCGTGTGTATCTCGCCGCCGACGGTGTCCGCCTGGGCATAGCCGGCATCGTCAAGAAGGATGATCAGGATATTGGGATGATTTGCGCGGCTGGCCTGTTTCTGCCCGGCCGGCATCTGACCGGGATCCGGCAGCGTTACCTGTGCGGGCGCGGCTGCCGGTGATGGGCCGGAGGCCGCACAGAGCGCCACGCCGAGCGAGGCAAACATGCTGCGAGGTGTGAACATCTTCATACTTCGTCTCCTTGAGCGCCGACTCTGATCCCGGTTGGTGCCGGGGGTGGCGGCTTTATCTGCCTTGATCGAGGTACGGATAGTCCACCCCTCGCGAACCCTGCTCAGGAAATCACGCTACCGTCCGGTGCCTGGGTGGCCGGCACCGGATCGTTCGGCACGACCCGCCCCTCGCTCTCTTCCAGTTCAATAACGTTGCCGAAGGGGTCGCGACCATAGACGGTGCGCAGCCCCGGACCCACGTCGACCGGCGCACTGTGAAAGCGCATTCCGGCAGCGGACAGCCTCGTGTATTCAGCCTCCAGATCCGTCACGGCCAGGGAGAGATGGGTGTACCCGTGATCGACCACCGGGCGATCGGGATCCTGCGTCGCAGGGGTCACGCCGGCGAACTGGAACAGCTCAATCATCAGATTGGCCGTTCGTACGTGACAGCAACGCGCGGACGTGCCCTTCACGGCCAGAATCCGGTCCGCTATCTCCAGACCGACTGGCCAGCTATATTCCGAGACTTTCTCGAAACCGAGGACATTGCAGTAAAAATCGAGCGCCTTTTCCATATCCGGAACGGAAACGGCGACGTGATTGGCTCCAAGTATCATTCTGTTGCTCCTTGTGTTGTGCGGCGCATTTTTCCCTCAAAGTCGGGGAACCGGGCGATGCTCAGATTGCGGGGAACAGGTCCCCGAATTCCGTGACGGATTGCCCGTCGGTGAACGAGCGCCCCGCGACATCCAGCAGGGTCGGCACCATGTTGGGCCGATGGCGCAAGCTCAGGCTGTCGTCGCCATAGATCAGCGACAGGACGCGCCGCTTGGTCTTGCTGTTCTGGCCCGCGCCAGCGTGATGCAGGAGATGGAAATTGAACACGACCACATCGCCGGGCTCCATCTGGTAGCCGATGATGTCGAACGAATCCCGGTGTGCCTCGATGTCCGGCGTCTTTGCGTAGGGTTCTGGCTTGTGATCAAAATAGTACGCATTGGCCGCGGCGTTGACCGCGTCGGCCTTATAGACATCGAGATCACCCGACACATAGAAGGCATTCCAGAGATGCGAAGCCCGTACGACTTCGAGCGTGGTCTGGCGGGCTACCGGATCGACCGGAATCCAGACGCGGATCATGTTCATGCCATCGAAGCAGCCATTGGCCGTATCCTGGTGCCACGGCGTCTCGATGATGTCGCCAGAGTCCTTATAAAAGATATTGTCGTGAAGGAAACGCGCTTGCGGCACCTCAAGCATCCTTTGCGCAATCTGGCCGGCGCCGCATTGAAGCGCGGCGCGGTGTAGCCTCTCGTTGACATGGGACGGAATCTGCTCGGCAATGCTGAAGCTGTTCTCGCCTTTGAAGATGGTGGCATACGGGCCGGGTTGCTCACGTTGTTCCTCGACACCCAAGCGTATCGTTTCGATCCACTCAGGGGTGAGAATGCCCCGCAGGCAGACGACGCCGTCGCGCCGGTATTGCCTGAGTTCGTCGTCGGTGATGGCACGCTTGAGCGGCGTGGTTCCGGTCGGCGTGATGACGCTGTGGTTCATGGTTTACCTCCCTTGATGGTCTTGCACATGACCAGCAAAGGGTAACGCCGCCGCTAGCTCCAGGTATTTGCATTTGACGACAAGAAGTTTATATTCGACGACATGCACATTTCCCTGCCCGTCCATGTCCGCGCGCGCACCCTGACCGGATTTGCGGAACTGGTGAACCGCCATGGCGGCGACCCGGAAGCAATGATGGTTTCGGTTGGACTGCATCCCCAGGTATTGGGTACGCCGGATGCGATGATTCCCTTTGTCCGCGCTGCAGCCCTCGTCGACCTCGCTGCGGAGATGCTCGGACTGCCGGATTTTGGTCTTCGTCTGTCCGAATATCAGGATGTTTCCATCCTGGGTCCAATCGCGCTTGCCGCCCGGTACGCCGCCAACGTGCGCGACGCGCTCCAGGTTGTCGGCCGCCTGATGCCCTACCATACGCCCGGCACCGAACTGAGCCTGGATAGCACGGCGTCCGGCACGACCTGTCTGCGTTGCGCGTTGCCGGGGTCCGAGGGTTTGCCCGCCAGACAGGTCGTTGAGCTGGCGTATGTGCTTGCATGCAAGTTTCTGCGCATGGTCACACGTGATGCGGGCGCTGACTGGATAGTCAGCTTTCCGCATGGCCGCGGAACCAGTCTGGCACGTTATCGCAAGGCTTTTGGATGCACCGTCCGGTTCGATCAGCCGGTCGACGCGCTCATGTTTCCTTCGCGGCTGCTTGACGTGGTGATAGACCAGGCCGATGACGAGTTGCGCCGGAGCGCCGAGCGCTATATCGCCAATGTGATGCGCCGCCACCCGCTGGACATCGGAAGGCAGACAGCCGCCCTCGTTGGGCGCCAGCTGGCAGGAGGGCAATGCAGCCTGGAGCTGATCGCGAGACAACTCGGGCTGCACAAGCGCACGCTTCAGCGCAGGCTGGGTGAACAGGACCTGCAGTTTGAAGATATCGTTGATGGGCTGCGACGCGAACGCGCCATCGAATATCTCTCGCAGTCCTCCATTCCGCTGATGAACGTCGCCGCCCTGCTGGGCTACAGCGATCAGGCGGCCTTTATCCGCGCCTGCAGACGTTGGTTTGGTGAGAGTCCACGACACGTTCGACGGCACGGACCATCTTCCGGCAAGCAGTAGCCGTAACGCACGTCCGTTCGGCGATGTTGGGCGGAATGCGATGGACGCTGGCACGTGAGGATGCATCTGCATGACTGGTCTTCGCGAGATGATCGGCCGCCGCCGCGAAGATCGCTTTCACTTTGTCGTACAGCCCCGAATTGCGCAGCGAGCCGCCCTTGATCCCGAGAATCAGCGCCGCATGCTCATAAGGGCCCGGCAACGGGGGAAGGCCGGACAGTTGCCGTAGACCGCATTAAATTTGTCACCGTTGCGACAGTAATTCTGTCAACTCGCGGCGACGCGGCGTTCGTGTAGCGGACCAGCGTTGCTGGACAAGCTTTAGGACGATGCGAATTAAATCTGTCACCGGCATCAGGGATGCGTTAAACGCCTTGTGGGTAACGTCTCGCCCACTCAGTGGAAAACGAAGATGTCAACGGACATGTTTCTGCCATTCGATCGGGCTACTCCAGAGTCGCGTCCGCGGCGAACGTCTTCACTCGGTCGCGTGCGTACGGGCACGCATTGCGTGACGCGGTCATATCCCGGAGCGGACGCGCCCTGTTCGCACGCGACTACTGGCCTGATGCTGGTGTGCCTTATCGTAGACCGCATTAAATGTATTAGCCTGGACTTGATCGGACAGGTAGTCGCCTGAGCAACCAGTTACGGCAAAATCGAAGCAACCGGTGCTGCGATAGCCGCCTCCCGGAAGGGAACGGTTGAGGCTCCGAGGGTATCCAGACGACGCGAAAAGAGAATCACCATGAAGGCTGAAGCGATCCCGAATCGTTCCCATCGAAGCGTGACGTATTGCTTCCATCCTGGCGCCGCTGTCACAGACGTTCGCTGTCGACTCAACGAGTTCCGCCTGCGAAAAGAAATCAACCAGGAATCCATTCCGACCATCCTCAATGACAACCTGCGCAGGCTCAGTTTTTGAGCCAACCACTATCGCACCCGACGCCATCGCCTCGAGCATCGACCACGACAAGACGAACGGGTAGGTCAGGTACACAAAGTGCCTCCCTGAGGGCAGCGACGGTCTCTGTGCGCGACATGAGCGCGAATTGCTGATTCGAGCTCCGCCTCGTCGGTCTCTACCAGAGATCGCCTGGGCCCATCCTAACCAGGGCTTCCCTCGATCTTGTCCCGGATGCGCAGGTGAACCGCCAGCGTGGCAAGACCCTTCAGCGTACACACGACACGTAGCCCCGTTGCGGGTCGTGATAAATACTCACTCGGCCGTCACTAAGATTGACAACCTTGTGGACACGCCTCCCCGCGAAGGTGTGTGACCAATATAGGCTGCTGCCGCCCCAGCCATGAAGACCACCGGGATAACGCGAATCGTTCTTTGGCGCGACGATCGCGTATTTGCGCTCCGTAGCGCTACTGCTACCAGCGTTCGCGTAGACGAACAGCGCCTTCAGTTCGTCGACTGTCGGTAGCCGCCTATGCCGGTTCGCGCAGTGGTACAGCGCGTCGTGGTAGTCGTACCGGACCACCCGGGCTCCATTGAAAGTATCTCGGGAGCTCTTCTTCGCGCGCGGGACTCTTTTCTCCCGCGGATCGGTGTCGGTTACGGGGCGGCTAAAGCAGGTTTTGAGAGAGAAGACAGTCGTCCCACCGCCGATCATTGGATACGTCCCCTCAGGCATGCAGATTTCCTCTGTGGCGAACATTGCGTCCACCGGTGCTGCGGCGGACGAAAGGTTCGAACTCAGAACGGGTACGGCAGTTAGTAATGCGCGAAGCAGCATCAATCTCCGCCTCCGCCTTCCTGTGGTGAAGGTCAGCTCCCGGCTGTACCTTTGAAGCCTGTATAAGAAAAGAATCAACGCGAAGATTGCGACGCAAAATCCCTGGAGTGGCGTCATCGCAGACTCCTTGTCTGTGGGTTGTCGGCCCCGACGACTGTTAGCGCTGGAGATCCGTGGCTCTGTGAAATCAATGGGCGCTTTGCCAGTGGACCGCCAACGGTCTCCAGACGTCTCAATAGTGAACCACTCGGCTCTCCTGGAGACTCCATCTTTCGACAGAATGCAGCATTGGGAAAGGAAAAACCGGGGCCGTTCAATTCAACGCTCCCACCTTCAACCCGCGGATGGCATCTCAACAGATCGACGACTAGCAATTCAACATAATTTCAATATAAGCGGCGCACATTCACCTAAGCCAATTAGCTCATGAAAGTCACCATCCCGTTGCGCAAGTCATACATGGATCCGACGATCCTGATTTGCTGTTTCTTCTCCAGGTCCGCGAGGATCGTACTATTGCCACGTATCGCATCGATTGTGTGCCGTACGTTCGACTGTGCCACGGCATCGACAAATTCGGCGCTCTTGCCGGTACGTTCACCCTGAAATTGCGTTGTCTCGATAGATGGCTTGATGGTTTCGAGCAGCCCCGTGAGATTTCCCAGCTGCACGTTGTCAATGGCGCCCTTGATCGCCCCGCAGGCAGTATGTCCCATCACCAGGATGACCTTCGCCCCCGCGACCGCGCAGGCGAACTCCATACTTCCAAGCATGTCCTGGTTGGCGATATTTCCCGCTACCCGTGCGTTGAAAGTATCGCCAATGCCCATGTCCAGAATGATCTCAGCGGGTGCCCGCGAGTCAATGCAGCCCAGGATAATGGCAGCGGGATACTGGCCTGATGCACTGGAGCGCTTCTGCGCAAGAAAATTCTGCGCCTTCATCTTGCCGGACCGAAACCGCTCATTCCCTTTTTTCATCATTTCGATAACCTGATCAGGCGTCAGCGCGTCCCGTTGAGACCTGGTCAGTGAGGCAGCTTCGACAGGATCCGGCCCAAATCCGAGTCCGGCCAACCACGCCATGGCGCAGACGCCCGTCCCTCCTTTCAGCCACGCGCGCCGTCTGTTGTCCTTTGCATGATCTAGCGTACAGCACTCCTTCGTCGATTCCATATCGCCCCCATATCGGTTGACTTCGGAAACCTCGCCGCAGCTCGTTCAGCCGCTCTGAAAACAGATTAATCCCATCAATGAACACTGCATTTCCCCGGTATCCATGGGGCGCAATTCGCATTTCGTCGGCAACAGCGCCACGTTTCAGGACGATGCCGCCGCACGGATCGAAGCGGAGATATCGCGGCTGATTGTGGCG
Source organism: Paraburkholderia nemoris (assembly GCF_905221015.1). Lineage (NCBI taxonomy): Bacteria > Pseudomonadati > Pseudomonadota > Betaproteobacteria > Burkholderiales > Burkholderiaceae > Paraburkholderia > Paraburkholderia nemoris. Next base: position 101,040 of record NZ_CAJNBO010000022.1, on the reverse strand, counting down.
AAGGCCCGGCTGTAGGCAGCCACCATCGCATCGTAGCCGGCGCCGCCACAGGGCTCGCGCACGGTGCTGCGACCGCTGAGCGGCGCATGTTTACCGGGCGGCGACACCGACCACAACGCATCGACCATGACCGCGTCGCCGAGCGTGGCGTCAAGGCGCTGGACGTCGATCTGCACGCGATAAACCGCAGTCGGATCGCCAGCCATCGGGTAGGCCGACACGTGCGGGCTGTTCAGTTCCTGTGAGAGATCAGCGGCAATCACACGCGGGATCTGGCTCTTCAATGAGTCCGCCCAGCGGGCGAATTCGTCGATCGTCACCTGATTGGCGCTGGCGCGAACCACGATCTGCGGCCGGTCGACGAGGTCGGGCACGGTGACCGAACCGATCAGGACGGTGACCGGCATAGCAGGCGCAGTACTTTCGCCTGGCGCTTGCGGGCTCAGTGTGTAGAAGGTGGCCTTCGGAGAGGCACAACCGGCCAGCGCGGCGACAGTCAGCGCAATGGCGAAGGGTAAGGATAGGCGCATCACTTGTTATCCCCCTGTTTGCCGCGAATCAGTGCCTCAGGATGACGTTCGAGGTAGTCCGCCAGCGTGCGGAACGCCGCCGCAGTGCGCGCGAGTTCACGCATCGCATCGGTGGTGCCCTGCTGCAACTGCGAGTTCGGCTGCAACGCCCCGTTCGCCGAGTCCAGCGCCGTCTGCGCGGCGGCGAGCGTGTCCCGGGCCTGCGGCATCACCTCGGTGCGCAGCTGTTTGAGAAGCGAGTCCGCATCCGCCAGGGTCTTTTGCGCGTCCTTGCCGAGCCCTTCAAACGGGATCTTGTTCAGCTTGGCCACCAGACTGGTCACCGAATCCTGCAGCGATTGCAGTCCGCCAGGCACGGTCGGTATTTCCGGCGGGTTCGCGTTCCAGTTCACCTCGGCTTTGGGCGCAGCGGGGAAGAAATCGAGCGCGATATACAGCTGTCCGGTCAACAGGTTGCCGGTTCGCAGTTGCGCACGCATGCCATGGGCAACCATCCAATCCGCCATTTGCCGGGGATTCTGAGCAAGTCGGCCTCCGGCTCCGTCCGATTTGTAGCGTGACGTGAAACGCTCCGGATAGTAATGCACCTCGACCGGGATGCTGAACTGCTTCGTGGCTGGATCGAAGCGCGTATAGATTGCCGTCACCTCGCCCACCACGATGCCGCGGAAATCGACCGGCGCGCCGACCGTCAGCCCCCGCACCGAGTCGCTAAAATTGAAAACATAGGTATCGACAATCCGATCATGGCGCTTCATCGCCTCCGCACGATCGTGGAACAGCGTGAATTCCGTACGAACGACGGCCTCGGGCTGATCGGCGGTCTCATCCGGCGTCTGGAACGCAAGGCCGCCGATCAGGATCGCAACCACCGATTGCGTGTTGATCTTGACGCCTTCGGTACCCAGCGACACATCGACACCGCTTGCATGCCAGAAGCGCGTATCGCCCTGCACGTACTTGTCGTAGGGTGCGTTGATGAAGACCCGCAGCGTAACGCCCTTGCCGTCCGCGTCGAGCTGATACGACGTGACCTGTCCGACCTGCAGCCGTCTGTAGAAGATTGGAGAGCCGATGTCGAGCGAGCCCATATCCTCGCTCTTCAGCACGAATTCCCGCCCCGGTACGCCGCTGGCAAAAACCGGCGGCGACTCGAGTCCAACATAGTCGCGCCGCGACTTCGTCGAGGCGCCCAGATCCATGCCGATGAAGGAACCGGACAGCAGCGTGCTGATGCCCGATACCGTGCCGCCGGAAATGCGCGGGCGCACGACCCAGAAGCGCGTATCGTCGACCAGCATGCCTGAAGCATCCTTGACAAGCTCGGCGGTCGCGACGACGCTGCGGTGGTCCCTCGACAAGGTCACGCTCTTGACCACGCCGACGTCCACGTTCTTGAACTTGATCTTGGTCTTGCCGGCTTCGAGACCTTCGCCGGTCGCGAAGCTGATGGTGATCGTCGGCCCTTGCTCGAGCACGGCCTTCACGGCCAGCCAGCCGCCGATCAGCACCGCGACGATTGGCACCAGCCAGACGATCTGCATGCGCCAGCGCGAGCGGGGCGTGGCCACCGCTTCGGGGAGATCGGGCGACTCCGGCCGCTCGGGAGGATTAGCCATGATGAGCCTCCGTCGCGTCCCAGGTCAGACGCGGGTCGAACGACATGGCCGCGAACATCGTCAGCACGACCACCGCGCCGAACGCAACGGCGGCCGGCCCGGCCTGGATCGTCGCGAGCGCGCTGAACTGCACCAGCGCAACGAGAATGGTGATGACGTAGATATCGAGCATCGACCAGCGGCCGACGAGTTCCACCAGCCGGTAGATGCGGGTTCGCTGCTGCAACAGCGTGGTCGAGCGCCATTGCGCGGAAATCACGAGGTACATGATCGCGATGATCTTGAGCATCGGCACGGCGATGCTCGCGATAAACACCACGAGGGCGAGCGGCCACGAACCGGAGGTCCAGAGGTAGGCCACACCGCTCAGAATCGTATCTTTCTGCGAGCCGAACAGCGAACTGGTGTTCATGACGGGTAACACGTTTGCCGGGATGTACAGCACCATCGCTGCGATCAGGAACGCCCACGTGCGCGAGTAGCTCGCCGGTTTGCGCGGGTGAAGATGCGCGCCGCAGCGCGGACAACCGGCGTCGTGCGGATGCGCGTCCGATTTCGTCAACAACCCGCAAGTGTGGCAAGTCATCAGACCGTTGGCCAGTGCCGTGCGCGCGGACGGGACCGCGGTCTGGTCCGGATCCGGCGCGCCGCTATAACGGTCGCCCATGCGCTGCCAGAGCTGGTGGGGATCGAACGCGGAGCTGGCGGCCGCGAGCAGCAGCATGAGCGTGCCAAACGACCAGAGCGCCACACCCGGCACGACACTGGCGATATGCGCCAGCTTGACCAGCGCCACCAGCATGCCGAGGATCAGGACCTCCGTCATGCCCCACGGCCGCGCCAGCTGCATGAGGCGAAACACGACGTCCGCATGATACGGCCGGCGATGCAGCCGTAGCGGCGTCAGTAAATACGTCATCGTCGCGATTTGCAGCAGCGGCATCAGGAAGGTCGTCGCGAACACCAGTGCCGCGATCGGCCACATGCCGTCGTCGTACAGGATCCGAACGGCACCCAGCAAAGTCGTCTCCACGAGTTGGCCGTTGACCGCCAGGCCGACGATCGGATACACGTTGCTGATCACGAACAGCACGACCGACGTGAGCGTAAAGGCCAGCGCCCGATCGAGACTGTCTGGATGGTTGCGGTACAGCTCCGCGCCACAGCGGCAGCAGCGCAGCACGCTCTCGCCTGTCAATGGCGTTTCGCGTTGCAGCAGATCGCATTCGTGGCAGGCAATGAGACGTGTGCCTGTCGCTGGCGTGGTCGGTGGGATTGTCGCTTGGGTTGTCATTGCAGTTGCTCCGTCGCGGCTTCGTTCTTTTCACGCATCTCAGCCGCAGCGCCCTGCTGCATTGCCCGGCCCGTCATGCCCTCGGCCTGTACGACCCAGCCGCCGCCCATTGCCTTGTAGAGACCAATCAGCGAGCTGAACACCACGCCATTGGTTTGCGTATAGCTGAGTTGCGCGTTGAACAGACTGCGCTCGGCGTCCAGCACCTCGATATAACTCGTGTAGCCGCCTTCGTAGCGCAGCCGCGCGAGCCGCGAATAGGTGCGCAATGCATTCACCTGACGTCCTTGCACGACGAGCTGCTCGCGTGACTTTTGCAGGGCGATCAGCGCATCATCGACTTCCTGGAACGCTACCTGGATCGACTGCTGATACTGGAACAGCGCCTGTTGCTGCTGCGCTTCCGCCTGCTTGACCTGACCGCTAATATTGCCCGCGGTAAAGATCGGCACCGTCAGCGAACCGGCATACGACCAGACGCGAGCGGGACTGGTGAACAGTTTCGAGAACTGCCCGCTGACCGATCCAAACAGTCCGGTCAGCGAAATTGACGGAAAGTACAGCGCGCGCGCGGCGCCGATCAATGCATTGGCGGCAATCAGGTTCTGCTCCGCCTGCAGCAGATCGGGGCGGCGCTCGAGCAGATCGGACGGCAAACCCGCGGGTACAGCGGGCACGGCCAGTTCGGTCAGTTCGCGCCCACGCAGGATCGGGCCGGGATTGCGGCCGAGCAGGACCGAGAGGGCGTCCTCCTGCTGGGCAATCTGCGTCTCGATCTGCGGAATCGTCGCGAGCGACGCCTCGTATTCCGACTGGCTTTGCGCGAGCTCCATCTGCGAGACGTCGCCGCCTGAAAACCTTGCCTCGAACACTTTCACCGAGCCGGCGCGGCTGTCTGTCGTCGCCCTGGCGATCGCCAGTTGCGCATCGAGATCGCGCAGATTGATGTAGGCGGTCGCAACCGAGGCGACCAGCGACAGGATCGTCGCGCGGCGGCCCTCCTCGCTCGCCAGCAGACTCGCGCGCGCCGATTCGGTCTCCCGCCGCACCCGGCCGAACAGGTCGATTTCCCACGCGACCATCAACGGCGCCTGAAATTCGTTGAACACCGGCCCGACGCCGGCCGGCAGCGGTGTGGGCCCAGCCTGCGAAGCACGCTGGCGAGAGGCGTCGAAGCCGGCGCTGAGCTGGGGAAAGAGTGCCGAGCGGGTCGTGACGAACTGCCCGAGGAACTGGTCGACGCGAGCGGCGGCGATCTTCACATCCTTGTTGTCCGTCAGCGCGGCCAATATCAGATCGTTCAACACCGGATCCTGGAACTGCTCCCACCAGCGCGTATTGGCGACGTCGACTGCTTCGCCGGTTTCGAAGCGGTAGGTTGCGGGCGTCGCCACGTTGGGCCGCACGTAATCGGGGCCGAGCAGACAGCCGCCCAGTGCCAGCACCACGGGCAATGCAGGCATCAGACGCAGCAGGAACGCTCGGCTGCGCATGTCAATCGTCCTCACGCCGTGCGGACGGCGTTATCGCCGGGCCGCCGGAACCAGGTGGAGTACCGGGCCCCTGTCCCTCTGCTCCGCCGCTCATCCCCGGGGTCTTCTTGCCGCCTCTTTCCGACATCGACTCGAGCACGTAGAAGAACATCGGGATGAAGAACACCGCGATCACCGTCGCGCCGAGCATCCCGCCGATCACACCCGTGCCAATCGAATGCCGGCTGTTCGCCGACGCGCCGAGCGCGATGGCGAGCGGGACGCATCCAAGAATGAACGAGAACGACGTCATCACGATCGGGCGCAGCCGTTCGGTCGCCGCCGTGACCGCGGCGTCGTACACCGACGACCCCGCTTCGCGATTGAGCACCGCGAACTCAAAAATAAGGATCGCATTCTTCGCCGCTAGCGCGACCAGCATCGTCAACCCGATCTGGAAGTAGACATCGTTCTGGAGGCCGCGCAGCAGGATGGCGAGCAGCGCACCGGTCAGCGCGAAAGGCACCGCCATCAGCACGCCAAGCGGCAAACTCCACTTCTCGTATTGCGCGGCAAGGATCAGGAACACCATCACCAGACCGAACACGAACACCAGCCCGGAGGTACCGCCGGCCTGTCTTGCTTCGTAGGCCTCGCCGCTCCACCCCACCCCATAGCCGTCGGGCAGCACCTGTTTGGCGACTTCATCGAGCGTGGCGATCACCTGCCCCGAGCTGTAACCGGGCGCAGCATTGGCGGTGACCTTCACCGCCGGGAAATTGTTGAACCGCGTCACCAGATCGGGGCCGGTGACAAAACGGGACGTCACCACCGCCTTAAGCGGCACCATGCTGCCGGTCTTGCTGCGCACGAAGATCTGGTCGAGATCCCGCGGCGTGAGCCGATACGACGGCTCGGCCTGCAGGATCACCTGCCACAGCCGGCTCGAACGGTTGAACTGCGACACGTACAGCGAGCCGAACATCGTCTGCATCGCGCTGTACACCTCCTCGACGGGCACACCGAGCGTTTCCGACTTGTCCCGATCCACATCGACCAGCAACTGCTGGGACGACGCGTTGAAGGTCGACGTCAAGCGTGCCAGTTCGGGCCGCGCTTTGGCTTTGGCGACAAAATCGTCCACCACCTGGGCCAGTTGCGCGGTGGTGGCGTCGCCCTGCGCCTGAATCCAAATCTCGGTACCGCCGGTGGTTCCAAGTCCCGGAATGGACGGCGGGTTGACCGGCAGGATGATCCCCTCCTTCACTTTCGAGAGATTTTCGTAAGCATTGATCAGCACGGCCCGCGCATTCTGCGTCTTGATGTTGGCGAATTTGTAGCGTTCATCGAAGCTCTTGAAGCCGATAAAAAACGCGCCTGCATTGTTCTTGTTCTGGCTGTCGAGCAGGCTGAAACCGTCGACAATCGTCACGCTGCTCACCGCGTCCTGCTTCATGAAGTAGTCGGTGACGTGCTGCGACACCTCCTCGGTGCGATCGAGGCTCGCTGCATCCGGCATGATGACCGCGCCGAGCAGGTAGCCCTGATCCTCGGGCGGCAGGAACGACGTGGGAATCGTCTTCAACATGACGACCGCAAGCGCGATCATCCCGGCAAACAGTAATAGCGCGACCACGAACCGCTTGATGACCAGCTTCACCAGATTCGAGTAGCCGGTCGTGATCCTCGCGAACGCATTGTCGAACCACCTGAAGAAACCGCGCTTTTCGTGGTGCCCGGGTTTGAGCAGCAATGCGGCAAGCGCAGGCGACAGCGTGAGTGCGACGACGGTGGAGAACACAACCGAAATCGCAATGGTGATCGCGAACTGCTTGTATAGCTGCCCGGTAATCCCGCCGAGAAACGCCACCGGCACGAACACCGCGCATAGCACGAGCGTAATCGCCACGATCGGACCAGAGATTTCCTCCATCGCCCGTTTCGCGGCGTCCCTCGGACTCAGCTTCTGCACGTTCATGTTCCGTTCGACGATTTCAATCACCACAATGGCGTCGTCCACCACGATGCCGATCGCCAGCACCATGCCGAACAGCGTCAGCATGTTGATCGAGAAACCCATTGCCAGCATTCCCATGAAGGTGCCGACAATCGACACCGGCACCGCGAGCACCGGAATCACGGTGGCGCGCCAGCTCTGCAGAAACACGAACACAACGATCACCACCAGCACGAGTGCCTCGAAGAACGTGTGGACGACATCCGTGATCGACGCACGGGTGAAGTCAGTCGTATCCATCGCGATGCTGTAGTCGATGCCTTCGGGGAACGACTTCTTCATCGTGGCAAGCGTCGCGCGCACCTGCTTCGATACGTCAAGGGCGTTAGCGCCCGGCTGCTGGTAAACCGCAATGACCGTGGCCGGCTTGCCCTGAAACTTGCTGCGAATCGAATAGTCCTTCTGGCCGAGTTCTGCGCGGCCGATGTCCTTGAGCCGCACGATCGCCGCGGCACCGCTGGCCGCGCGGATAATGATGTTTTCAAACTCCGCCGGATCGCTGAGCCGGCCGGTGGTGGTGACCGCAAACGACTGCTCGACCGGCGTACCGGTCGGCGACTGACCGAGGCGGCCGACCGCGAACTGCTGATTCTGGTTGGCCACCGCCTTCTGCACGTCGCTCGCGGTGATGCCCAGTTGCGCCATGCGATCCGGTTTCAGCCAGATCCGCATCGCGTAGTCGGGCGTACCGAAGATGCTCGACTGGTTGGCACCGGGTATGCGCTTGAGCGCGTCGAGCACATAGATGTTCGCGTAGTTGGCGATGTAGGTGGCGTCGTAGCGGTTGCCCGGGGAATAGATGGCGATGACCATCATGAACGCCGACGACTTCTTCTGCACCTGGATGCCCTGCGACTGCACCGAAGAAGGCAATTGCGGCAAGGCCAGATTCACGCGGTTCTGCACATCGACCTGCGCAAGTTCGGGGTTGGTGCCGATCTGGAAGAAGGCGTTGATCGTCAGACTGCCGGTCGATGAACTCGACGAGCTCATATAGATCATGTTGTCCGCGCCGTTGACCTGTTGCTCGATCGGCGCGGCCACATTGTTGGCGACCACGTCCGCGCTCGCACCCGGGTAGGCGGCGGAAATCGTGATCTGCGGTGGCGTGATGTCGGGGTACTGCGCAATCGGCAGCGCCAGCATCGCCAGCGCGCCCCCGAGCGTGATGACGATCGAGATGACGGACGCGAAGATCGGCCGGTCGATGCAGAAATGAGAGATGTTCATTTCGCGCGCCCGGTTACTTCGTCATGGTACGTTCGGACTGGCGCGTGGCGAGATGCTGCGCTTCGCTCTGCGACGCACCGGCGCCGGCATGCGGACTGGGCGTCCCGGTGATCTTCAGCGGCGCGTCCGCGATGACCCGGATGGCGCCATCGACCACGATGCGCTCCCCTGCTTGCAGCCCTTCGGTGATGAACCAGTCATCACCGTGCCATTCGCCGACTTCGACCACGCGTTGATGCGCTTTCGAGTCGTTGTCGACCACCCATACGAAGTGGCTCTTCGCGCCCTGCAACACCGCGCGCTGCGGCACAAGGATCGCATTCGGACGCACGGCGCCCGAGACCCGCGCACGGACGAATTGCCCCGGGCGTAGACTGCCGTCAGGATTCGCGAACGACGCACGAACGAGGAACGTGCCGGTTTCCGTGCTGAAAGCCGGATTCGTGAAGTTGATGTGCCCGCGGGCGGGAAACACCGTGCCATCGGCCAGCACGACTGTGACCTCGAAATCGTTGCTTGCAGGAAACACCAACTGCTTTTTCTCGATCTGGTCACGATAGCGGAGCAACTCGTTTTCGGAGATGCTGAAGTTAACCCACATCGGATCGAGCTGGTAGACATAGGTGAGCAAACCCGATGCGGCGGCGGTCACGTAACTGCCGTCCTGCTGCCTGGCGAAGCTGGACAACCCGGCAAGCGGAGATTTGATCGTCGTATAACCGAGGTTAAGCTGCGCGGTCTGCACCTGACCCTGTGCTGCGATGACCGCGGCCTCCGCCTGCTTTTCGTTGCCGGTCGCATCGTCAAGATCCTTCTGACTCAAGGCGTTCTGTTTGGCAAGGGGTATCACGCGGGTAAGATTGGCTTTCGTTACGTAGAGCCTCGCCTGTTGTTGCGCGAGTTCGCCCTTTGCAGTCTTGAGCGTTGCTTCGAACGGCTTGGGGTCCATCAGGAAAAGCGTTTGCCCCGCATGGACCAGTTGTCCCTCGGTGTAGACCCGCTTCTCGAGAAAGCCGTCGACGCGTGCCCGGATCTCGACTTCGCGTGAACTCTGCGTCTGCGCAGTGAATTCGAAGTCGACCGGCGTGTCGTGTGGCTCGACCTGCATCAGGGTCACCTCGGTGGCTGCGGCAGGCGGCAGAGTCGCCGGCTTGTTGCAGCCAGCGCAAAGCGCGAGCAACGTACCGGCGAGCAGGAGTCTCAAATCGCCCGACGACCGTGGTCGAGGACAGATGATCAGCGGCGTGCATTCCATGACATCACCCGTCATGGCTTATCAGGCGTGCAGGCGCCGAACAGCACATAGGCATCTTCACTGTTGACGAGCGAGCCGGTCATCGTCCCGTCCGTCCTGTCGAGCGCAATCGTCCACGCAAAGCCACGCTCCGTGCCTTGCAGGAAAATCTGGCTCTCGCTTGTTTCGATAAAGCGGATGGAGGTTGCGCGCTGCGGCCCGACTATCGTCTTCCTTGTGAAATCGATGTGCAGGAATTGCGGCACGCCGAGTTCGGCAGGCAGGCCTCGCAGACAAGTCTCCCCGGCATCACACCCGTGTGCATCTACTGTCGCGCACAGCAGGGGCTTACTGCCGTCGAAGTCGGCCGCCCACACCGAGGCCGATCCGAGCCAGCAGAGCGCGGTGAACCCGAGACTCAGGCATTTCTTTTTCACGGCTGTCTCTCCCGTCTCTATCACGTCTACTCAACCGTGTATCCACGGCCGGTCATGCATGCGGCGACTGCGCGGTTGAACGTTGCCATCTGCTGGGCGACCTGTTGCTGGCCGCTTTGCTGCTGTCCGGCCGCGGCCTGGTTCATGCGGTGCTGCCGCAGGCCGCCGCCCGCTGTCCCCGTGACCGCGCCGATCGCCGCGCCCTTCCCGGCATTGCCTGCGATCGCACCGACTGCCGCGCCTAACGCGGCGCCGCCGGCTGCACCCTTGAGCGCTCCACCTTGTTGCTGCGGAGCACCCGATTGCCCGGATTGCTGTGCAATCGCGACCGGATCCACGCCCGTCGTCTGCTTCGCCCATAGCTGACATTCGGAGGTGTCCGTGTTCTGCTTCTGGAGACTCTGCCCGTTGGCTGGATAGATGATGGGCTGCTGCGCGGCGGTTGCGAAGCTCAGCATCCATACCACCAAACCCATTGCGACTCGCTGCATTCGTTGCATGGCTTGGGGTCCTCCATGTTCTAGGGTTGACCTATCGAATGGCTACTGGCGGGCAATGTCCGCGCAACGCGCGAACGATTTCCCGGCTCCCCCGGGCAGGTTTCCCGATCGCGCCCCCGGCGCGGCGTGCATGACCAGGGCGATTCGCGTAAGAGCATCGGCCGCTATGACTGCGCGAGGAGATTGCGCACTTCACTGGTCAAACTTGACAATTCTCTGTCCCTGCACGCCCAGACCGGCCATCAGGCCCTGCTGGCCAAAAATGAACGCGTAGACATCTGATTTCAATGTCGTCGTTGTCATCGATTTGGCCATTCCTGCATCCACCACTACGACGCTCGGTCCCACGCCGACGGACATTCCAGTGCCGCTCGTGAGCTCGGTGAGTGCCGAGTCGGTCATAAAGAACATCGCCTCCGAAAAGGTTTGTGCGCCTGCCTGCATCCCGTACGAAAGTCCGCGTGCTCTGTAGTATCCGATGATCCTGCCATCCGGACTGAACGCCACGCCCTTTCCCCCTTGCGCACCGACCAGCAACCCAGCCTTGACGATGCTCGGAAACACGACGACGGCTTTCGCCTGGTATTGGAGATCCTTCGCCTTCGGGGTGCTGTTAAAGAGTTGCTGCAGTGCCTCACGTGCCTGCGCGTCTAACTCGGGGTCCCCACCGTTGGCAACAGTCGGGTTCGTCGAGCACGCCACGGCAAACAGAAAGAGGGGAACCGCGAGAATCAGCCGAAGGTACTTGATCATGATGCGTGCTCCATTCAGAAATTGACACCACGGTATGAAAAGCGTTTCCGCCTCAAATGCTTCGCTGGCAACGTGAATAGTGGTATTTTCGATCCGTTAAAACAATTGGCCTTTGGTCCTATATCGCCTGAATACACAAGCGCACGGGCCTGCGCTACGGCGGCTGATCGTCTTCAAGGGCAGCGCGTACCGTCCTGACGAACAGTTCATCGTTGAACGGCTTGCGCAAATAAGCGACCGCGCCGGCCGCGAGTGCTCGCTCGCGCACGCCAATGTCGTCGTGGGCGGTGATAAAAACGACAGGTATGCCGCTGCCGGATAGACGTCGCTGGACTTCCAGCCCGTTCAGCCCCGGCATCTGCACATCGAGAATCACGCAGTCAGGGCGATACGATGGCATGGACGACAGGACGTCGAGAAACGCGTCGCCGCTTGCGAAGGTTTCGGCGGCGATTCCGATTGAGCGCAACAGTCTCCTGATCGCCCGGCTCACCGATTCATCGTCATCGACGACGACAACGAATGGTTTGAGTTTTCCCATTGTGAGTAGTCCGGTGTCCGCGCATGCACGCGCAAGTGCACTCTCCCATATGACAGCTTACGAGTCAGACAGGTTTGCCGATATTGGACCTTGGTCCAGGGTGGACACCCGAGATCGAAAAGCGCGCCAGCACAGACTGCCGTTCGCGCCAGATTGTTGCCGTTTAGTGCGATGCGTGCGGTTCAGCAGCACCGCCCATACCGGCCTTGTCTGCGACCCGGACAAGCTCGGCCAGCGACGTGACTTCCATCTTCGCCATCACACGCGCGCGATGGGCCTTGATCGTTTTTTCGACCGTACCCAGTTCGCCGGCGACCTGCTTGTTCATTCGGCCGGTCACGACGAGCGCCATCACCTCCCGCTCGCGAGGTGTCAGCCGTCCGAGACGCACACGGATCGCATCCAGTTCGCGGTGGACTGCGTGCGTTTGCGCAAGAAGCTCGAACGCCTGTCCGATCGCGCGAAGCAGATCGGTATCACGCACCGGCTTCGGCAGGAAATCGATTGCCCCCGCCTTTATTGCTCCTACTGTCGTGGGGATGTCCCCGTACCCGGTAATGAAAATGATCGGCAGGGCCGCATTGAGCTCGCGCTGCAGTTCCAGACCGCTGAGATCCGGCAACTGGATATCCAGTACAAGGCACGCAGGACAGGTATTGGCTCGCATCCTGTCGAGAAATGCGTGTGCCGAACCGAATGTCTCTACCCGATAGCCGGCGGACTGGAGCAGACGCGCCAGCGCACGGCGCACAGAATCGTCGTCGTCGACGACGAACACGAGCAAATCTGAATATGTCATGGCCTGTGTCGCGACTCGTCCTGCCTCGTCGTAGTCATATCCTCTGCGGGCAGAGTGACATAGAACGTCGCGCCTCGATCGGTGTTGTTTTCGGCCCAGAGTCGCCCGCGGTGCATGTCGATGATGGAACGGCTAATCGACAATCCCAAACCGAGCCCTTGGGGTTTTGATGTAAAAAATGGCTTGAAGATCTTGTCAAGCTTGTCGGAAGTCAGTCCATGGCCCCGATCACGAACGGCGATGCAGACCATGCCGTCTTTCTCGGGCCGGAGCGTCACGGAGACCACGCGATCGAGCGGCGGCACATTGTTCATCGCGTCGAATGCATTAAGCAGGAGATTGAGGATGACCTGCTGCAGCTGCACCTTGTCGCCTCGCACCAGCGGCAGATCGCCGTCGATGTCGAGCGTCACGCGCGTTCCGCGCACAATCGCATCGCTGTGCACCAGAAGGATCACGTCACGGATCACGCCTGCGAGGTGGAGTGGCGCGACCTCCAGATCGCCTTTCTTGACGACTGCACGAATGCGTCGAATCACTTCGCTTGCGCGGTAGTCATCCTGAACGATGTCATTCAGGATCTCCCGAACCTCACCCAGATCGATCGGATCGGCAGCCATAAACCGCTGCGCCGCCTGCACGTTGCTCAGGATCGCGGTAAGCGGCTGGTTCAGCTCATGGGCTAGCGATGAGGCCAACTGGCCCATGGTGGACACCCGCGTCAGATGCGCGAGTTCCTGGCGGTTGCGATGTAACTCGTAGCGATCCGTCCGATCAATGATGAATCCGAGCGTTACGTTGTCGTCGTCGAAGCGAAATGCACCAAGCCCGATTTCTACGGGAAATTCCGTGCCGTCCTTGCGCCGTGCAGACAGTTCGTGCGAAGGCGCGATGCCACGGGATTGCCGTAACGCGCGCAGACCGGCCCAGAAGCGGGTATTGCTGTCGAAATGCAGGTCAGGCACCAGTAGTCCGACAGGTTTCCCGATGATTTCATCGCATTCGTATCCGAACAGGTTCGCAGTTTGCGGGTTGACCATCACCATGAGGCCATGCTCGCCCAGCATCAGAATCGCAAACGGCAATTGCGCCAATGCCTCGCGAAAGTAGCGCTCACCGCTCCCTCGCTCGATCGCGCCGGCGCGTGAACCCGCCAGGCCCACCGACCGAGCGCCACTCTCAGCAGGCTCCTGGTGAACGACTCGCGCGGAAGCCATGACACGGAGTCGCTCCGCAAATGGATGCTCGGCGCGAGTCCCACGTTGACCCGCGTCCCGCGCGTTGGCAGCCTCCGCGACGTGAAGGTTCTCCGCGCGTGTCTCGCATGCCTCTCCTGACGAACCGGCTTTAGCCAACGAGTCGAAAGGACCGGCTCTCCTGGCTATCTTCGACAAGCGTGCCCGCATCACACGCAGGCCGAGCATGGCGCGCGCGGCGTAAAACGCTGACAGATGTGGCGAATTATGACTAGCGATCGATGTCGTCGACCGCTGGCGTCGCACCAGCACCGTCAGCAACCACAGGATGGCTGCCGTTTCCAGCACGACGGTGACTGGCATGACGATGCTCATGGCCGAACTGCCTCTCAAAGGTCGGCACCGCGAGATGGGCTAACAAGAACTCGCTCTGGAATTCCATAAGAGGCAAGGCCCCTTGACCCGGAGGCTGGTTTCCGCTGCTCGATGTTCCGAAGCCGGCCGGAAGCTCAGAATCGTGGCTCGTCCGTCGATTTGCCGGCGTGGCAGATGGCAGGGCTGGACTTGCACACCGCCAGCCGGATTAAAATCCCAGTAAAAACTTCCGCGACCGGATCAGACCGAACAGCAAATTAATCCTAGTACGAAGTGAGAAAATAGCAATGACATGCACATATATTCTTCTACATCCCAATCCGATGCCTCTGCACTGAACCACCATTGCTTTGAACCGAAGTCGGATTGTCCACTGCTCTGAAGTGCATGTAGTTGAATAATGCATGGGTGAGCTCTGACGAACCCTTGCCGTGCCAATACCAGCTCGTTACAGGATCGACCAGTTTCAAATAATTCTTAAGCATTTCTTAAGCAATCCTCAATCAACGCATAAATAATACGAGGCTGCAAATATAGACCGCTTCGACTCGGCTTCGGGACGGCGAAGATGCGACGCTGGCGACACGTCTGTCAAAGTTGAGAGCCGCTTGCGGCGAGTAGCACACGACCGGGCGAGGCGCAGAGGAAGCTGGCCTCGCCCTCCGCCATCTTGGGCTCCATTGTATTCGGCATTAGCGACGTCATTGCCACTCGCGGTCCCAACGGACCCCGACGTCCAGAAGTTTGGCGCCAGCAGCACTCGAGGCGCCGTCCCCCTTGCCGATTTCACCAACCGGCACAACGCCCGCTCGTCGAGCCTGGCAGCCTGAACATCCAAAGCGCAGCCTCATATATTCAATTGCATCCCTGACTGTTGGCGCTCCGATAGCATGTCTTCCCACTGGGGCTTTTATACACACCCTTACCGTTCTTTGTCTTGGCCTCTCCGCCCCTGCTTGTCTGGGTCGTCGTGACGCCGTTCTGATTCTTTTGGGCCTTCCACGCGTTACCCGTATTCGGGTTATAGCCGCCGGCCGTCTGTCCGTTGCCGCAAACGGTCTCGCCGCGCGCGTTAGTAGCGCAGTTCGCGAATGCGTTCGAAGACAACACGACGCATGCCAACATAAGCAGAAATTTCATAGTCAACTCCTGATGTGGCCGGTACAAGACGGTCAAGGAATCATTCCGCACTCGAACAGTTTGTTGGCGACAGGCGCCGCGACACGGTTGAGAAATCCCGCACGCGTGCCAGCGTCATTACGAAGCATCTCAACCGCTCCTTGCTCCATCTGCGCTTTTTGCGCTATCGCTGGACGGCTCTTTTCCTCTGCGAGTTACTGACAGGACGAGTTTTGATACCTTTCGACGACCTTTCCGGCCAACTTATCGAGCATCGGATACTGTCCTTGCGCGCTCACGGAACTGATTTTCAGCAACACCAGCAGAACCGTGAATGTGCGTACAGAACTCGTCATGACTCTCTCCAAGGAACGACGCGAGCGGACTCTCGCATCTTCCAGATTAGCCGGATGCAGTCATACGCACATTGGACTTTGGTCCTATTGCGAACACGGATCATCCAGCCGTCTCATACCTCAATCAGAGACGAACGTCACGACAATGCCGAAACCATCGGTCGACTCGAATCACACAGTCAAGTCGGGTTGCAAGGCTGGGATCCAGTCGGCGACGCGCTCTGTCCGGCGCTTTCGGCCGGCACGTGTCGGTGTTGCCTTGCTCTGGTCCGCGTTGGCGAGTGCCCAGGACATGGAACCCCACGCCTATTCGGCTACGCCGGTCGGCACGAATTTCGTGGTGGTCGGCTATGGACGATCGAGCGGCGGGTTCTCAGTCGATCCTTCGTTGCCGATTGCCAATGTGCAGGCCAGAATCAACACGTATGCGTTCGGCTATTCCCACAGCTTCGGCGTCGCTGGCCATACCACGAGCGTTGCGGTGTCTGTCCCGTACGCGAGCGCGAATGTCACTGGCGACGTCGAGGGTGTCCCGCAGCATGCATACCGATCAGGAATGGGCGACGTGCTGTTCAGGGTCGCCGTGAATCTGCTGGGCGACCCGGCGCTGACACCGGAGGAGTTCGCGCGGCGCAGACCCTCCACGGTTCTTGGTGTCAGTCTGAGCATGGTTGCGCCAACGGGTCAGTACGTGCCGTCCCGACTGATCAACGTGGGATCGAACCGATGGTCGTTCAAACCAGAAATCGGACTGTCCCAGCCGATTGGCAACTGGTTCGTGGACGGCGCAGCGGGCGTGTGGTTCTTCACGGACAACAACGATTTTTTTGGCGGACGCAAGCGCAGCCAGGATCCGATCCCCGAGTTCCAGTTGCACGGCGGCTACACCTGGCGCCCCGGGCTTTGGCTCGCCGCGGACGCGACGTATTTCACAGGCGGCCGGACAAGCGTGAACAGCGTCCAGGATCAGGACCTCCAGCGCAGTGTCCGCTACGGCGTCACGCTCTCGGTGCCGCTTACCGAGAAGTGGTCCGCAAAGCTCGCGTGGTCGCGTGGGCTGATAACTCGCGTCGGCGGCAATTTCCAAACCGTCTCGGTCGCTCTCCAATACCACTGGTTCAATCACTGAACCGGCCTGAGCGCGTGGCCAGCAGAGCCAACGCCCGCGCAATCGAGCGGCTACTCGCCAAGAATGGCGAGCGCTGCGCGCATGGGCTCAAGCGAGATTCTGACCACCCCATCGAGCGGTGAATTCATTTCCATGATCAGAAAAATCGCGCCGGCAGTCGACAGTGCCCCCATGGCTAACACTGTCATGGTCGTACCGTTGCGAGGCGCGAACAAACCAAACGTGCCGAAGAGAATGGCTAGCCAGGACACCAGAACCACCAGCAGCGGCACGGGGATCGAGCCCTTCTGCTGGAGTAGCGCCAGCCAGCGCGCGGCAGACACTTCATCGACGATCTGGAGGGCGTGTGCCTGCAATTGACTTTGCACCGCGTTGTGCGGCGAGAGTTCCTCCACCTTGCGCTGGAAGTCCTCTCCCCTTCCCACTGCCTCGGGCCCGCTCATTCCCGCCAACTGCGACCGATCGCCGGAAGCGAGCACCTGGATCGACGCGGCGGTGTTACGTTTAAGCAAGCCGCGTATCTCCTGCGTTTCCGGTCCATATCTGGCCAGCACGCGATCAAGGCGCACAATGTCGGCGGCACTATGCAGAATCTCGCTATTGGTCGTGTCGAACGAGCCTTTCGCCGACGAGATCAGCAGGCCAAGCACGAGGGCGGCCATGGTAGCGATCAGGCCGGTCGCCAGTTTGACGACATTGGTCGACTCATCGCTAAGGTGGTGTTGCGGCAGCACGACGCGCAGATACGAGCCAAGCAGCGCGCTGCCGACAATGCATACGAACACAATCAACGCAACGACGAGGTGGTTCACCCTGCAATCCTCCGTCTCTGGTTCTGGTATTGCGCATAGCGCCCGGGCGCTTGCCCGCGCGCGTCTTCGCGGCGCCGACGTTGCCCCTGTTTCCCCCAATCGCACGATTGACGAAATCTGGTGATTCCCTCTTACTGTTCCGCATCTTGCTCGCCGCGCGGCTGCATGCAATTGGACCAAGGTCCAATTGCATGTGCGCTGTAGTGAACCTATCTTTTTAGCTGCACCACTGACGGCAACAGCGACCCGGCCGCCAACCTCTGTACCCGTGTCTGCTCATTCGCCTTCCGTCCCTGGCACGGGTCGCGCCGCGGAAGTGCCGTGAGGCGGACAGGAGCAAAGCATCGTGACTTCCCGACTGCCCTTGCGAATGTTGGCGCTGGCACTGGCGTTGTCGGCCATCCAGCCGATCCGCGCCGCGACTCAAGACCCTGGCTGGCCGCGTGAAATGGTCCAGGAGGACGCGACCCTCACCTATTACCAGCCCCAGATCGACGACTGGAAAGACTTCAAGGAACTGACCGGCCGAATAGCGGTTAGCATCATCCCGCGCGGTGGCAAGCCACAGGTGGGCGTGATCACGTTGCAAATGCACACTGACGTGGATATCGACAGTCGCAACGTACTTCTGAGTAGTCCGCAAATTACCGGTACCGCTTTCCCCGGTGCGGACCAGGCAACGAGCCAGAAGCTGGATCAGCTGGTGCGGAAATTTCTCAATCCGCAGGCGTCGCTGACCTTGTCGATGGATCGGCTGGCAGCGAGCGTCGACAAAAAGAAGGCAGCACCGGTCGTAGCCATCAAGAGCGATCCACCGACCATCTTTGTCAGTTTCGGGCCGGCGGTCCTGCTGTTTGTGGATGGCGACCCGGTACCGGCGCCGATCCAGAATTCAGATGTCTCATTCGTCGTCAACGCCAGCTGGCCGCTGTTCGTCGACAACGCGGCCCACCAGTACTACCTGTTCACCGGCCAGTCATGGATGACGTCGACCGACCTGAAAACCGGCTGGACGGAAACGAAGACGCTCCCTGCCAAGATGACGAAAGTTCCGGCCGACCCCACCTGGACGGACCTGAAGCCCTTCATTCCGCCGTCTGCGAAGCAGGCTGCAAAGCCGCCGGCGGTCTTCTTCAGCAGTACGCCGGCCGAGCTGATCATGTTCGACGGCCAACCGGTTTACACCGCGATCCCCGGCACAGGACTGGTATTCGCGAAGAATACCGATAGCGACGTGTTCGTCTACGGGCCGACCAAGACCTACTACTATCTGACCGCAGGGCGCTGGTTTTCGTCGCCCAGCCCCAGTGGGCCATGGACGTTCGCAACGAACCAGCTACCGGCCGATTTCGCCAGAATCCCTCGCGACAGCCCGGCCTCGCGAGTCCTCGCTTCCGTGCCGGGCACGCCGGAAGCCGAGGATGCGGTGCTGCTCGCGCAGATTCCGACGACCGTTGAGGTGAACCCTGCCGCAGCCGCGGCCGAGATCAAGGTCGCATACAGCGGCGAGCCGAATTTCGCCCCGATCGAAGGCACCCCACTCGCCTACGCAACCAACACCCCCGACAAGATCATCAAGGTACAGAATCACTATTACCTCTGTTCGCGGGGCGTATGGTTCGATTCGCCGTCGCCGGCCGGACCCTGGCAAACCAGCAGTTCAGTACCTCAGGTGATCTACACGATCCCGCCGGCCTCGCCCGTTTATAACGTCACTTACGTGACGCAACAGGTCGTGCCAGGCGGGTCCGTCCAGGCCAGCTATACCGCCGGATATCTCGGCATGTTTATCGCAGGTGCCGCCGTCGGCGCGATCGTTGCCCAAGGCAACGGCTACTACTATCCGCCCTATGTCCGCGTGGGCTCCGGGCCGTACCCAGTCTACTATCCGCGTCCGGCGCCGTACGGATACCCGACCTATAACCCCTATACAGGCGCGCGCGGCGTGCGCGGCAGCGCCTATGGCCCGGCGGGTAGCGCGCAGTGGGGCGCTTCGTACAATCCTAATACCGGTACGTACGCGCGCGGCGCCACGGTTTCCGGGAAGTATGGCAGCGCGACTGTCGCGCAGGCCTATAACCCCTACACCGGCGCTTATGGCGCTACCCGTCAGGGATCGAACGCGTACGGCCAGTGGGGAAGCTCTGTCGTGACAAAGGGAAACCAGTGGGCGGCGACGCAGCACCAGACCACAGCGAAGGGCACGGTCGGGACTTATCAGAATTCGGCAGGCGGCAAGGCGGTTGCTGGAAGCACGGCCAACGGCCGTGCCGTAGCTGGTAAGACCGCAAACGGCGACCTTTACGCCGGGCGTGATGGCAATGTGTACAAGAACACGGGGGGGAGCTGGCAGAAGTACGATAACGGTTCCTGGTCCAATGTGAACAAACCGACACCGCAGTCGTCGCCGCAAAGAACGCAAACCGGGCAGCCCCAGCGAACGCCCACTACGACGAACACCGGCGCGACCCGGCAAAACGCGCAGAACTCTCAGCAGCAACGCCTCGCAGCGGCCCGGCCCGGTAACGCCGGAACCACTCAGCAAAGCGCGCAGAGCTATCAGCAGCAACGCCCGGCGGGAGCCCAGCCGGCAAATCCGCGGCCCGCTCCGCAAGGAGCCCAGACCTATCAGCAGCAGCGCACCACGCCAGCACCGCCGAGCAGGGCCGCAGCCCAGCCCCAGAATGCTGCGGGTGGAATCAACCGGACCAGCGCACAGCCCTCCTTTGGAGACCTGAACAACGACATGCAGAATCGTCAGAGAGGTGCGACCCAGAGTCAACGCTACGCGCAACCGGGAGGAGGTATCGAGCGGAGAGCCAACGGCGCCGGCGGCGCAAGGGGTGGCGGTGGTTTCCGTCGGCAGTAGCACGGCGCCATTTAAACCCTGGCCTGGTTCACTGCAGTGCGTCTCAACTGATATCGGCATTCCCACTGCCTCTTTGGCTATTGTCTGGGGGTACGCTTGCCGGTCGTCGCCCCGGCTTTTCGAAAGACAGAGATGCGACGCTGCGCAGATGTCGTCGGGCGTCAATGGCCGTGGGGCAGCGGCGCTTTCTGACCCAGGAGGCGAACATCGATGAGTAGCCCGACGCGCCGGCTAGCCTTGGCCTTCGACGCCCTGCTGGACAAAGCGATGGCGTGCTGCGGGCAGTCCGTCCCCGACAAAGCCCGTCTGGTTGGTCCCCTGACCATAGCGCGACTGTTGCTGGTCGGCGCAACCATGACGGCTGTAGTCGCGCAGGCGGAACCTCCCGAGGTTCGCTCGAACGCTGACCTGAGCGTCGAACAGGTGCGGCGGACGGCCCGGGAAGCGGAGGCCCGCAGGGACATCGACGTGCCCACCAAGGCACGCATAGCGGAACTGTCCCGCGCAACGCTCGCGGATCTGGAGCGTGTTCCCGAGCTCCGTGCCCAGGCGCAGAACTATCGTCAGTTAATGCACGATGCGCCGGACCAGATTCGTGACCTGGAGCGGACACTGGAACAACTGCGCGCTGAATCAGACCAGGCGGTTGCCGGCCCTTCGAGTGCCGGCAGCACACTCAATGAAATGGAGCAGGCGCTAGCCCAGGCCGGGGCTCGTCAGGCCGCCGCGCGCGCCGAACTCGCGATGCTCGACCTCGAAACCGAACGTGTCGACACGGAGCCCGCGGAGCTGCGCAACACGCAGCGCGAGGCGCAAGCCGGTCTGGAGCGGTTGCGCGAAGAGATCCAGACGGCCTCAGGTGCATCACGTCAGACCTTGCTCGCACAGACTGAGTTGCAGGCGAAGCGGGCCGCGCTGCTGGTTCGCCAGGCTGAGTCTGAAGTCTTGCGCGACCGCATCGATGCGCAACCCCTATTGGCCCGTTTGACGCAGCTGCGGCGGGAAGTGGTCCGGGCGCAATTGCAGCGCGGCGACACTGACCTGAAGCAGTTGGTGGCGCTGGTCGATCAACGTCGAGTAGATGACGCACGGCGGGCCGAGGAGGACGCGGCCGAGCGCCAACGGCAGTTGGTGAGCCGCAGTCCCTCCTTGAGTCGATTGGCGGCAGCCAATGTGCAAAGCTCTGCACAGCTTGCCGGGACGGCCAAGGAAATCGAGTCATTACGGCAAGCTCGCGATCAGCGCGCTGCAGAGGCGGAGCACCTGGCGGTCGATTTTCAGCGCGCGCGCCTGCGTCTGGAGCGCAGCAAGCTCACGGAATCACTGGCCCGGGTGCTCGCGGAGCGTGCTGCCGCGCTGCCTGAAGCGGAGCAGTTCCGTCGCGCGCGCGGCGAACGGGCGCGCGCCGCTGAGTCAATCGCTGCGGCTGCCTTCCAGGTCGAGCGTGAGCAACGTCACCTCGCAAACCCGGACCAGGAGCTCGACACCATCATGCGCAACGCGGCTGCGCGCACACAGCCGGCCGAAGTGGCGGCCCTGCGCGACGAGGCTGGTGTCCTGATTGCTGACCGCAAGGAACTGCTCGATCGGCTATCGACTTCGCAGCGAACCTACCTGAACACGCTGGACGAACTCGTCGCCGCCGAGGACCAGCTCCTGGGCACCGCGCAAGACTATCGCCGCCTGATCGACAAGGCGTTGTTCTGGGTGCCTGTGACCCCCCTGTCCGAACGGTCCTTCAGTGATCTGCCGCAGGCGCTGCTGCTGCTGGCCTCGCCAGAGGGCTGGCGCGAGGTGGGCGAAACCATCGAGGCCCAGGCGCAGCAACGCTCGCTGCAAGTGCTGGTTCTGGCTGGCGCCGTGCTCGCCATCCTTGCCGCGCGAAAACGGCTGCTTGCGCGGCTGCAGCGCCTGGACGAGTGCAAGGATGCGGCGGGCGATCGCAACGTTGCCGCCACCGTGCAGGCCCTTGGCACAACCCTGCTCGTCGTCGCGCCGCTGCCGCTGGCGATCTGGACGGTCGGCAACCTGATCGTTGCCTCCCCGACGGCTTCAGAATTTGCCAATGCTATCGGCGAGGGGCTCGACCCAACGGCGTGGGGGGTATTCATAGGACTGTTCTTCTCAAGGCTGTTTCGTCCTGATGGCATTGCCCAACTGCATTTCGGACTCGAGGCCCAGTCAGTGCGCGCGTTGCGCCGCGCGTCACGCGTGTTCACGTTCCTCGTGGTGCCGCTAGGCTTCGTCAACCGGGCCGCATCCCAGTATGACGATCTCATCGTGCGGGCCTCACTGGGGCGCCTAACCCATATGCTGGCGCTCATCGTGTTCGCCGGAGTAATCGGCGTGACCTTCCGGCCGGGTGGCCGGGTTCTCTCGCGGTATTTCGGTCCAGGCGCGGAGGACCGGAATGTGGTCATGAAATATGCTGTCTACGTGTTCGCCTGTGTGGTGCCGCTATCCCTTGCGGTACTGTCAGCGGTTGGCTTTTACAACGCTGCGCAGGTCTTCGGTCGGCTCACGCTGATCAGTTGCCTCGCTGCTGCAGCGATCGCGCTGTTCCATACGCTGACCGCGCGCTGGTTGGGCGACCAGCGCGACGAGCTTGAGCGCGCGCGGACGCAGGGCATGGATCGGGAGGTAGAAGTCCTCATCGACGGGGCGCGCAAGAACCTGGATCGCCCCGACCTGGCATCGATCGGAGCCCAGGCGACGCGATTGTTGCGCGCGTTATCCGCGATACTGCTCGTGGCTGCCGTGCTGGTGGTCTGGCACGGAGCATTGCCGGGTCTGAGCCGGCTCAACGAGATTTCTCTCTGGACCTATACCGATGTCGAGGAGGGTCAAACGGTTGAGCGCGCCGTCACCCTCGGGGGCGTGATGCTCGCCCTGACGACAGGATTTGTCGCAATCGTTGCGGTCAAAAACATCGGAGGCTTCCTTGATATCGCGCTCCCAGATCGGGCACGGCTCTCAGGCGGCAGCCGCTATGCCATCAGAACCGTGGCCCGCTACGTCATTGTCGGTGGGGCGGTGATGACGGTGTTTAGTGTGCTGGGCGGCAACTGGTCCCGGATTCAATGGCTGGTCGCGGCCATGGGCGTGGGCCTCGGCTTCGGCCTGCAGGAGATCTTCGCAAATTTCGTCTCCGGTTTGATCATATTGTTCGAGCGGCCCATCCGCATCGGCGATACCGTGACCGTCGCAGACGTGACCGGCGTCGTGACCCGTGTGCAGGCGCGCGCCACGACAGTGACCGACTTCGATCGCAAGGAAGTGGTGATACCGAACAAGACCGTCATCACGGAGCGGGTCATCAACTGGACGCTGAGTGATCACATCACGCGGGTGGTGCTGAAGGTCGGCGTCGCCTACGGATCCGACACTGAGGCTACGTGCGAATCGATCCTGAAAGCAGTGCGCTCAGTACCAAATGTCCTCACGAATCCCGCCCCCAGCGTATTCTTCCTCGCTTTCGGTGACAGTTCACTCAATTTTGAGGCGCGGTTCTTTGTCGAGGGCGTGAATCAACGAATTCCCGCCACCCACGATGTGCTTACGGCGATCGAACGTGGGTTGCGGCAGGCGGGAGTTGAAATCCCGTTCCCGCAGCACGATGTTCATCTCAAGTCCGGACACCCGGCGCTGCCGGCGCACGACGCGGTACAGCGCACGGAGGACGGAGCTGCCGCGGGTGCTACAGCCGCTCGCAAGTCAATAGATCACAAACCATAGCGAGCCTTCTGATCTTGCTGCGTCAATAAATTTGACTGCATGCAGCAAAAGGCACATCGATGGCGTCGTTCAGTACGAGTCCAGTCGCACGCCTGACCGCCCGCGATCGAGGGCGGGCCGGCTCGAGCTACTTCGTTTGACCAGGCTCATCCGTCTGCGGCAGCGTGCCGGGAGTCTTCGCACTCAATCCCGACGCGCCGCTCGATGTCGTCCTGCGTTGACTCGTGAGAACGCCGTATTCGTCGAACTCGAACACAACTGTCGAAGATTGCGTGTCTGCCCCACCGAAGAGCGGACCGATGAGCGGGATAAAGCTTTCGGGACGAGGCCTGGATGTGACGAATGAGTAGATCAGCACGGTCGATCCATCGCTTAGCGTGGTCTGTGCCGTCGGAGACCCGAGCACGGCGACAACCTCTTCAAGGCTGGTCACACCTCGCCTGAAGCCCGAAAGTTGCTCTGGTCTGACGTCGACGCCCGCCGATATGCAGGCGGCCAACGCACTGCACAGCGCAATCACTCCATAAATACGCTTCATGGCATTTCCACTACTTCACGGACTGCGACCGAAATCGCCGAACGCGCTTTCTCGCTTGAACAACGCGATAGGGGTTGTGGTCGAACAGTGCGGCCGCAGCGCCCTATCTGCAGGATACATCTCGGCCGTGGCGAGCGCTTTGGATGGCCCGGACAGAAATAGTCGTGCCCGGGTCTGCTGTGATGTGCCGCCCCCGATAAGGCCCGAGGTCTTATTTACCCATATATTGGCAGCAACAGGAACAACTTGATGACGATCGCGTTCGCGATGTCGATGAAAAATGCGCCCACCATCGGCACCACCAGAAAGGCCAGATGGGAGGGGCCGAACCGCTCCGTGATGGCTTGCATGTTGGCGATTGCGGTCGGCGTGGCCCCGAGGCCGAAACCGCAGTGGCCAGCGGCTAGCACCGCCGCATCATAGTTGCGACCCATGACCCGGAAGGTGACGAAAATGGCGTAGCCCGCCATAGCGATCGCCTGCACGACCAGGATTGCGAGAAGCGGCAACGCAAGCGAGGCCAGGTCCCCCAAGCGCAGGCTCATCAGCGCAATCGCGAGAAAGAGCCCGAGGCTCACATTGCCGAGCAACGACACTGCGAGTTCGGAGATCTGATACCAGCCGGTCACGGCAAGCCCATTGCGCAGAACGACGCCGACGAACAGTACACACACGAATGCGGGTAGCTCGAACGCCGTGCCGGTCAGCAAGGATGCGAGCGCCGAGCCGACAGCGAGACAAACCGCAATCAGCGCCACCGTTTCGATCACGGCGTCGGCCGTGATCGGCCGAACCGCTTTGGGTTGCTCGAAACCGGTGGTTCCTGCGACATCGGGTTCCGGGTTGGGAACAAGGCCGTAGTGTGTGATGAGGAAACGCGCGACCGGGCCGCCGATCAATCCGCCGAGTATCAAGCCGAACGTTGCGCAGGCAATTGCAATCTCCGTCGCCGCCTGAAGCCCGTGATGCTCTGCGAACACCTTGGCCCACGCTGCACCGGTGCCGTGGCCGCCTGAAAGGGTCACCGACGCCCCGAGCAGGCCGAGAATGCGCTCCTGTCCCAACGCCCAGGCGAGGCCGATGCCGAGCGCATCCTGCATCACGAGCAGGCCGACCACCGCACCGAGAAAGACAATCAACGAACGCCCCCCAGCTTTCAGGCTTGCCATATCTGCGTTAAGACCGATGGTGGCAAAGAAAGAGAGCATCAGTGGCGCTTGAAGCGCTGTATCGAAACGCACGTCGATCTGCAAGGTACTGCGTAACGCAAAAACCAGCAGCGCGACAAGCAGGCCGCCCACTACCGGTTCGGGGATGGTGTAAGTTCGCAGAATGGGTGTCCGGGCAAGAATCTGCCGCCCGAGCAGAAGAACCAGGGATGCGGCCATCAGCGTTTCGAGCGTGTCGAGGCGCACCATGTTCTTCTCCAGTTGAGAGATCGATCAGTTAGCCCCGTGCGATGGGGTTGTGCTGGAATGACCCGACGCGAACCTGAGAAACAGATAACCAGTAACGCCCGATAGCGTTGAACCCGCGATTACGCCCAACCGGAGCGGTGTGAAATATTCGGGGCCTTCGAAAGCGAGGGAGCCGATGAACAGACTCATGGTGAAGCCGACGCCACACAGTGCGGCGACGCCAACCAGCTGGGGCCAACTGACGCCCTCGGGAAGCCTCGCCAGTCCGAGTCGAACCAGCGCGGCACTCGCCCCGCAAACGCCGACGAGCTTCCCGACGAAAAGACCTGCAGCAATGCCGAGCGGCAGCGGCGCAGCTAGCGCTGCAAGCGTAACGCCAGCGAACGATACCCCGGCATTGGCGAAAGCGAAGATCGGTAAAACGCCGAAGGCCACCCAGGGATGGAGGCTGTGCTCAAGCTGATGCAGGGGAGCATGGCCATGAGCGTCCTTCGTCCTCAACGGCACGGCGAAAGCGATCGCAACGCCTGCGAGCGTTGCGTGAACGCCGGACTTCAGAACGAATACCCACAAGATCACGCCGACAATAACGTAAGGTGCGATGCGCGTGATTTTCAGGAGGTTCAAGGCAATCAGCACCGCAATCGCCCCCACCGCGAAAAGAAGCATTGTGATCGAAAGATCGGCGGTATAAAACAGCGCGATGATGACGATTGCGCCCAGGTCATCGGCAATCGCCACTGCAGTCAGAAATATTTTCAGCGACACCGGCACGCGGTCGCCGAGCAGGGAAAGAATGCCGAGCGCAAATGCAATGTCAGTGGCCGTGGGAATGGCCCAGCCATTCAAGGCCGCGCCATTTCCACGGTTGATAATGAGGTAGATGAGTGCGGGCACCACCATTCCGCCCACGCCGGCGACGACAGGCAGCACGATCTGTGCGGGAGTGGATAGTTCACCTTCAAGAACCTCACGCTTGACCTCCAGTCCGACGAGGAGGAAAAAAATAGCCATCAAACCGTCGTTGATCCACAGTAGAAGCGGCTTCGCGACGATTAGCGATCCAAAGCGCACCTCCACAGGGATCTTCAGCAGATCCTCGTACGCGTGTCGAAGCGGTGAATTGCTGAAGATCAGCGCGAGTACTGCTGCGGCCATGAGCAGCAACCCGCCCGCCGATTCCAGTTTGAGGAAGTCGGAGATACCGTCGGTTGACTTGCGAATCGTGTTGCCGATCACGACGTCCGCTCCGTTGTCTGCGCATCCACCCTGGAAGGGCTCAGCCGGCGCCAGCGGCCGTATTGAGTCGGGCACATTGGTCCTTTTGCAAATGATGATAGTGCACGAGCGCGATTATTGACACCTATCTTCAATGCCGGTCGAACCCGGCAAGAGCGCAGTGCCCGATCCTGTACTGTCGTGAACTCATCATCGACGGTCTCCTTGAGCATCACGTTCTCGCTGACGTCGGGCTCCGAAACGCCTGGCGCCCTCGCTCACCAGCACATGGTCGGAGTCGAAATTTTTAAACAGATGCGTACGGCGCGCTGTCCGGCGCCCAGCACATGGAGCGGCCGCGGCGTCAAGCGGCTGCGAGGCGACTATTGGACCAAAGTCCAATTGTTTTAACGGGACGCCAACACCACAATTGACGTGAACCCGGGAAGAATTCCAGGCGGGAATGCGCTTCATACCGTCATGTCATTTTCTTCCCTTTTTGAATTCCGATTGGATGACGTGAGGCGTCAAGGCCGGGCGCGATGCGAAGACGACTAAGGGGTTCGCGGCCCATCTGAGCCAACACCACGGCACACCCGATCAGATTGCCTCGGTCAGCATCGACATGTCGCCCGCCTTCGTCAAGGACGTGGGCGAACATCTGCCCGACACACGGCTAACGTCCGAGAAGTTTCACGTCGTCGCGCACGCGTCCAAGGCGCTCGACACGGTGCGCCGCCAGCAACAGGATGGCCGTGACGACGAGCTTCATGCCGCAGGCGCGATGACGCTGCAGCTCGAGGGTGCGATCGCGCATCTGGCCGGGACGGTTGAAACACACGGCACGTCTAATGGCGATGGCGCTGGTCTTGTAGTAGACAGGCAACCGGCGGCGCATCTTCGGCAATGTTCGGATCAAGACCGATAAGGGGAAGACAATGGTCACGCAACATCACGACGACCCTAAGGCCTCTGTCGAGAACCACGATCCTCTGTCGATCGATCTTGCCTTGCAGGGCGGCGGTGCTCACGGTGCCTTTACGTGGGGCGTGCTTGAGCGGGTGCTCGAAATACCCTGGCTGCAGATCGAAAGCATCACAGGTACCTCTGCCGGAGCGATGAACGCTGTTGTGCTGCTGCATGGATATACGCTGGAAGGGCCAGAAGGTGCAAAAGCGGCCCTTGAGAAGTTCTGGCGACGGGTCAGCGATGCGGCGCGGTACAGCCCATTCCAGCGGACGCCCGTTGACGTGATGATGGGTAACTGGTCGCTCGATAATTCTCCTGCCTATGTCTTCTACGATCTCTTCAGTCGCCTGTTTTCCCCCTATCAAACCAACCCGACGAACTTCGATCCACTACGGACCATTCTGGAGGAAAGCATTGATTTCGAAGGGTTGAAGCAATCGCCGATCAAGCTGTTCGTCACCGCCACCAATGTCCGCACGGGTCTGCCGCGCGTTTTCCGAAATGCGAATATAAGTGTCGAGGCAGTTCTTGCTTCGGCATGCCTGCCATTGGTACATCAGGCCATCGAGATAGACGGCGACCCTTATTGGGATGGCGGTTTTTCCGGCAATCCGTTGCTAACGCCGGTTATTCGCGAAAGCAAGGCGCGCGATATTCTGCTTGTCCAGATCAATCCGATTGAGCGGCCCGGCGTGCCCAGAACGGCGTCGGAGATTCTTAATCGGCTGAACGAGATTTCATTCAATTCAAGCCTCAAGAAGGAATTGCGTGGTATTGCCATGTTCCAGCGCTTGTTTGTCGACGAAGGTCCCGGGCACGCGGCATGGGCGGAACAATGGGCCGACGCGCGCGTTCACCGAATCGCAAGCCCACGCATGGTTGAACTTGGCGTGTCATCCAAGCTCAACGCAGAGTGGGAGTTTCTCTGCATGTTGCGAGAAGAAGGGCGCAAGTGTATGGATCTCTTCCTGAAGGATCATGCGGCGGATCTTGGCAATCGATCGACTTTCGATCTTGACTCCCTACTCGATACGGTTCTTGAGCAGGTATGAAATGTCTGGCTTCTCGGTCAGTCCCCGTCGCGAGCGTGGCATCGCTTTGAATCTCGATGAACTGTTTGTGACGCCGTGCTGCGAAACGTGGCGGCTGCCGGTCGACTGGCCGTCATTCGGCACGTAGAGGGAGGTTGATCTGGATGGTAACGGGTTCGCTCGCTGTGCTTGCATGCCTACCACCATTCAACGCGAGAGCCCCTCGCTGGAGTACGACTATGGACGCAGTTGCACTTACTCCTCTCGCGCTCGGCCTCGGACTGACCGGCATGCTCGTCAGTCTCGGCCTGCTGATCTGGCTTGCTTATCGTGGCTGGAGCGTGCTGCTGCTCGCGCCGCTTGCTGCGATGCTGGCAGCAGGCATCTCCGGCGAACCGGTCCTCGCGCATTGGACGCAGACCTTCATGGGTAGCGCGGCGCGTTTTGTCGGGCAGTTCTTTCCACTGTTCCTGCTTGGTGCACTGTTCGGCAAGCTGATGGAGGATAGCGGTTCAGTGCAGGCCATCGCGAGCTTTATGACGCGCCGGCTAGGCGCACGCCGCGCGATGCTAGCGGTAGTGATCGGCGGTGCGCTCGTTACCTACGGTGGCGTCAGTCTATTTGTTGCCTTTTTTGTACTGGCACCGATGGCGCAGGCGCTCTTTCAGGAAGCAAACATTCCGCGCCGGTTGATGCCTCCAGCCATAGCGCTCGGTACTTCGACCTTCACGATGTCCGCGTTGCCGGGCACGCCGGCGATCCAGAATGCGATTCCGATGCCGTTTTTCGGTACGACGCCGTTCGCCGCGCCCGGCCTCGGGGTGATCGCGAGCCTCGTGATGGCCGGATTCGGACTATGGTGGCTGGGCAGACAGGAAGCTCAGGCACACGCTCTCGGCGAAGGCTTCACAACCCAGGCGGCTAAACACCCCATGCCGGAAATTGGGGCTGCACGCGACACTAGCCTCGTGCGTGAGCGTGCGACCGTCTCGCAGACCTTTGATCCCATCGAGATCGGCCACGGCCACGTCTCCTCGATCATGCCGTCGTTCGGCATCGCCATCGCTCCGCTGGTGATTGTCGTGGGCGTGAACTTCATCATGAACGTCGTCGTATTACCGCGGCTCGACGCGTCATATCTGGCTGAAGTCCGCTGGGGAGCGACGTCGCTCGGAGCTGTCGGCGGGGTGTGGGGTGTTTGCGTTGCACTCGGGGTGGCAACCGTCACGCTTGTACTGCTTAATCGGGCGAGGCTCACTGCGTTGCGTGAAAGTATCGACGCGGGAGCGAACGCAGCGGTGTTGCCGGTGCTCAGCGTGAGCAGCCTGGTCGGTTATGGCGCGGTGATCGCAGCGCTGCCTGCGTTCGCGCTCGTCCGCGAATGGGTACTTGGCATCGGCGGCGGCCCGCTGGTGTCGCTAGCGGTAGCGACTAACCTGCTGGCTGCACTGACAGGTTCGGCGTCCGGCGGTATGACGATTGCACTCGATGCGCTCGGCAGCACGTACCTGCAACTGGCTGCACAGCATCACATCGATCCGGCGTTACTGCACCGTGTGGCGGTGATTTCTTCCGGTACGCTGGACAGCCTGCCGCACAACGGCGCGGTCGTCACGCTGCTTGCGGTGTGTGGCTCGACACATCGCGAAAGCTATCGCGACATTGTGATGGTGGGTATAGTTGGCGCGCTCCTGGCGCTCGTTATAGTGATCGCAATCGGGTCGGTCGCGGGATCGTTCTAGATTGAAGTTGTGCGCGCCGTTATGTGTCAATCTCGATCGGCCCGGAGGGATGGGATGGCCTGGAGTGGCTGCAAGCCAAGGCCACAGCTGGAGATTTCAGGCCAAAGCCGGGGCACATGGAGGGAGAATGCCTGGATCAACAGTATCTCGGCTTCTCCTCGATCAATTCGCATGCGGCTTAACTCACCTGATTTCATAGGGGCCGTAAAGATCATGCAAGACGCACATGTGCTGTTGCCCGACGCGCTGGTAGTACTCGCGATCGTGATCGCCTCCCGGTTGGGAGACTTCTGCTCCGAAGCAATGAACCGGCGTCTTACTTACCTCGTCGCGCTCCTGTCGTCGACCGCCGCGGGCGTGTGGTTCGCGATCCAATCGTTCGATTCGCACCAGTACTATTTCTTCTCTTGGATGATCGTGATCGATTCATTCGCCAGCGTGATGAAGGCGACCGTGTCGCTTGGTTTCGCTATCGCGCTCGTCTATTCGCGCAGATATCTCGAAGATCGAGACATGTTTCGCGACCACGTGTTCCTGCTCGGCATGTTCTCTCTGCTCGGCCAGCTAATCATGATTTCGGGCAATCACTTCCTGATGCTGTACCTCGGTCTCGAACTGATGTCGCTGTCGCTTTACGCAATGGTCGCGTTGCGCCGCGACGTCGCACAATCGAGCGAGGCGGCGATGAAGTACTACGTGCTTGGAGCACTGGCTACGGGTTTCCTGCTGTACGGCATCTCGATGATCTACGGCGCGACGGGCTCGCTCGAACTGAACGAGGTACTGAAGGCGGTTGCTTCGGGTCGCATCAACGATGCCGTGCTGCTGTTTGGCGTGGTTTTCATCGTCGCAGGCGTTGCATTCAAGATGGGCGCGGCGCCGTTCCATATGTGGGTGCCGGACGTCTATCAGGGCGCGCCGACCGCGATGACGCTCTTCGTCGGCGGCGGTCCGAAGGTCGCGGCGTTCGCGTGGGGCTTGCGCTTCCTCGTGATGGGTCTGCTGCCGCTCGCCGTTAACTGGCAGGAAATGCTCGTGATTCTGGCGGCGCTGTCGATGATCGTCGGCAACGTCACGGGTATCGTCCAGCGCAATATCAAGCGGATGCTCGCGTACTCGGCAATTTCGAACATGGGCTTCGTGCTGCTCGGTCTGCTGGCTGGAGTTGTCGACGGCAAGGCCAGTGGCGCAGCCAGCGCGTACGGTTCGGCGATGTTCTACAGCATCGTGTATCTGGTTACGACGACAGGCACTTTCGGCGTGATCATGCTGCTCGCACGCCGCGATTTCGAAGCCGAAGCGCTCGACGACTTCAAAGGTCTCAACCAGCGCAGCCCGATCTTCGCGTTCGTGATGATGGTGATGATGTTCTCGCTCGCAGGCATTCCGCCGACGGTCGGCTTCTACGCGAAGCTCGCCGTGCTCGAAGCGACGATAAATGCCGGCCTCACATGGCTCGCCGTGCTGGCCGTGATCACGTCGCTGGTCGGGGCGTTCTACTACCTGCGCATCGTCAAGCTGATGTACTTCGACGATCCTCAGGACGCCACGCCGATCGTGGCCGACACCTCCAACCGAACGCTGCTTGCGCTGAACGGCGTGGCAGTGCTTGTGCTCGGCATCGTTCCCGGTCCGCTGATGACGGTCTGCCTGCAGGCTATCTCGCACACACTGCCTCTCTGATGTCGGCAGCAGGTTGGTTCATCGTGCGGTTGGCGCTCGTGGGACCCAACGTGCCGTTCCTGAATCTGCGGCTCTTCGCTGAAGCGAACCCCGTGCGCTGGACAGAAAACCATGCTGGTGGGGTGCTAAGGAGAGCGCCAGTACTGGTTTTCAGGGAAATTCTTCGGCAATCGTAGAAACTCGTAGATGTTCGGAAGCGGACGCACGCCGACTCAACAGCCAGTATGTAGCTGATATGGAAATTAGCGGGCGCCAATTGGCCGTTCGAAAGTCAGAGGTAGGCCGAGCTCCCGACGTTCGCAGTTCAACTTTGAATGGCCCAGCAGGTCGGACCCGGCCTGTGGCGCCGGCTCGCAAGCGGGTCATCGTGAGGATTGCGACTAGCTTGGGGAGAACGACGCCAGTTACAGGTGCGCTCAGCGAGCGTGCCATTAAGGTCGGGTACGCGTTTTGACACGGTCTGGGCCGAACTCGGTCCAACGATGCGCCGACGTAACGTTCCGTCGTTCATGCGTCCACGTCGGGCCGCAGTCGAGCCATCTCGGAAGTTCAGGTTAGGCCGAGGTCGTTCATTCTGCGCAAGTCATAACACAATGCCCTGCAGGTCAGAAGCATTGTCATAGGAGACTAGGCTTGGTCCGTTGACTTTGGCACTATACGCGCGGCCGGTGTCGGAGGATGCGCAAGAGATGGGGCATTAGCTTGTGAGCCATACGACGTGAAAACTCCATGATTTGGTCGTTGTCGAGCGCTTCTGACGACTCGATACCCATGTCACGACAGGCTTCCTCGTACGCGCGGTCAAACGCGTTCGCATCCGCGCGCGCGTACATTTGACGCAAGATGACGGGCATCGCATAGTTGAAAGCGGCTTCGCGAGATCCATCCGGAACGGCGTCGTTGGCGAGCCAGCGATTAAATTCGTCCTCGGAAAGCACCAGGTCCACGGCAATCTTTATTTCTTCTGCCGTTGCTGGGTTAATCGAGTACGTACGTTGAACGGGACAGCCGTCGTACTCCGTACTCAGCAACACCAAGAAGCGCCCAAGGCCGAAGTATTCGACGTAACCCATGAGCCGCTTCGTTTCGGGATCGCCGCGAACGGAAACAACATGGAAAACGTGTTTGTCCGGACGAATGCGGACGAGGTCGCGTGACAGGAACTCCGCAAACGGGGGCGTGGCGGCGACACCTTTGATGTAACGCATTGCCAGTTCGCACCCGGCGGGGGGAATCGACATCCTGAAAGCCATCGCCACCGCTGTTTTGACTATCGATCTCCCAGCGAGAGGGCCGCCGAACTGGAAGGACGTCATGATTGGTCCGTCAGGCATTGATGTTTCTTCTGTCAAACTGGCAAACGCCATGCTGAAGTCACTCTCAGGATACTTTCGCTGCAAGCCTTTAAGGATTTTGCGAGCCTCCAACCTAGTTCGCGCTTTGATGGAGATCTGGCGCCCCGACGGAATTTCGGTTGTTGAAATAACGGGTTTGTCTGGCGACATCGTGCCGTCAGCATGCAGAAGCAGCCCTTGGCCGCCTACCGTCTTTACCGGATGGCTAGGTGCTACGCCTGCCTCGCGTTTTACGTTCAATGTGACGGAAAACCAGTTGAACTGGTCAGCGAGTTCGGCATCCCATTCGCACCCGCTGCCGTTGTTGCATTTTCGGCAGATAAAACCTCGTACTTTGAGTCTTCCACCAACCGCATTGGGAACGACGTGTTCCTTCGAGTCATTCAGAGGCGTAATCTCTTCGTCGCAAATAGCACAATGGCCCATAGCATCGGAATGTCGGCTTAGATAACCCATTGTGCCTGACGACGGCTAGGCCAGTCCGAAGTCGCTCGTTCCGGAATTGCCGGTCCTAAAGACTGTCGCAGCACCGTCGTTCGATGTGTTGCTTCAGGCGTGGGGTATTGCTCGTACACCGCCGCTATTGGAAGCCCGCACATCGTGCAAATTGGAACTGAGCGATTAATACATGGGAAAGCTTCAACTGCCGTCGGCAAACGACATCGATCTTCCGGATCCTGGCTAGTGCTCGCCCGCTCTGATCGTCAGTGTTTGCGCCCGGCAACAGCATCGCTGACAACTTTCCCGCTCGTCTTACGTGTTTTATCCGGAATGCGTAGCGCCTCGTCACCGGCGAACCACGACAGATGCGTGCGCATGTGTGCCGCGTACGCCCTCCATCCCGCATCGTTGCCGGCAAAAAGCTCCCGGCGCATCGCAGCAGCGAGCTCAGCGCGGCACGGCTGCGTCCTGTCAAGCTCCGAATGCCACGATGCGAAGGCTTGATTCACACCGCGAATGAAGTCTCCAAACGACATCTCCGGATCGACAAAGTCCATCAGGGCACGGGCGAACTCCCTGCTCCGTTGCAGTTCCGCCATGCGGACACCCAGCTGCCCGTCGCGCGGGAATTGTTGGGCGATCTCGCGGATCGTGTCCAGGCCGTGCCCGCTGAGAAATAGCCGATCCTGATTGCTCATTCGTGGATCGACAGAAATGAATCGAGCTGTCGAATCCAGAAAGATGGCTTCGAGTCTGCGGAAAACGATAGTCATGCAAACAAAATCCTCGCGAGTACTTGAGGCAGTTAACGGCCCGGCCTCGCGAAAATTGACGGTCCAAATGTCTTCGAGCGGAAAGCTCCCCGTAACAGTCACGCGTCCGCTGTCTGCTCCCCCTGACGTGCGCCTGGGAAGCACCGCGCCGGCCGCCTGGTCTTCCAAATCCGGCGGCTCATTCCTGAAATTATCGAATGCAACTAACCGTCTGATTCTCCCAACACCACTGTGCCCGCCCGTCCCGGGCGGAAAACCGGTGCCTGCAGCGGCGGGGGCTGGCATCTCTGTATCTGGCGGCCGTAGTGGCCGAGCCGGTTGTGAAAGGTGGTCTTGCGTCCGTCTGGAACGGCTCGCCAGGAACCGCCCGGTCGTAGTCTCCAGACCTCCTTTTACATTTCCCCGGGATAAGCGCTACACTAGATACTGTATATCCATACAGTGCCATTGCCCCATGAGCGCCCTGCCGCGTCACCCCGAAGATATCCACCCTGGCCTCTGGCGAGCTTCGCAACTGGCCGCTGGCTTCGATCGGGTGGTGTCGTGCGGCCACGCCGCGCTGGCCGCCGAGCTGCCGGGCGGCGGCTGGCCTGCGGGCGCGCTCACCGAACTGCTCACACCGCAGCCTGGCTGCGGTGAACTGCGTCTGCTGCAGCCCGCACTGGCGACCGTCGGATCCCGCCCCTTGCTCCTGCTGCAGCCGCCGCATCGGCTACAACCCGCCGGACTGGCGTGGCTGGGCGTTCCCGCAGGACGGGCCTGCGTGCTACGCGCACCACGCACGGCTGATGCGCTGTGGGCCGCCGAGCAGATCCTGCGTGCCGGCACCTGCGGCGCCCTGCTCTTCTGGCAGGCCGAAGTGCGGCA
Source organism: Paraburkholderia nemoris (assembly GCF_905221015.1). Classification (NCBI taxonomy): domain Bacteria; kingdom Pseudomonadati; phylum Pseudomonadota; class Betaproteobacteria; order Burkholderiales; family Burkholderiaceae; genus Paraburkholderia; species Paraburkholderia nemoris. Next base: position 64,988 of record NZ_CAJNBO010000022.1, on the reverse strand, counting down.
GGAGGCGCTCCGGCGCCTGCATCTGGCCGCGCAGGCCTCGGACACGCTGCTGTTCCTGTTTCGCCCACTCGCGGCCGCCCACGTAACGTCGCCAGCACCGCTGCGGCTTGCGCTGCGAGCGGCCAGGGGCGGTATTGAAGTGACCTTCGTCAAGCGCCGCGGACCGCAGCGCGACGAACCCGTTTTCGTTCCTCTCACGCCTTCACCTGCCCTGTTGAGCCGATATGCAACTCTGGATCGGCGTACATCTGCCGCACCTCGCCCTCGAGTCGTTTCTCCCGCGCTGGTCGACGCCACGCCATGAGGCCGGGTTTGTCGTGCTGGAGAAGGACCGCGTTGTCGCGCTCGACCGCGCGGCGCATTCCACCGGGATCGTGGCCGGCATGCGTCGCGGTGGCGTGCTGACGCTCGCACCCGACGCGGTCATCCGGGAGCGTGACCTCACCCGTGAAGCGGAGCTGGTTCGCGGCGTGGCGTTCGCCCTGCTGCATTTCACCCCCCACGTGGTGCTGGCCGAAGAAGCCGTCGTACTTGCCGACGTCTCGGCGAGCCTGCGGCTCTTTGGCGGTATTCGCCCGCTGCGTCGACTCGCGCGCGAAACGGTGATCGCGTTCGGCGTAACGGCAACGCTTGCTGTTGCGCCAACAGGACAGGCCGCGTGGCTTTTCGCCCGGTCCTCGGGTGGTATTGCCCTCACGTTGCAATCCGTCGACCGCGCACTGCGTCGCGTGCCGTTACCTGCCCTGCCGCCTGCGCGCCCCTACGCCGAATGGTTCGACGGGCTGGGATGCGAAACGGTGGACGACGTCCGGCGCCTGCCCCGCGCAGGCCTCAAGAAACGCTGCGGCACGGCGCTGCTGGATGCGCTCGATCGCGCGACGGGCGCGGCACCGGAAGTGTATGAATGGCTCGAGGTGCCTCCCGCCTTCAGTGCGCGGCTCGAGCTGCCCGACCGGATCGAGCACGCAGAGGCCGTGCTGTTCGCAGCGCGGCGCCTGATCCTTCAGATGACCGGCTGGCTGTCGGCACGACAGCTGGCGATCGCGCGGTTTGTGCTTGAGCTCGAGCATGAGCGCGGCCGCGCGGCGGTGCCGCCGACGGCAATCGAAGTTGCCCTCGCGGAACCGACGTCGCGCGAGGACCACCTCGTGCGTCTTCTGAAAGAACGGCTGGGCCGCGTCGAACTGGCCGCGCCGGTCATCGCCGTTCGTCTCGACGCGAAGGACGTCCGCGAAGCGGACACGCCGAGCGAATCGCTGTTCCCGGAGCCCGGCGGCTCGCCGCAGGATCACGCGCGCCTGATGGAGCTGCTCGTCGCCCGGCTCGGCGCGCAGAACGTGCTCAAGGCGGCTCCGGTTGCCGACCACCGCCCGGAAGTCGCCGCACGCTGGCTTCCCATCGGCGAGACCGCCAGGCCCATGTTACCGCCGCCCAATCTTCCGCGACCCACCTGGCTTCTGGACAACCCGGTGCAGCTCATCATGCGCGGCCACCGCCCGTTCTACGGTACGCCCCTGCGCATGGTCTCGCCAGGCGAACGGATCGAGGTCGGCTGGCAGGATGGGCACCCGGTGACGCGAGACTATTTTGTCGCGGAGTCCGAAGACGCGCTGCACTACTGGGTCTTCCGGGAGCGCGTAAGCGCCGTCGAGGAACGCGAGCCGCGCTGGTTCCTGCACGGCCTGTTCGGGTGATCGCCCATGGCGCCGACCTACGGCGCACTGCCCGACTATGCGGAGCTTCAGTGCGCGTCCAACTTTTCCTTTCTGCACGGCGCATCGCACGCCGAGGATCTCGCTGCCCGTGCCGCGCAGCTGGGCTATGCCGCACTGGCTGTCACGGACGAATGTTCGCTGGCCGGCGTCGTGCGCGCGCACGTCGAGGCGAAGAAGGCCGGGCTGCCGTTCATCGTCGGGTCGCACTTCCACCTGACCAACGCCGACGGCTCGCCAGCGCTGTCATTCACCGCACTGGCGATGACGCGCGAAGGCTATGGCAACCTGTCCGAGCTGATATCGCTCGGCCGCATGCGCGCCCACAAGGGCAGCTATCGGATTGCTCCCCCGGATCTCGCGCACCCGGAGAAGCCCTTTGGACACCTGCGGGGACTGCCGGACTGCGTCGCGATCCTGTCACCGGACTACCCCGCCGATGAAAACAGACTGGATACGCAGGTGGAGTGGTTCGTCCGGACCTTCGGCGATCGCGCATGGGTTGCCCTCACACTGCACGCGCGCGCGATGGACGACATCCACTGCGGCACCATCGAACACGTCGCGGCACGCCACGGCATTCCGGTCGTCGCCACGGGTGCGCCCGTCATGCACGTGCGTTCGCGCAAACCGCTGCAGGATGTCCTCACGGCGATCCGGATCGGAAGGCCCGTCGGGGAATGCGGTTATGATCTCGCGCCCAACGCCGAGCAGCATCTGCGATCGCGCCTGCGGCTCGCGAACCTCTATCCGCAGCGCACACTCGAGGAGACGCTGCGGATCGCGCGCCTGTGTACGTTTTCACTCGACGAGCTGCGCTATGAGTATCCCGACGAGCTGGTGCCGGCCGGCCATACGCCGACCAGCTACCTGAGACAGGAGACCTACATCGGCGCACATCGCCGCTGGCCAGCCGGCATCCCGCATCCGGTACAGCAGCAGATCGAACACGAGCTCGCGCTGATCGGGGATCTGCGCTACGAGCCGTACTTTCTGACGGTCTACGACATCGTCCGGTTCGCGCGCAGCGAAGGCATCCTGTGTCAGGGCCGCGGCTCGGCGGCCAACTCGGCCGTCTGCTTTGCGCTTGGCGTGACCGAGGTGGATCCCGCGCGCTCGTCGATGCTGTTCGAGCGGTTCATCAGCAAGGAGCGCGGTGAGCCGCCTGACATCGATGTGGACTTCGAGCACCAGCGCCGCGAGGAAGTCGTGCAGTACATCTATCGCAAGTACGGGCGCGATCGCGCCGCGCTGACGGCTGCGGTGACAACATACCGCCCACGCAGCGCGCTGCGCGAATCGGGCAAGGCACTCGGCGTGGATCCGGCCATCGTTGATCGCGTCGCGAAGGCTCATCAGTGGTTCGATTCGAGCGGCGATCTGCTGAACCGTTTCGCCGAAACCGGGCTCGATCCCGCGTCGCCGCTGATCGTGCAGTGGGCAAATTTTGCAGCTCTGCTGGTGGGCTTTCCACGACATCTGTCGCAGCACAGCGGTGGCTTCGTGATCAGCCGCGGCAAGCTGTCGAGGCTGGTGCCGATCGAGAACGCCGCGATGGCCGACCGCTCGATCATCCAGTGGGACAAGGACGATATCGAGGCGCTCGGCCTGCTCAAGATCGACGTGCTCGCACTCGGCATGCTGTCAGCGATCCGCCGCGCGCTCGACATCATTTCGGACAAGAGTGGCGAGCCGTTCGAACTGCAGGACATTCCGGCCGAAGATCCCGGCACCTACACGATGATCTGTCGCGCAGATACGGTCGGCGTGTTCCAGATCGAATCGCGCGCGCAGATGAGCATGCTGCCGCGCCTGCTGCCGCGCTGCTTTTACGATCTCGTAATCGAGGTGGCGATCGTACGCCCGGGCCCGGTGCAGGGCGGCATGGTGCATCCCTACCTGCGCCGGCGGCAGGGGCTGGAGCCCGTCACCTATCCGAGCCCGCAGATGGAGCAGGCGCTCTCGCGCACGCTCGGCGTGCCGATCTTCCAGGAGCAGGTGATGCAGGTCGCGATGCTCGCGGCAGGCTTCACCGCCGGCGAGGCCGACCAGCTGCGTCGCGCGATGGCCGCATGGCGCCGCAAGGGCGGACTCGAAGCCTACTACGACCGCATCGTGAACGGGATGCTCGAGCGCGGCTACGACCGCGAGTTTGCCGAAGCGATCTTTGCGCAGATCCAGGGCTTCGGCGAATATGGCTTTCCGGAGAGTCACGCGGCGAGCTTCGCGCTGCTGGTCTATGCGAGTGCATGGCTGAAGTGTCATGAGCCGGTCGCGTTCCTCGTCGCCATGCTCAACAGCCAGCCGATGGGATTCTATTCGCCCTCGCAGCTCGTCCAGGATGCAAGGCGCCACGGCGTAAAGGTGCTGCCCGTCGACGTGACGCTCAGCGACTGGGACTCGGCAGTCGAGGGCAGATCGACTCGCGCGCCGGTCCGCCTTGGCATGTCGCTGGTACGCGGCCTGAAAGGAGAAGCCGCCGCGCGCATCGAGCTCGCGCGGGCTGTTCGGCCCTTTGACGATGTCTCCGATCTGGCACGACGCGCGCAACTCGATCGCAAGGACCTGCAGGCGCTCGCTGCGGCCGACGCGTTACGCTCGCTCGCCGGCGACCGGCGCGCAGCTCTGTGGCACGCGGTGGCTGCGGTACCGGACCGGGATCTGCTGCGCGGCGCGACTGATGACGACGCGACGCCGGTCCTCGCGCCGATGACCGAAGGCCAGCAGATCGTGAGCGATTACCGGACCCTCGGTCTGACACTCGGCCGGCACCCGCTGGAACTGCTGCGCCCTCGCCTGCTTGCCCAGCGCCTGCTGCCGGCGTCGACGCTGGCCGGATTCCGGAACGGGCAGCTCGCACGTGCCTGCGGCATCGTGACGGTCCGGCAGCGGCCGGGCACGGCCAAGGGTGTGATGTTTGTCACGCTGGAGGATGAGACCGGGCAGGTCAACGTCATCATCTGGCCGTCCCTGCTCGAAAAGCAGCGGCGCGAAGCGCTCGGCTCGTCACTACTTGCCGTGTACGGTGTATGGCAGCGGGAGGGTGAAGTGCGCCACCTCGTCGCGCACCGACTGGTCGACGTGTCCCCGCTGCTCGGCTCTCTCGTCACGTCCACGCGAAATTTCCACTAGGAACCGGCGTACCATATTGGCGCACCTTCCTTCAAGGAGAGCCACCATGTGCTATTCAGCCCAGATCCAGGCGGACTACCGCAAGTACGTCAGGATGTTTGGCGCGCACATGAGCATCCGGGAGTTCGCACAGCTGTACTGGGAACGCGCCGAGGGCAGCAACATCAAGATTCCGAAGGCGATGGACGCCGCGTTCTCGGTTCCCGCGACGGACGACGAACGCCGGATCAGGGAAGCGATCGACCGGTTCAACGGCGAGCAGGCAACCAGGCTGGAGCAGGAACTGTTCAAACAGCGCGCGCGGCTCGCCGACGCGGAACGCGCCCTGCAAAGCAAGACGACGAAGGCGGCCTCCGAAAGCAAACGGATCGCAACCAGCAAGATCGAGTCGGCGCTGCGCGGGCTCGACGATCTCCGGCGCACCGACCTGAAGGACCGCGATTCGCGAATTTTCCCCGGTAACTATGCTCCGGTGATGGTCATGGAAGACGGCAAGCGCGTCATCAAGCCGATGCGATATCACTGTCGCCCGGCTGGCAAGCCTGCGTTCTACGACAAGAAATATCCCGGACTCTACAATGCCAGGCTTGACAACCTCGAAGGCTTCTGGAAGGGCGTTTTTGGGTATTCGCACGGACTTATCATCGCGAATACGTTCTATGAAAACGTGAAACGACATCGCCTTGAAGGGCGCGATCTCGCTGAAGGCGAACTGGAGGAAAACGTGATCCTGGAGTTCAAGCCGCAGCCCGCTCAGGACATGCTCGTCGCCTGCCTGTGGTCGCACTGGCAAAGCCCTGGCGAGCCTGATCTACTCTCCTTCGCGGCCATCACTGATGAGCCGCCCCCTGAGGTTGCCGCCGCCGGCCACGATCGCTGCATCATTCCCATCAAGCCGGAGCATATCGACGCGTGGCTCAATCCCGATCCACGCAATCTTGCGGCACAGTACGCGATTCTCGATGATCGGGAGCGACCGTACTACGAGCATCGAATGGCGGCCTGAACCGGGACGAATCGTTGAAAGGATCGGTACGCCCGCAGCCCGGGGACGGTAGGCATTGCTGCCGTCCTCTTCGGTACGCAAAGAGCTTTCGCACTCGGAGATCGGCCTGTTGTGAGTGTCCAACTCGTGGAGGCCAGCGGCGCGTGGGGTCGCAAAACCGGCGCAAGCCTATCCGGCGATAGAAATGGATTTGCATTAACGCAACTTTCTTGGGCTTCTCGCGGGCTGATTAATAGGCTGGGCTGACAGTCCGCACATCCATCGCGCCGCAGGCCGGCGTGTTGCCAATGCGCAGGGGCACACCTCTGTGTTGGATCGATTGACAACACAAAAGAGTGTTGTCATACTGTCCAACATGAAAGCAACTCTTTTGCTCAAAGAGCGTCACACCGTAGACCGGGAAGCGTTTGCTGAATTGCTGGTTTGGAAGGTGCCTGCACCGGTACGCGGAAGCACGCATTCTTTCAAGTACAGTCTCGCGTTTGTCGTGAGCGGACTTTGTGTCTTGCGATACGACAACGAACAAGGCAAGGGTGATCACCGGCACGTCGGAAAGTCTGAAACGCCCTATGAGTTTTCATCGCCCGAGCAGCTAATCGCTGATTTTTGGGCAGACATAGATAGCTGGAGGTCGCAGTGAAAACAGTCACTCTTGGCGTTGCTTCTCGCGATGCTGTCACGAAGCGTTTCCTTGCCGCCATGAATGGCAAGGCACAAGGAGCGTTCATAACCTTCGATTCACCGGAACTGCTGTTTCAAACACTCACGCAATTGCGCTGGAACATCATTCAAGCGATTACCGGAGCAGGACCGCTTTCCATCAGGGAAATCTCGCGACGCGTTGATCGGGATGTCAAAGCCGTACACCGGGACGTGCATGCGTTGCTGAGCGTTGGTGTTCTGGAGCGCAACGCGGACGGCGCGATTGAGTTTCCATATGACGCCGTGCACGTCGATTTCATGCTCAAGGCAGCATGAAGGTCTAACAGTTGATCAGACAACGGAAAGGCCATATGAAACTCATCCCGATTGCGCTATCCCTGATCCTCCTTGGCTGCGGCCAAGCATCGCGTGATACTTCGCCCACGGCAGCAGGCCACTACCAGCTGGCTGTGGATAGCGGCGGCAATGCGTGGAGATTAGATACGAACACAGGCGAAATGAAGCGTTGTTGGCAAGGCACCCCTCCAGCAAAAACGGCACCGAGTTGCTATACCGCGACTCAGGAGTGACGCGATCCCCGCGCGCCTAACGCAAGAAAACGCCAGGCAGAATCGTCGTAGCAGCGCAAAACTTATCATGGACAGGGAAAACATGAATCGATCGATCATCGTTGTCGCGGTGATGCTTGCCGGATGTGCATCACCGGCGGTTTTTCGTGCCCCCAAGACGGGTCAAAGTGGCTCAATGCAATGCAACGACGCCGGGAATTTTTCCAATCATCGCTCAACATGAGATTGACGATTGCGCAGCAGTTCATGGGCGCATGGGCTGGCAGAAGCAGTAGAGCGTGAATCTGGAGCATGGAAAAGCCTTGGCGATCGTGAGTTAAATGACGCGGCCCAGCAGCAGGACTCGGGTATCACGAAAGAGGACAAGCATGGCATTTAAGATCAAAGCCGCCGATCAGAAGCGCATCGATGCAGCGTTCGGCGAACTGACGGCGCAGCGGAGCACGTTGGAAGAGTCTGTGCGTGTGTTCAATGAGGCGGTTGCGGCTGCACGTGCGAAGCTGGAACTAGACGTGGACGCGTATAACGAAAAGGTCGATGCGGCGCGGGGCATGCTCGATGACGTGCATCGTGAGCTTGAAGATGAATTCGATGATAGGTCGGCGAACTGGCAGAACGGCGACAAGGGAATCGCGACGAAGGAATGGATCGATTCGATCAGCGCGTTGGCCGAGGAATTAACCGAGGCGGCGCTCGACGTCTTCCCCGAATCGCTCGAATTTGAGGATGTGATCGGCGATGACCCCGCCGAGGGCTACAACGAACTGGTCAAGGAAGCGCCAGGCGCAGAGTAATCAGCGGCGGCCTAGCATACCGAGGAAAAGCACGACTGGAGCCGGCAAGGGAAAGAGCATTTTTTCGCCAGCCGAAGCAGAGCGCGTCCGTAAACTCCTGCGGAACGTAGGGGAGACCGTGATGAACAGAAGAAGCTCCGCGACCGCCTGCGAATTGATGACGGCTTCTATATCTCCGACTTCACCGAACGCTGGTTTCACAGAGGCCGACTTCGACAGACTGGTGGAGCGAGGTACGATCAAGATCGTTTGACAGGGAATAGAGTGAATCTCATGCCGCCGACACCACTAGATCCTCAGTTTGTACGGAAGTTGTGTTTGCTGTGTTGCCACTGCGCTCGCAACATCGCATATTACCGTGTTGGGTTCGCGAACGAGAACGGGGCCGGCGGCCTGAAGGAGCCGACGCAGTTCGGTGCTACGGTCAACTCCAATATGCTCGATATCGCAGTGCTCGAATGGTGCAAGCTCTTTGCAGATCACAAGGCGCGGCACCACTGGAAGCGTTTCATTCGTAGCGAGGACGATCAGAAGCGGTTCCTCGGAGAGCTGCTGGGGACCACGGGACTCAGTCTTAACGAATGGAAGCGGTATCTGGATGAAATGCGGGTGTACCGTGACAAGTTCGTTGCCCATCTGGACGAACAGAATGTGATGCGGATTCCGTCACTGGGGACTGCATTGGAGAGCGTATTCTTTCTGTATGCGGATGTTCGATTGAGTTCACCGGCGGAGATATTCGCGACGGCACACTTGGCGAATCTTCCGGATGACTTGTCGGATTACTACAACGCATGTCGCGATGAAGGACGGGCCGCTTACGCGGTGGGGCGTAACCCCTGACGACGGAAAAAGCAGATATGCGCATGATTGAGGTTGGCACCGACCTGACTGCTATGCCAGGGGTGCGCGACGTGACGCCTGACAGTGAGGGTGAGCGAATTATCGTGACTTTCGTTGATGGCTCGTCGGCGACCATCGAGCGTGACCCTTTGGCGCTGTTCTCGCGCCGTGATTCATACATCATGAGGCTTTCAGGTGGCCGCGCCGATTGCGCTGGAACGGTCGTTCTTGGCCAGCCGCGGGCGAAGGTCATCGAGAAGCTAGCCGAGTTGGCTGGGCGCGCAGCGTCTGCCAACTAACGAATCGGAAAAGACGAGATGGATGACGAGAGCGTTCGCTACGATGGTTGGATGGCGCAGAACCGTGAGCTTGCGCAGAAACTTGGCGAAGCGATTTGGGCGTTCGCTCTCGTTGAGCGGGCCACCTATCGCTACATGAAGAAGCTGTCCAGCGACACGCTTGACGTGTTGATGGCCGATCAGTCGATCCCTGTCCGTATCCGAGTCATCAAGCAATTGATCGCGCGCGCGGATGGTTCTGAGTCGATGAAGCAGCTTGCCTACAAGTGCGTAAAAGCGATCAGCGACCTAGCGGAAGAACGCAACCTGTTTGCGCACAATCCCTTTCACACATGGATCGACTTCGATGCGCGTGAGTTCGTGCATGAGATCGAGAAGGTCACAGACCCTTCGCAGGTCAAGTCGCTCGGTGAGATGGAAGCGTTCACGCAAAAATCGCAGACGCTGGCAGCAGAATTCGAAGATGCGTTGTCGCATTTAACCTACAAAGGGAAGCCATAAAAAAGGCGAGCTATCGGGTTGCCGCAGTGTGATTCGCGGACCCGTTTCCGAATGTGACCATCAGTCGGCATAAGAGACAGGAAAACGGGAACAAATCATGAAAGTATTCGTTGCTATTGATGACGCAATGGGCGGGGACCAGTAAGCTGGTGTTCATCGGGCTCAACCTGATGCTCGGCCGGGAGCCAGATGACAGGACGATGGACGTCCATCGTTTTGAAGGAGTGTACGGCGATTATCAAAGCGCGCATCGAGCGTCTGGCCCAAAAGGCTCGCCGCTTAGCATCAAGATTTGAGCCAAGGAAAACAAACGTGCTCGCAAAAGCTCTTATATTGTGCAGCCTAGCGTGGGTGCTGACTGGATGCACCGACACTGGCCCGATCAAGATCGGACCGGATACCTACACGATTTCCACGCGCGTGCCATTGGGCGGCCCTGCTTCTGCGAAGGGACAGGCATTGCAGGAGGCAAACGCATATTGCTCGTCACAAGGCAGAGAGATACTTCTCCAACATGAGCAATCGAGTGAATGCGCTCTGCATGGTGGCTGTGGAGAAGCAGAAATTGAGTTTTATTGCCTCAAGGCCGGGGACCCGATGCTAAAGCGCCCTGAGTTCAAAGCGGAACCCAATCAGCGGGTTGAGATTGACCAAAAGTAGCGCGGCGAGATTACGGAAATGGAGTTGATGTGAAAAAAATGACGGAAGTGGAGCGCGCAGCATTGGAGCGGCTCCTTGGGCACGCCCAGCGTGACACGGGCCAGAGTCGTCGTGTCGCGGACTTTCTCCTGGCGTGGTGGAACGCGGCGAACTGCGGTGGGTTTGATATTACGACCGCGTGGGGTCTTGACGAGGAAATCGCAAAGGACGTGGTGACGGTATTCGGGCTCGCGGTACGTTGCAACACGTACCCTGACACACTCGGCTATGGACCCCAGTTTGAGGCCGTGGTTCGAGAGTGGCGTCCTGAGTTGGTCTCGAAGAAGTGACGGAAAAGCGCTCCCGCCAGTGGGCACTGGTCAAGCAGGAAAACATGTTTGGATATTTGAAGCGGAAGCCAACGGCGCGGTTTTGGGTGATCTCGACTCTGGTCGTAGTAGGCGCACTCGGTTGGTTGCTCCAGCCGTCGGACTGGACGAGCAAAATCATGTTCGCAGTAGGCATCCTGGGCGCTTACCTTGCAGTCGGAGCAGCGAAAAAAATCACCGATAGTTACGAAGGAAAACATAATGATGAAGACGGGAAACGGGGCGGGACTGATTGCGAGAGTTGTGATGCTCTCTGCTGCTGTTTTCATCGGCGGATGTGCTAGCACCCCTCCAACGAAGATCGGCGGAGATACGTACTATTCGTCAAAGACGAATACGGCAGGAATCTTCGGGGACGTGAGCGCGGTGAGCGGGAAGTTGATGGTTGAGGGCAATCAGTTTTGCGCTTCGATGGATAAAGAGTTCGAACTGGTGACGCAAACAACCACCTCCAATATTCCTGGCGTTCGGTTGGGCGGGGCGTCGATCACGTTCAGATGCGTCGTGCATGCCAACGACGTTCATATGCGCCCGGACAATGGCGTCACGACAACTACGACTCAATAGACCCGTCGCCGGATGGTTGTAAAGAGATAGGAAGAGCCGGTGCAGCCGGCGCAAGGAGAAGCGATGGAACACGAAGCACTCTACGATGCAATCCAGAATGCGTTTGACATACTCGCCGCGCATGACGGCAGAATCGAAGACGAACATCGCGCTCTCGTTGCTGGGCTGATCGAGCGATGCGAGATTGCCGCGATGAACACAGATGCCGACCTTGGGCCGTGGGAGCGCAGAGAATTCGCTTTGGCTCGTGCGGCGCACGCAGCTGGCTGGCTTCGCTTGTCCTTGACTGCGGCGCATAAGGCGTTGCAGGTAAGCGAGTTGCCGAGGGATCAATACGATTACGGCTGGACCTACAGCCAGCATCAGATTGAAAAGTCTGCTGATTGACCGGAAAAGCGGCATTGCCGCGCAACAAGGTAAAGATCATGGACGAGGGATCCGAAGCTCGCTTGCGAGCCATTTTTCAGAGCGTCAAGACGGGCAAGAGGACCACTCGTAGCGACGATGACTTCGCCGTTCGATGCCACCGTTTATGGCCGAAAGAGTACCTCGCACTTCGGGCGGAAGTTGTCGGGACGATGCTCCACCAGTTTGATCCGCTCGGCCGTTTGATGACTTTCATGTTGACGCGCGGCGTATCGCTTGGGTGGCTTAGGCTTGGATTCTCCTTGTCTCTCCTTTGGGTTTTGGGAGCATGCGCTTTTGCAGCGTACGACTTCGCGATCCTGTATCACTTGCATGCCGGATGGGAAGCGGCAGGTCATCCGGGATGGGAAGTCCGGAATCTACTCGTTATCTGTGGAGCGTCGTCTCAATCACCGGTAAGCAGTTGCTCGCTGGACCTCGGTCGAACGGTCTCGCTCGTGATCTGCCCGGTCGTTGCGGGATGGATTTTGGCAATCGGTCTAGCAAAACTCTATCGCTGGGTTCGCGACGGCTTTCGCGCCGATCAGCGTTGACAAGGAAAAGCAATGCAGATCGTGATTCCTTCGGCGAACGCGCCTGACGAACATTTTGAGGCGGTGCTGCCGCAATGCGGCGGTCCTATCGGGTCCGGCACAACTCGAGACGCATACGCCATTCGTAAGCGGCTCGGCTGGGCCGTGTCCTCACGCGCGCGCGAGTGAGGCATGATGGTGATGGCGTGTCGGAGTCCGTGTAGATCAAGGGAGATCGTGTCCACGATCGGCGATCGTGGGCACGATCCATCCAAATCTATCCAGATCTACCCGGTTGAGAGTGTGGGCGGGGTGAGGGGTTTCAGTTTGTCAGCCACATTCCAAGGCAGCAATTCGTCGATGCGAGAGATCTTGTGATCAGCGATGTGGGTCAGGACGTATTCCAGGTAGACACGCGGGTTGATTCCGTTGAGCTTGCACGTCCCGATCAAGCTATACATCGCGGCGGCCCGCTCGCCCCCGCTGTCGGAGCCGACGAACAGATAATTTTTGCGTCCGAGCGCGACACAGCGCAAGACGTTTTCGGCAAGCACATTGCTTATCTCGGCCCGACCGTCTTCACAGTAGAACGTGAGGGCTGCCCAGTGGTTCAGCGAGTAGTTGATCGCCTTGGCGAGCGCGGACTTCGTCGACAGCGTCGTGAGTTTTGCCCTGATCGTCGTTTCGAACTTCACGAGCAATGGCTTGCTCTTCTCCCGCCTCACGCGCAGACGCTCGTCTGGTTCCTTGCCGCGGATGTCGGCTTCTATGCTGTAGAGCTCGCCGATCATCTCGAGCAGCTGCTGGGTATCCGCAGTCGGCGTGCGCGCGTGAACATCGTAGATGTACCTCCTCGCGTGATCCCAGCATGCCGCTTCGTGGATCTCGCCGCTCGCGTACAGTTGATCGAACCCCGAGTAAGCATCGGCCTGCACGATGCCGTGGAATGCGGCGAGCCGGGTTTGAGGGTGGACGCCTTTGCGATCCGAGGAGAAGTCGAACCATACCGCAGCAGGCTCAGCCGAACCCGAGCGACGATCGTCGCGCACGTAGACCCAGAAGCGGCCGGTCACCGTCTTACCGTTGCCTGGCGCGAGCACCGCGACCGGCGTGTCGTCAACGTGTACCTTTCCGGGAACCAGTGCGTAGCGCTGGATCGCTTCAACGAGCGGCACACAGAGCTGGGCAATCTGCCCGAGCCAGCGGCCCATGCTGCCGCGATCCAGCGTCACTCCGTCGCGTGCCGCAATCTCCGATTGGCGATACAGCGGCTGATGATCAGCGAACTTCGACACCGCAATATCGGCCAGCAAGCTCGGATGCGCGATGCTGTGCTCGATCGGCAGGCTAGGCATCGCGGGTTGTTCGATGTGGCCGCAATCAGGGCAACACAGCTTGTGGCGGATCGTGCGGGTCACTTTGAACGCGGCCGCCACGCGGGCGAGTTGCTCGGAGACATCCTCGCCGAGCCACTGCATTACAGTCGCGCATATGGGGCAAGCCGAATCAGGTGTGAGTTCGATCTCGTCGCGCGGCAAGTGCGGCGGCAGTGGTTCTCGCGTGGGCTCTCGATTGGATGGTCCCTTCGATGCTTTGTCTCGTTGTCCTCGCGCCTCTGCCGCCCCTTGGCCGGCCGTCAGGTCTTCCAGCTGCGCTTCGAGCTTATCGATCTGCCGGGCCAGTTTCTCGGACTTGCTCCCGAAGTACATCCGCCTGAGCTTGTCGATCTGCGCCTTCAGTCGTTCGATCTCGTCGTCGCGTGCGGCAATCTCCCGCACCATATTCGTGATCGACGTCTGTTGCTCGAGCACCAGAGCCTGGAGCTCAGCGACGGTGGTGGGAAGCGGCGCATGTTTGGACATGCCCCGCAGTTTACGAGCCTTCGATGCGGTTTACAACATCGACAGAGCAGCAGTACGTCGCGGCTGCCGCCAGTCGATGCCCTCGAGCAGCATCGACAGCTGGGCGCTCGTCAGATGGATCTTTCCGCCATCGGCCTGGGGCCAGATAAAACGGCCTCGCTCCAATCGTTTTGCGAGCAACCAGAGTCCGTCATCAGTCGCCCAAAGCAGCTTCACGAGATCGCCGCGACGCCCGCGGAAGATGAACAGGTGGCCGCCCAGCGGATTCTCTTCGAGTGCTGTCTGCACCTTCGCGGCCAGCCCCTGGAACCCGCAGCGCATGTCCGTCACGCCGGCCGCTAGCCAGATACGCGTACCTGCGGGCAGCGCGATCACTTCAGACATTCCTGCAGGAATGCTTCGGTGCGCTCGGCAGACAGGCCGCGAATCTTCACGCGCCGCTTGCCGATCTCCACCTCGATCTCGCACACGGGCGTCGGCATCGGTACGCTGCTCATCGCTTCTGACATCACTGTCGGCTCCGGCGCCCGAAGTACCAACGCCGAGTCGATCACGTCGACGCTCAGCAGTTCCGTGCATGGCATGCTCGGCGCAACGTCGAGTGCAGGGACGACCAGCTTGCCTTCACGATATTGCTTGCGCCATCCGAACACCACATTGGCGTTGATGTCGTGCCGGCGCGCAACAATCGACACCGACATGCCGGGCTCCAACGTCTCTCTGATCACCTGCTGCTTGAATTCTCGCGCGTACGTGCGACGGGGATGGGCTCCGCCCCCTGCGTTCGACATGGCTGACTGGCTCCGTTAATCTAAACGCGCTCATCATGCTTTGGAAAAGTCAGCATCGGGAAACGGTCGGACCGAGCCGCTTACCGCCATTCCGTCGCATGATGACAAGGTACTCAAGGTATGCAAGGTGCCTGGCTACGTAACTAACTGGACCGAGGTCGTCGTCTACGTCCAGGTCAAAGACAAGTCGTTCTTTGGCTGTATCCATTCGTGGAGTCGTTCGGGGAAGGTCGTCGTCATGGAGCGCCTTGACGATATCGGGCCCGGAGAGATTTCTGGACTCGAAGTGCCGGATTGGTGGTCCGACCGGCAACGCAAGAACGTTGGCCGATCCTTGTCCGGCGAACTCAAATTGAGGGACTATGCGAGCTTGAATATCGCCCCCGGTGTGCTTTTCCGGATTGAGTGACGGACAGTGGGGCGGCATGTCTGCCGCGTAGAACGAGCGAACGAAGAAGACTAGGAAAAGACAACGACCGGCTCGCCATCGGCCGCCGCCTTGCTTGACGTACGTTTCGCATTCCTAATGACAGCATTCCCCACAAAGTCAGCCGAGTAGAACATGAGTTTAACTCCCAGAGGATGTCGTCAAGACATCACGATGGTTCCGACGACTGATCTCCCCCGATAGCGTCATGCAGCGCTTCAATTCTGTCCAAGCGGATCAAGGTCTCGCTCGGCTCACTCCGCTCGCTCGAATACCGGGAGAGTCTCGGAATTGCGGCTTAAACCCGTCCAAGATTTTTGCCGCACCCCCTCAACCGACATTATTATCCAGCCACTACAGCCTGTTCAGGCGGTAGTCACTGTTCTGTCGCGCTAAAAGGAGAACGGTCCAAATCGAAAAACGTATTTCATCGCGTCGCGCACTGCCTCGCCCCATGTATGCCTCTTATCGGGCATACCGTCGAGCTTTTCGCTGAGCAACCTCAACTCATCCTGGGCATTCCGGTGGGTCTCAATCTCCCGTACGACCCCGCGTGCCGTCAAGAAGCTGACGTTTATGCCCAGAAGCGCCGCCTCCCACGAGCTTTCGCGGGCTACTGCGTCGAGTACTGCGCGTGCAAGCCTCTTGCAATAGTCCCACGACCAGTACGTCCCTGAACCGGTCAAATTCTGATCAAGAATTTTTTGCTCCTGAAGTGTAAGGGCTCCATTCCAAGCAATGGTGTATAGCAGGTCAAAGCTAACTGCAAGCAAAGGCGCGACGCCAATTGCCGGCATCCTCATCCCTTCTGCAAATAACAGTGCGGCCAATGTGCTTTCGTGACGCTCCAGCTTGGTGACACGCGTACGCTTTAATATCTTCGCCCAAGCGACCCCGTCAATCGAACCAAGCGGTTGCGAAGCAACTGCATTACCAATGTCCGCCCAAATCGCTCGTGGAAGCAGATTCGTGTTCGCGATCACCTGCCGCAGCAACTCGCCCGAATGCGCGAACCGCTCGACCATCATTCGCGATACGTATGCGGGGACCGCGTCCTGCTCCCAGAGCATCGAAACACTGCTAACTACGCTCCCGGGTTCCACGTACAAAAGGAATTCGAAATCTTCTTCATCCAGCGTATCGCGAAATACCCGAATAAAGCACGACACGGATTCTCCGTCAAGCTGGCAAGACCGTAGCAGCACCTTCCTCGACGATGCATTTAGCAACCAGAACGATTCGTCTGTCAGAAGGTCCGGACGCATCTTGGCGAGTTCAACTGCTTGCTGCTCATTGATCGGTAGTGTCGCAAGTACGTCGGGTGGAATAAGGGCAATCGTGTGACGGAAACAGGATTCTACGAGTTCTGCCAGCTCCTCGTTCCGGCGTAGCGTGACCATCTCGGCAAGCATTGATGGCTCACGCGCGACGTCCAAGAACACATCAGAGAGTTGCGTCTCGTCAGGAAGGGTCATCATCAATTCCTGACGGTCGATCGAGCGCAATGTGCCCAAGAATGAGAGCGCCCGCCTTTCGGTCGAATCTGGCCCTTCGAAGAAGCGACCAAGCAGGAGATCCTGCTTGAGGAGCTGCGCGTCACGTCTGTTCGAAAAGGCTCGCCCGAGCAATCGCGCGACCTCGGCGAAGTCCTCAAGCTCCCTAGCATCGCCAATCAGGAGAAACACTTCCGCGAGGACCGGCATTGCACCGAAAGAGTCGCTCACGTCGATCGAGTATCGCCTTAGGAAACGACGCAGGGGCGTCGTATGAGTCCGGGTTAAATCCTTTGCAAGGAGCCTGATCCCGCGCCCCGAACCTGTGGCGCGTCCGACTTCGTCGCTCGGATTGGGTATTTGAGGCTCGGGAAACGACGCAAACCGCATTGTCGCTTCGGCCTCCAGTGGCAGCCCGCGAGCCGATGGCTCGGTACAAAAGGCGATGGTTCTGCGCAGTCGCGGCGGCATTTGCGACCAGATGGCGATGACGATCTCTTCATCCCGTTTTGATCCACGACTATCCAGCACGATGTCGCATTGTGACCATCTCGCTCCGTACACGCGGCGCACTGTTTCGTCGGCCTCAGGCAAGGCAACAGCAGCATGACGATCGACGAGGGGCTCACCGTCGTACGTCAGCGGAACCGCATAGGTCGAAAGCGATGAGATCGACGGCCGACGAAACAGCGACAGGATGAATCCGGCATCATTAATTTTCGACACCGTCACGTAGTCCAGCACTAGTGAATGTGTCCAGACGCAACCTGGGCGCGGCATTTCCTGTGCGGGCCAAGTCCGCGAAAACACGTACTTGTGTTCGCTTCGTAGAGGATAAGCTGTGATGTAGTCTTCGTCGTACCGAAGACCCCGCGACGTCAAAAGATCACTTGCCAACGCCATAGCATCGGCAGCTTCGGCGTCTAGCACGAGCGATGCCGCTAGTTGTCGATGTCCGTCCCGGTATCCATGCACCACCTGGTCGAACTCAAAAGGCTTTTCACGCATGGTCTTCCACAACGCCGCCAGTCATGAGCCAGTCGATGGGCGCAGTGAGGTCATGCGGCTGCGCGCCATGGCCGACGATCTGAACACGCTCCCCAGGAATCTTGGCCTGAAGCGCCTTCTGTTCATCGGGGAGCTTACCCCCTTGGGCACTCACTCCATAAACACGAATCGACCAGAGATCGTCATTATTACGAAGATACTGCCAAACCATGGGGCGATGCTGCTCAAGCCACTGCTCGGGCGATACGTCCTGCTCTTCTACGACATCCCACGCCGAAACAATCACTGCGATGGCCCTAGCCGTCGGGACACGGGGACGGCGATTCAGAATCTGGAGCAGTTCAACCAGCAGCGCCTCCTCAGGCATGTTTACCGGATCGAACGGTGCAGCACTGTACGCCGGAGCACTATTAGCAACCCCGGCGGGGTCCGCCATCGCCGGCTGCATCACGGGATTTGCGTCACCGCTCTCAGGTTCGGTACCTGATTCCGATCGCGACGGCTTCGCGTTCGTCCCATCCGTTCCACTCCCCTCCGCTTCAGACGGCACGGCGAACAGGCTGGCCAGAGCCTCCAGTCGAACATCGTCCGCGCTACGATCGGCATTTGTAAAAAGGAGCAAACCGTCCAACTCGAACAGCATGCGTGCAATACCGGACGAACAGTTTCCCGTTGCGGCGGGACGCCGAAAAGCTTCGCCCGAGAAATCTGGCACGACGATTTCGGCCTCGCTCGAATCGGCCTCCTTCCTGACGTGCAACGACACCCACTCTTCGACACCCGTCTGGGTGCGGTCCACCTGTTCACACGCGAGCCACTTCTCCGCGAGACCGTTGAGGTGCTTTTCTGCGTCGGAAAGGCGAGTCGCGCGCAGGACTGATTGCACTTCATGTGACACCAAAAGATGTCGTAAGGCAATGAGAAAGGTACTCTTCCCCGAGTCAGGCATTCCCGCAATAACCAGTTTTCTCGTCATATTTTTGCGCCGCGCAGATTCATCAGGCGTTCAAAAGCGCCCTTCCCGATCGGAGGAGCGACTTGCAGATGCTCTTCGTCATTTGAAACTTGCATCCAATCGGACAACAACTCGTGCATACCGTTCGACCCATCGTCCAAGTTGCGCGCGGCGACGTAATGCACCGAATATCGAATCTGCTTCGGAAACATCTGAACGAGCAGGGATGACAGTGCATCGACCCGGCGCCTTACCAGTAATTCGTGATGGTGACTATGTATCTTGTCGGTCTTAGTGATAACCAGTTGCATCGCAATCGAATGCCGGATCACGTTCTTCAACGCCATCGCGAGCAGGTGCACCTTCGAAATCGCCGACTCGCGCCTGCTACCGTCGACGAGATGTTCGCCGTCAAGCAGGAAGGCGACAGAATCTGCCCTTCGCACTTCAACCAGCGTTTCTGACAGCGGAGGTCGATCCAACACGTCCTGGAACTGCTCTCCCCGGCGGTCCGCCATGAACAGTTCGACGCGCTCGATCGCATCTCGATCTACGACGCTCATGTGAAGAAACTGGAGTTCCTGCACAGTTCGTGGCGTGTCAGGTGTTTCGCGGTCCGAAGCGAGCCGCGACATATGACAACGCTCCTCGAATCCGTGAATCGTCTCACTACCAGCGAAGCCAATCCTTTCTGCAAGATTGCGACGCACGATTTCGTAGAGGCTGGAAACTAGGGTCGTCTTTCCGCAATCAGGTACCCCGACAAGCGAAACTACAGCAAGTCGGCGACCTACAGGCGTCGACAGCATGCATTCGTCGGCATCCTTAGCCGTAAGCGACCGGCCAAAGCGGCTTACGCGAACAACGCTTTCCTGATCGACAGGGCGGCTCGCCTCGAATGCAATTTCATCGATTTCAGGCCCTATCACGAATTTCGGGCACTCTTCGGGCGCGAGGCCTTCGATGCAGCGATCTGTCGGCGCGTTGCAGCCGGCCGTAGTGCATTTTCCTTTCAATGGTTCTTTTACTTCTGGAGCAGATTCCATAGCAAGCGTTCTCGGTAAAGTTGCTCTGCGAATTCACTCGGCGTCAATTTAGTGTGTACCTCGACGTGTGCAGCACGCTTAAAGCGAGGTTGCCAGTCCTCTTCGTCCCCGCTTTCGATCGAATATTCAGCAGCGAGCATGATCGGGAAGACGCCCGGCACGTTCGCCGTGGACGGCTTGTTTTTAAAAATTGCCGGACGCTCCGCGAGCGGTATACCGACAATCGCTTCCGCGAATGACTTCGCGTGGTTGCGAGCAAGATCGTCGGCACACAGAACCCTCTCGAGTAGAGCCGGTGCTGCAAACGGACCAGCGGGGCGCAGCGGAGAAACCATGACCGAAAGATCGCCGGCTGCCCGTGCAGCGGCTTCGAAGGGCGGCAATGCGGCGAACGGACGCAGGGTTTCAGCACTCGCCTTGCCTACCACCCACCACTGCATCAGGGTCTCGTCCTCAACTATCGACTGCCGGACCGAAAGCGCTTCGAACGCCCTTGTTACGGCCGCACTTTGAGCGGCGAATGTCGCGAGTATTCCATCGACTACGGCCTGCATCGGAGCGACGGCATTTACGACGTTTCCGGTGGCGAGGACATCATTCAACGCCTTGACGTGCTCGGCGGTAACCTGTGGTTTCGGTGCAGCGTATTTCGCCACTGGCGCCGCCGCACGTTGCATCAGCCAAAGCTGCTCCTGCGCGATCGCTTTCAACCGACCGTCGACATGTTTGGCCGGCTGCCCCATCGAAGCAGACATGATCACAAGCGCTGCCGCCAGTCCCGTTCTGCCGCCAGTCGCGAGTACTGAATTCGTTATGGCTGCGCACACAGCTGCTGCGGCCTTGTCCAGCTGAACCGGCGCAAAGTCAGGGTCCGCTTCACTTACCGGACTCAGGAGTTCCCGGACCTTCGCCAGATCGGCGACCAATCCTGTCGACACGGCGGCCGCGGCAATCGTCTGCTCAACACTGATATTTGCACGTAGCGCATCGATAGCAATCGATCGACGCTCAATCGACGCGGCATCGGCTGTGATGCCAATGGCTGAATGCAGTCGCAACAGGTATTGCGAGGTAGTCTCGGACATTGTTCTAGCTTCTCTCATTCGTCATCTGCCAAAGCAGCGCAAGTTTCCCACGCTGCCTTGCCCGTTCGAGTGCGCGCGTAAAGCGCTGAACCTCGGGCAATCCTTTTTCGCTCTCTTCGAGCAATTCGAGTGTTCCGGCAATCGCGCTCTTTCTCGAAATCGACAGCCGGAAAAACTCATTCACTATTCGACGCATTGGTGGTGTCGTCGTTTCGACGGATGCATCGGCTACCGCCGAGTCACTGCTTTTCGCTGGTATCACAGGCACCTCCGCTGGTTTTGGCGCGGTCCAGGGAACGAGGTCAAAGTGATGCTTATGCGTCGGACGGTTATCCGTGTCTTCATGGTTGCGAAACTGCGTCGGGTTTTCCTGCCATTCCCGCGCAACGATTTCGACATGAAGTTCACGCTTCGCGCCTGCTTCAATCCATATCTCAATGATGTTATATCCGGGTTTCCACGGCGCCTCATCACGTGCTGGGTTGACCGCGCCGGCATACAACGTAACGTGGTCTCTCGCAAACGCGACTCGCTGGTTATGCTCGTGACCAAACAGCATAATCTTTGCCTTGGACTGGAGAAGACTCTCCGCATCTGTGCTGTCAAGTAGCCACGCCGGCGGGTGATGACAGATAGTCAGATACTCAACTCCGGGGCGCCGCAGAATGGTACAAGCCCTCTTCCCGAGGAACAGCGATCCCTTCGTGTCGCCGGGTCCCGAAAGTAGCGCCGAATTCAAACCCCGTACCTTCAGAACCGATCCATCGTTCAGAACGAGATCTTCCTCACTGTCCCAAGCGTACCGTTTGTCCGCAAAAAACGTGCAGTCGTAACGGGCGGCGAATTCGTTGTACTCGGTAAGCGGTTTGTAAATCAGCTCACTGGCCGTGTCCTCGCCGAGGCGGATCAATAGCTGTCGTTCACGTTCTTCGTTGTTCGCCTCGCCCCGAATAGATCTGTGCATGTCACGGACCGGGCTGTTTTTTAGGATGTACTCGCGATCTACGTCATGGTTGCCTGGACAAACATACACCATTTCGCGCCCACAGCCCCCCGTGGCGGTAAGCTCGTCAAGCCAACGCTCCGCTTCCTCATATTCGTGCTTCGCACCAGAAAAAGCGACGTCGCCTGTCACCACGATAGCGTCAATTGCTCCACGGTCGCGGACCATCTTGTCGACGTCCAGGCGAAGCTCTTCGCGCAGCGCGTAATCTGGATCATGCCCTATCTTTCCGGGACGCTGAAAGTGAATGTCTGAGAGATGCAGTAGACGGATTCTCTTCATTGTGTGTCGAGGTTGAATTTAACCGATGTATTGTATCCGTTGGTCACTTACACGACGAGCGCCTACGCCGATATCGCGCGGTGTGCTATGAACACAACGCAGACGTTTTCGAAGGGTAACGAACTCGCCGCATCCGGGCGCTGCGTGGCAGGTGCAGCATGTGCCGCCCTCCCTGTAAACGAACCCGAAAGCCGGCGTGCAGTGGCGGCAGGCTTTCCGATGATCACGCCAGCCGAAAAATCTGCCTTTGAGGCAACCCGCCCGGGCCGCCCGTGAAAGCCTGCACCTGGAAGCGCAGACCAACCTGCGAGACGTCTTGCTGGCTAGGGCGCGGCGGCGCTGCGAGTTGGCGCACGCCAATTACGCGAGCCGCGGATCGCGGTGCGTCAGCTCTCGTCCCCTCGCTTCGGCGACGACGGCCACCACGGCCTGATCGGCGGCAATGACGCGCACGCGCGCGATTCGATTGTCGTGCCGGTGCGCGTGAAGCGCTAACTGGCGATCCGCGGCGTGCTGGTATGAAGATGAGCCGCGGGAAATCCCGCACGTGGTTGATCGTCGACGTGCGAGTGACGCGATGGGGTGGCGTCTTTGTCGGCACGCTGCGCATGCTAGCGCTGAAGCCCTGCATGTGCGCGAAGCCGCTCTTACCCCTTGAGCTGCTCGCAATGCTCGGGGGTTCAACCAAGGGTGCCTTGACTCATTCCATAACTGCCCCCCGGCTTCCGCGCTCGGCCAGCTGTCGACGTCCCCTGTGTCGCGAATTGCGTCAGTCAGCCGCAAACGCTCGCGCACTGCCGACCGATGAGGAAAACGCGTGATCACGACGGCACTCTTCCGTCTCCCTGCCAGATTGGATAACTGCTATTACCAAACTGCATCTAATGGCTTACGTCTCAAAGCTTCTTTGGCCCGGAATACGTTCATGGCCCCTAGGTCGGGCGCCGAACCAAGTTCACAGGGCGAAGGTGATGAGGTTTCCACCGGACAGTCCCCATCGAAGCCGATTGAACGGCGCCCTCATCCCAGCTGGCAGACGTCCTTTTTTCTACTTGCAAGAGTTCGCCTCAATTGAGCGACGATGCGCCCTGGCGCCATCAGTCTCCCGCTCCACCGGAGCGAGCCTGTGGCCTACTGGCCGCTGACAAATAGCCCGGCGATCCCCATCTTCTCGAAAATCGCCACATCTGATAACTGGAGTCTGGGGTGTCCATTTAACCGGAGTTGAGCGCAGACTGGGCAATGGAACGTCCCCCCCGCCAGCACCCACTGCCCTAAGTCCCTTGGGGAGTTTCAGGCTTGGTTCCCGACTGATGCAGACTGCCTGGACTACCTCGAATGGCTGCGATGGCCTTGCGGCTTCGTCTGCCCGTCCTGTGGACATCCGCGAGGACGGCGGCTTGGAGACGACAGGTTCATGTGTACTGGATGCGATAGCCGCACATCAGTGATGGCAGGCACCATCGCCCGTGGAGGCAAATCGCTAACTCCGGTTAAATGGACACCCCAGACTGGAGTAATCACGAACCGGCACCTCCGGCTGGAACCCGTGCACCGGCCCGATGGGCGGCCACCCGCGCCGGCGTGCCGCGCGCTCAGCGACTGCCGGGCGGGCGGGTCGCCAGGGTGCGCCGGTACTGGTCGACTTCGAGCAGCAGATGGTCAATCCGCTCGCGCAGCTGGCCGTTCTGCGCCCGCAGCGCGTCCGCCTCCCCGCTCGCCTGCAGCCGCACGGCATCGTTCTGCATCTTGAGAAACCGCTCGGTCCCGGCCAGCTGCTCGGCCGTCTGCGCGAGGGTCGTGGCGCCGACGCCGGCGCGTTCGATCGACGCGTACAGATCGCCGAGCAGCCGGTTCACGTGTTCACCGGCCAGATCCCGCGCCGCATGCGCTTCGCCGAGTTCGCGGTGCAGCTGGGCATTGTCCTGCTCAAGACGCCGGATCCGCGCGTGCGCATCTTCCAGCGCCGCCTGCAGCAGTGGCTGCTGCATCATCGCGTTCGCGTCACCACGATCTTGGGCGGCACCGCTCGCATGCCCGTCCCCCCGCTCGCGCTGCGAGGCATATAGCGGTGCGAGCGCCTCGCGCACCACCGGGGCCAGCGCCTGTCGCATCAGCTCGAGATCGGCTGGCCGGCTGTCCGCGCGGCCCGGCTGCGCCATCGGCGCGAGCGCCTGTGCGCGCAGGATCGCCTGCTGGACCGTCGGCGCACTCGGATGACGCCGGACGCCGGCCTGCGGCGCGACATCGCGCAGCAGCCGGCTGTAGGTGGTGGCGCCAAACACGCGGCCGGTAATGGCCCGGACTTCCGCGATCAGGCCATCCAGGAAGCGTGCATTGTCGCGCGGGAAATCCCGGTCGATCGCGGCGATGCCATTCATGATCGCGAGCAGTTGCGCATCGCTCCATTCAATCCGGGGTCGGCCCATTGTTCAGTTCCTCGGGGTCCGTCAGAAAAGATCGCCCTGCCGCGGATCGCGCGCTGGGGGTTTTGATGCCTTCACGGGGCGCGCCGACTGGCGCCGCGGCTTCACGTGCCGCAGATGCGCGATGAGCCGGACCGGCACGCCCTCGGCCAGCAGTGTCAGGCTGAAAAGCCCAGTCTCCCCCGGCGCCGGCGCGCCGGGGTTGCCCACTGCGGCTCCGAGGGACGGTTGAAGGGCCCGGCGGCGGGCGCGCGCGACCAGCTGCGCGCGGCTCATCCCGGGCCAGCACTCGGCCACCAGCCGCTTCACCGCGTCGGCGTCCGATGAAGCGAAAGTAAGAGCGATTTCGAAGTAAAAGTTGTAGCGCCTGCCGCGAATGCCGCGAGCGCTCGTCGGGTTGTTCGCGAAGCGGCTACGCCGACGGTTTGACTGGGCGACCCGTTGGGCCACCCGTGCTGAAACACAGCGCGTCCCACTATTACTTCTATGGCTTGTTCTGCAGCCGCAGCCGCGCCGTCTCGATTGACTGGTGAAGTTTGGCCTGCAACGTCTCACGCGACGGCAGCACGGTCAGATATTCGGCGACGTGAATTCCACTTTTGTCCAGTTCGAGCAGTTCGATCTGCTCCTGTTTCTTTCCGGCGCACAGGATAATGCCAAGCGGCGGCAGTTCGTCCCGTTCCTGCTCATGTTTTGCGAGCCAGCGAAGATAGAGTTCCATCTGGCTTTTGTGTTCGGCCTTGAAAGCGCCGAGCTTCAGTTCGACGGCCACCAGTCGCTTCAGCTTGCGGTTGTAAAACAGCAGGTCGATGTTATGCCGACCTCGGCATAACATCGATTGTTCCGATTTGCGGGTTATTCCGACGGTTGCGTAAGGGCGGCTGAGGCAAGGAGTTTCGCTCCGACGGATCGGGATAACCGAGAGGCTCCCTGGGGCGCTCGAGGGTGAGGTGGTGCGATGAGGCTGACCGGCGCATCGTGATAGGTGCGTGGCCCTGACGTGAGAGGTCACGCCTATCCGATAGGAGGTCTGCGTCATGGAGAACGACAACGAACTGTCTGTCCTTGTCGAGGGAGTGATGTCCCGGGGGGCTCGGATCGGCTTGGCCGACGCCACTCAGAAGTATTACCGCGCGTGCTGCCGCGTCGTGGTCCGTTTCTGTCAGACGCGCGAGAGTGCGCGATTGACAGACGCAATCCTCGTGGAGTTCCTGGCGGCAATGGATGAGCGTCATCGCCGCGGAGAGATCGGCGAGGTGATGCGATCGGCTCTGGAGAAGTCGGCCCGGATGCTGCTGGAGTTCGAGCGGACTGGTGCCGTGAACTGGCGACGGCGTAGGCCGGCGTCTGGTCTGCGGGACGCTTCGGCGATGATATTGGATGCGTTCTCGAAGTCAGCGTGTGGCGAGCTGTCGGCCGGGTCGGTGCGGTTACTTGTGCTCGAAGTCCGCCAGTTCCTGCGTCACCTGGACGCGCTCGGTCGCGACCTTCCCGCGGTGAACATCGAGGATGTCCGAGAGTATCTGGTCGTCGCCCGACCACGTCACAACGCGGGTATGGGGAACACGGTCTGGGCGATCAAGCGGTTCTTCGCGTTCGCCAACCAGCGCGGGCTGAACGCGCTAAGGGTCGAGGCTCTGCTGGCCCGAGTGGGGCCGCGACGGGTACGAGCGCTGCCGTGCTTCACTGCGGAGGAGACTGCGAACATCGTGGCAGCAATCGAAACCGGTTCCCCGAATGGGAAGCGGGACTATGCGATGGTCGTGCTGGCGCTATCCACGGGCCTCCGCGGCGGCGACATTGCAGCGCTCCGACTAGACGAGATCGACTGGCGGCGCGACGAGATCCGCATGATCCAGCACAAGACATCCGCAGCGGTGACGCTACCGTTGTTGGCACAGGTGGGCAACGCGATCGCGGACTGGCTGCTCAGCGGCCGGCCCGAGTGCGAGGCGCCGGAGGTGTTCGTGCGCCTCAAGGCCCCGTTCGTGAAGCTGACCGGCCCGACAGGCGCGTTGCTGATGGCCCGCTGGCTCGACAAGGCCGGCGTGGCCCACCACGCAGGAGATGGCAAGACCTTCCACGCACTGCGCCGCACAGCGGGAACCCGCTTGGTCGAGTCTGGTGCCGAGCTTGCGCTGACCGCGCAAGTTCTCGGCCATGCCAACGTCGACTCGTCCCGCCGCTACATCGCGCTAGCCGACGTGTCGCTGCGGGACTGCTGCCTGCCGCTGGACAGTCTGGTCTGCACGAGGGAGGGCCTGCGATGATCACGTTCACCAGCGCCTTCGCTTCCCACATTGAGGCGATGCTCGACTGGCGCGAAGCGCTCGGATACTCCCGCAGGACTCTGGCTTATCCGATGATGAGCTTCGACCGATTCTGCGCCAGGCGTTATCCCGGCGAAACGGTCCTGAACCGCGAGTTGGCCACGGCTTGGTGTCAGGAGGGCACGCGGGTCGATTGGCCCGCTCACAAGGCGCACGCTGTCCGAGCGTTCGGCAAGTATTTGCGCCTGCTTGGCAAGGACGCGTTTGTACTGCCCGCTGCGTGGATAAGCCCGCACGTTCGGAGCTTGCCGCATCTGTTCGCCGACACAGATCTGGCGGCGTTCTTCGCTGCGGCGGATCGGATCACACCGTGCTCGGCCAGCCCGTTCCGCGAGTACACGATCCCGGTGCTGTTCCGTCTCATGCTCGGGTGCGGGCTGCGGCCCCAAGAGGCGCGGCTGCTGCGGCGCCGCGACGTCGACTCAGGATCGGCTGTCCTGACAATCGAGCGATCGAAACGAAACAAGGATCGTCGAGTCCCCGTCGAAGAGGCCCTGGCTCGTCTGCTTGTCCGATTCGACGATCTCGCCGAACTGCGCCGCCCCGGACGGACGTTCTTCTTCGAGGATCACCCCGCCCAGCCCTACCCGGCGCGCTGGGTCACGGCGTCTTACCACCGGTGCCGCGCGATGGCCGGCGGCATCGCACCGTACTCGACACCCTACACACTGCGTCACAACTACGCGACCCGCACCCTGACTCGGTGGGTTGAGGAAGGGCGCGACCTGAACGTCTGGCTGCCCTATCTATCGGCATACATGGGCCACGACACCTACTCCTCGACCGCCTACTACATCCACCTGCTGCCCGAGCGCCTCGCCGCGACCGGCCTGACCAGCGCGGCCGGCATCATCCCGGAGGTAACCCCGTGAACACGCCCATCGACACCTTCTACCGGCACCTGCGGGAATGGTTCACCGTCTTCCTTCCCCGCCAGCGCGCCGTCAGCCCCCATACGATCACGGCCTGCCGGCAGGCCTGGAACCTTCTCCTGGGCTACGTCGACAACAGCCGGGGAATCCGGCTGGAGAAGGTGACCTTCGCCGTCCTCGACAGGGCGCTCATCGCCGGGTTCCTCGACGACATGACAACCACGCGTGGCTGGACGGCCACCACCTACAACCAGCGCCTGGCGTGTATCCGCTCGTTCTTCCACTACGCCGCCACCGCCGAGCCCACGCTCGCTATGCACCTGGCTGACATCGCCGGCATCCCGCAGAAGAAGAGCCCGGCCAAGCTGCCCGTGTGCCACCTGACCACTACCGCAGTCACGGCCCTGCTCGCTGCGCCCGACCCAGCTACCAAGGCCGGACTGCGCGACCAGTTCTTCATGATCCTCATGTATGACCTCGCTGCTCGTGACGCCGAGATGCTTGCCCTGACCGTCGGCGACATCAATACGCAGCGGCGTAGTGCCGAACTTGTCGGAAAGGGCTCCAAGCCTCGCAGGCTGCCAATCACCCCTGACACTGCCGCGCACTTCCGCCGCTACGTTGAAACGTTCCACCCTGACGGAGACCTAGTCCAGCCGTTGTTCTACACGATCCACGACCACCGCAAGACGCCTATGTCCGACGACAACGTCGCCCGGTTCCTGCGCCAGCACGCCGACACGGCCCGGCAGGCTTGCCCGGAGATGCCCGGGAAGGTCCACCCTCACATGCTTCGCCACTCCCGTGCGATGCATCTCTACCAGGCGGGCATGCCCCTCCCGATCCTCACCGAGTGGCTCGGACACGCCGACCCCGAGACGACCCTCATCTACGCCCACGCCGATACCGAGATGAAACGCGCGGCGTTGGAGAAAGCCACCCAAGGCCACAACGTCAGCCCGTCACCGCCCCCGATCTGGCACGACCGGCAGGACATCATTCAACGACTCTGCGGACTCACCTGATGACCGCACTATCCCGATACCCACACCAGCCGCCAGCACGCCATCCCGGGTCACTCGGCAAGTCAAGCAGCAAGCACCGACGAAATCGGAATAACCCGCAAATCGGAACAATCGATGTAGAAATCATCGTTATCGATCTGTAGCCGCTTCTGGCGAGCCACAAACGTAAAGCCTGCGCCGAGTTCAAGCAGGAATTGCTCCATTTCCCGGAGGATGGCGTCCTCGAGATCCTTTTCGAGGTAGTGATCGTTCAGGCCGAGGAAATCGAGCACATACGGATCTTTCAGCAAGACATCCGGTTGCACCCGCTGTTCCTGCCGCAACTGCGCCAGGTCATGCCGGATGGCCTCTGCCGGCTTGCGTGAAATCGCGCTGCGCTCGAACAGCATCGAATTCATCCGTTCCTGCAGTTGCCGCGACGACCAGCGCTCGAGCCGGCAGAGCTCCAGGTAGAACTCGCGCTTGATTGGGTCTTCGATATAGATCAGCGCCTTGATGTGCGTCCAGCTCAATTCTCTCCGCGCTGCGGAGAGAATTGCCTCGTCCGTGAAAATTTCCGCGACGCGCAGACAATGCCGCAGTTGCTGTTCACTCCAGCCACGGCCATAGTCGGCGGTGAGCGCCTTTGCAAGCGACGCGATCACCTGCTGCCCGTATTCTGCACGGACGCCGCCCAGCACTTCCGCGTGGATGCAGCGCCCCACCCGCCAGTACAACAGGGTTAGTTCGGCGTTCACGGCTGCGGCCGTGCGCTCACGGGCCGAATCGATCAGGAGCCGGACTTCGTTCAGTAGCAATGCGGGCGTGAGTGCGCTCATACAGGCTGCACTCCGGCCGCCAACGGGAAAAAATGCATCATCACATCATTCACGCTGCGTTCACGGCATTCTTGAACGCCTTGCCCGCCGTGAACTTCACGGTCTTTGCCGCAGCGATCTGTATCTCCGCACCCGTAGCGGGATTACGACCAATCCGTGCGGCACGCGCCCCGGTCGCAAATGTACCGAAACCCACCAGTTGCACAGGTTCGCCTTTCGCTACCGCGCTCGTCACTGCCCCGATGAGTGCATCGACTGCTCCTGCGACGGCCACCTTGCTGTTTCCGGTCGCGGCGGCCACGGCATCGACGAGTTCGTGCTTGTTCATGGTTTCATTTCCTCTGAAACGGGCATTGCGATTGCGTTGCCAAGGTGAGAAAGATACGTTACCGGAGCCGCCGCTGGACGGCAACCTGGGCGCGACTTTCCGGGCTGCCCCTCAAATTCCCTCCGCAGTGCGGAGACAATCTTCACGTCGCTTCCGGTTTGGCGCTTTCAGTTTCAAAACAACGATCCGGCCTGGCTTCCGGGGAGTGCCCGTTTCACACTGCTAGCGCAGAGTTCTCCTGCGTCTGGCGGAAGTCGTTATCCGCTCGTCAGGCTAGCAGCGAACCCGTGCATTTCCTCGCCCCACAGCGACACACATAGTCAGCGACAATTTCTGGGGACTTCACCTCATCGATCGTGAGTCCATAGGCGATAGAAAGCTCGTCGCCCGGCATTACGTCTTTGAGCGTCCCGATAAAAACCCGCCCCCGCTCGTCCTCGATCGCCTCGCAGTTCGGCTGGCAGGAGTGGTTCAGCCAGCGGGCGCTGTTGCCCCCAACGCTGCCGTCGATCACGCGCCCGTCAGCCAGTCCGAAGATGAATGTGTGGCCGGGCACTCCCGAACGCCGGTACCGGGCAGAGGCCCGCCGCCACGACGTCACCTCACCGCGATATTCGAAGATCCGCTGGCCGGCCGGAATCGCCTGTAGCGCGAACACACCTCGCCCATGAACCGATGATTTTCTGACCGTCACGCGCCGCACTTCACCACTCCCGATCCGTTGAAGGCTGCGAGCATAGCGAGCGGCGCGTTGCGCGGCAACTGCGGCCGTCACGTCAGAACAACCTGGTCTGTCGGAGATCGCGCGCCGGGGCGCGGGATACGTCGGTCCGGCGGGTACGCCGATTTCCACCGGGCCTGTTTCCAACCCGCTGTAGCCGCGCCAGCATCAGGAATTCGCCTGCGCCATCGTTGAAGCGCAGCTCGAACACGCCGGTTTCGCCGGAAGGGCATGGTGCCGTTGCGCGAAACGACAGACGCATACCCCGCCGTTTCGCGCGGGCAATCATCTGCGTGCGGCTCATGCCCTGCCAGCAATCCGACATGAAGCCGGTCACGGTCCCGGGCAGGGACTCATGCGCGACGCCTTGCGGAAGCGTCAGTCCACTGAGCAGGTAGATGTCAGCCATGCAGCCCATTTCCCTGGTGGCAAATTACCCTGTGTTTATACCGCTTTCTTGCGACGCGTTGCTAGTTTGGCAGTCGGCACGGTGCGGGACGAACCGGTCGGGCGTGGAGTCTTCCGGACTCCGGCCGAGGCGGCCGATGCCCGGGTTTCCCGCGCTCGCGTTTCCGCCTCCCGCAGCGTCGTCATCTCCGCCTGCAGCCGCATATTCTCTGCCTGAACGGCATCCAGCCGCCCCTGCAGCACGCCCGCCTGATGACGCGCGTCGCCGAGTTGCGCCTGCATGGTTTCAGATGCACGGCGATGGTCTTCATCCTTCCGGTCCGCCCGACGCGTGCCTTCTTCCAGCTCTTTCTGCAGCTTCGTTGCGGTACTTCGCTCGCGATCAATCTCCAGCAGGGCGCGCTTTTCGGAGGCCCGCAGCCGTTCCTCCGCGCGTTCAGCCGCTTCCCGCTGCTTTTCCAGATCGCGCGAAAACCCTTCCCTGACCTCCACCAGCTCGCGCTCGCGCGCGGCCAGCGCCGCCTGGACCCTCGCCAGTTCTGCCTCCAGCGCCTGCCGCTGCGCGTGGCCTTCGGCCTGTGCCCTGTCCAGATCCCGCACCTCGACCTGCGCGGCCAGCAGCGCAGCGGTGCGCTGCTCGAGCGCCGTCTCGGTGCGACCCAGCTCATCGCGGGCGGCGACGACCGCCTGCTGCGCCTCGACGCGCTGCGCCTCGAGTTCGGCGCGCAGCGCGTCGAGTGCGGCCTCCGCTGACGCGGTCGCGCGCGACCAGAGGGTGGCCACCAGTTCGCCGGCGGCCGCGCCGAGTTCAGCCGGCAGGTCGGGGTGCTCGATGCGCACCCGGCTCTTCTCGCGCAATTCCGTCCAGAACTCGCCGAGCACCGCGGTCGGCGTGCCCATGCTGCCGCGCCGGACCAGCTGGTACAGGCGGTTGGCGGTCGGCGTGATGCCGTAACGGAAGAACAGCAGCGCGCAGACCTCACGATAGAGCTCGCGGGTTTTCGGATGCGCGGCCTTCAGGCGATCGATCTCGGCGGCAAGACGGGTTTCGTCGGGCAGGACGTCGGACATGGGCGAGGTTCTGAGGAATTTTCCAAATAATACTACGTAAACCGCACCACTTTTAACTGCATTTACGACTTACACGACATTAGGCCTATAATGTCGTCTAAATGGTCGCGAGTGCCGGCCGGAAACGCGTCACATCTCTGGGAGCCGCCCGAACCGTGTCGAACACCCCGATTGCGTCCATCCAGCCCGTCGAGTCGCTCATCATTCCGGAACGCCTGGACGGTCGCGACGGCACCAACCGGGGCGACCCCGCGAATTCGCAGCTGTCGGCCCGCAATGACCTCGATGCGGTGCGCGCGTGGCTCTCCAATTACGCTGACACGAAGACGACCTTCGACAGTTACCGCAAGGAAGCCGAGCGGCTGCTGTTGTGGGCCGTCGTGCAACTCGGCAAGCCGCTGTCGTCGCTCACGCACGAGGATCTGCTGTTGTTCAAAGTGTTCCTCGTCAACCCGCAGCCCGAAAACCGCTGGGTGTCGGCCAGCCGTGGCAAATACCCGCGCGGCGATGCCCGCTGGCGGCCGTTCAACGGCCCGCTGTCACTGGCCAGCCAGCGCCAGGCGCTGATCATCCTGAACGGCATGTTCACCTGGCTGGTGGACGCAGGTTACCTGCGCGGCAACCCGATGGCGTTGCTGCGGCAACGTGGAAAACACGCGGTACCGCGTGTCACGCGCTACCTGTCCATTTCATTGTGGGATGAGGTCAAAGGCTTCGTCGGGCAGTTACCGCAGGACACCGGGTTGCAGCAGGCGTACGCCGCCCGCTGCCGGTGGCTGACCACCCTCTTCTACCTGCAAGGCATGCGCATCTCAGAGGTCGCCGCCGGAAAGATGGGCGACTTCTCGCGCCGGCTCGGCGCCGACGGACGCGAGCAGTGGTGGCTGGACATCCTCGGCAAGGGTGAGAAAGAGCGGATCGTTCCCGCGTCGCCCGAACTGATCGCCGAGCTGGCCCGCTACCGGAAGGTGAACGGCCTGCCGTCGCTCCCGGGCCGCGCCGACGACACGCCGCTCCTCATCCCGTTCAGGGGAAAGCGCCGCTGCATGTCGCGCTCAGCCGTGCACGACGCGATCAGAAGCGTATTCGGCAACGCCGCCGCGTGGCTGCGCGCCCGCGGACCGGAGTTCACGGATCGCGCCGATGAACTGGACCGTGCATCGGCGCACTGGCTGCGACATACATCGGGTTCGCACCAGGCCGACGGCGGGGTCGACCTGCGCACGGTCCGCGACAATCTCGGTCACGTGTCGCTGAACACCACGAGCCTGTACCTGCATGAGGAAGAGGACAAACGGCATCGCGAGACGGTGAAGCGCCACCGGATGAACTGGGAGACGCCGCCTGCTGCGGAGCCCGGTTCTGCGAAGAACGACTCATGAATCCAACCCCGGACGGCCAACCCCTGGCGATCGCGTTGACCCGCGGGCCGACTGCCGCATAATGCCCGACGATCGCAACCTGTCCCGGCCAGAATCAGGCATCCGCGGGAATGGGAGAACGGGACGTTCCGGCCAGAAATGCCCCGAGCTTCTGCTCCGCGGCGAGCACTTCGTGCAGCGGCGCACGGGCGAGTTGAGAGTCGTAAAGGGCCAGCAATGCTTCGAAGTCAACGCTCGTCTCGGGCGGTAGCTGCCACTCGCCATACTCGCGAGCATGTGACAAAATCGCCTCAACGGCGTACTCGGCAATCCTGAATTGCTCAGCCGGACAACTGCCGTATCCGGCTCGCTGCAGAAACCAGCCCAGATACACCACGCGCATGAGTTCATTGACGTGGTGCCCGTTTCCGTGACCACTCCGGCATGCGACCAGCGCAAGATGACTGGCAAGCGACTGTGCGTTTGCCGAGGCACGATCCATCGGCAACAGAAGCGTCCTGGTCAGCGGTTTATGGCCGCGGGTACTATGGGACTTATTTCGCTTGGTCGACACGGATTCGAAGATGCAAGGAGCGGTTTAATAACGGGCAGATTATAGCGGGACTGCCTGCGGGAATTTTCGGCCGGCATTAGCCGGAAACGCCTGGCCGTAGCCCCAATGACTCTGGGCAAAGCAGACGAGACTGTGGCGTACGCTTGTTTTTGCCGAGCGCGAGCCCACGATCAGCAAGCCTGGGGACCCCTCCAGACCGATCAGCAGTTGTCACTTTTCCCGCGAGATTATTCATCTGCGGGCACTGCGCCGCCAGGCCTGCGCCGCTGCGTACTTTTCGAATCCCTGAAAAACTGTCTCGCAGGGTTTAGCGCTTTGCGAGAAAGTCGGCAATGGCCAACTCGATGGTCTGATCGGGGCGAGCCCGCATCCGTCTTTCCGCAACCGCGATGATGCGTTGGCGGCCGTCTGCGAACGTTTTCAGCATACGGTCGCTGTCTGCGTCAGCGGGCAGCCAGAAACACACTACGAGTGCCTCGCGGGTAATCGCGCATTCCACTTCGCGCTGGTGGTCGGATAGGCGGAATACGATCGTGCGTCCGTCTGGCGACACGCCGGGAGCAAGATCAACAACGTCCATGAGAAACCTCGTCAGATTCGTCTGCGACGTCTAATTAACTGCGCCGCTGATTTTCGAATTTACCAGAATCGATCGAACGAAAACCAGCATCGTTATCCACAAAGCACCTTGCGACTGCCCGCCTTTCCTGCTGAGCGGTTTTGACGTTGAGGGTTGGTGTTCTCGGCGCAGACGGTTAGTTGCGTTAATTCGCCATGCAATACATCCTGACTGTCGCAGGGCCGGCCTGCACACATGAGCCGACTGGTCGCGGCCCTGAGACTTTCCTCGCGACTTGGTGGTGCTGGAAACGACTTTTTTGCACCCCCAATTGCGGCATGCTTGTGCCGCCTAGCGCTCCGCCACACCGCACGGAAAAATCTTTCCCAAATATTGATCTTTTACTCATCTCAATATTAAGATGGGCACCTTGGCGCGCGACATGCATCCACCGCTGAATTGGGTATCCCGCCGCCATCCCCGAATGATCCCGCTCGCAAAGCGAGAACGGCGGATCAGGTTGCCAGCGAAACGCAGGTGTAGCCAGGAGACGGAGATGCTCAGTCCACATGAATTTGCCACTCTCATGCTGCTCAAGGACGCGCCGGACCCAATGAGCCTGGATCGGGCGGATCTCGAAGCGCTCCTTGAACGGCAGCTGGTCACGCTGGAGCAACTCGCCTCCGGCCTGCAACGCCCTTGCCTTACCGACGACGGCCAGCTTTTTCTCAAAGCTGCCGCTCGCATGCCTGCCGACAAGTGACACTGACCGGGTGATCCAGTTGTTCAGTCAAGGAATCTTCCATGAGCGACTCGTGGGAAGGAATTGTCGTCGGAGTTTTGGGGCTGACCGTTGCCGCGCTGCTGGTTGCCAGTCACTACCGTCGTGAATTGATCCGACGGAGGATGCTCAGGCAGATGGACCCTCGCCAGTGTTGGGACGTGATGCGTGATCGTCGATGAAAAGCGTACTTTTTAGAGCGCACGTGATTGTGGCTTGGGGTGCTGAGAATCTCGCGCGGGAACTCCGTTTCAGAGGGAGATGACTGCATGCACGATCTGAGTTTTGCCGAAAGAATCCGCGAGCGCGCCCATCAGCTCTGGCAGCAGGACGGCAGCCTCGAAGGATGTGCCGACGAGTATTGGCAAATCGCCCGAACGCTCGTTGAGGGGGATTCGGGCTCCCAGT
The DNA here is from genome assembly GCF_905221015.1 of Paraburkholderia nemoris. Taxonomy (NCBI): domain Bacteria; kingdom Pseudomonadati; phylum Pseudomonadota; class Betaproteobacteria; order Burkholderiales; family Burkholderiaceae; genus Paraburkholderia; species Paraburkholderia nemoris. Next base: position 29,302 of record NZ_CAJNBO010000022.1, on the reverse strand, counting down.
GCCTCCCGATCCTCCTGGTTCAGATGCCGTAGCACGTGGTTAGCGACTGCGGCAGGCCCATCGGCACACCGTTCCCATGTTCACCAGAATTGATGTAGGCTGCTGCCTCAGCACGGGCCAGTAGCGCGCGGCGCGACCTGCGAACAGCAGGGAAGCCTCATTGCCCCCCATACACCTCCTTCGACGCTGACCAGACAGATGGCCAGCCAGAGTTACCTCGCCCGACAAAGATGATAAAAACTGGAAAGGGTCTGATCGCAGATTTCATCGGGCTCATCCAGCGAAAACTCTTTGCGTCGTCGCTCTTCGTCGCCGGAGCTGGCGCCGTCATCGCCATCGTGATGGTTGGTCTCTGTGCGATGGTCCTGTACCAGAGCCGACAGGATGCGATGAACCATACGCGCGAATCCTTGCGCGACATCGCACTCATTGCCGAGCGCGATATTGAACGCAATTTCGAACTTTATGACCTGTCATTGCAGGCTGTGATGGACGGACTCAAGGACCCCGAGGTCATGTCCCTGTCTCCCAGACTGCGCCGTGAAGTACTGTTCGATCGCGCTGCAAGCGCCAAATATCTTGGTTCGATGCTCGTACTGGATGCCAGGGGCAATATCGTCCTGGATTCAGGCAGCGACTCGCCGCGCCAGGGCAATTTTGCTGACCGCGAATATTTTACGATCCAACGCGACAATCCCTCTGCCGGCATGTATATCAGTGACCCCTATGCATCGCGGCTGAGAGGAGGCGCGCCGAGCATCGCGCTCACCCGACGTATCTCAAATCCCGACGGATCGTTTGCCGGCATTGTGCTGCTCTCGGTGAACCTCGAGTATTTCCACACCCTCTTCGCGGGACTCTCGCTCGGTCCGCATGGCTCGTTGTCGCTGATCGGCAAGAATGGCGTGATGCTCATGCGCCAACCTTACGACCCGCGCATCGTCGGGCGCGACATCAGGAACGCCAGCACGTTCCGGCACTTCATAGCCGAGCAGGAAGGCAGTTTCGGCGATACGGCGTCGATCGATGGTATTCGCCGTCTCTACTGGTTCAGGAATTTCCCCAACACATCATTGATCATCATGGCGGCCGCCGCTGAACAGGACATCTACGCAGCGTGGCGCCGACGGGCACTGACGATCGGTTCGCTGATGGTCCTGTTCGGCACAACATTCATTGGTCTTGCGGCCCTGCTGGGAATCCAGCTGCGTCGGCGGATGCGCGCTGAGTCAGAATTGCAACTCCTTGCGCGAATCGACGGACTTACGGGGCTGAACAACCGCCGCAGTCTCGGCGAAATTCTGGATGCGGAATGGCGCCGCGCGAAGCGCTCGCATAGCGTTGTGTCACTGCTATTTGTGGATATTGACCGGTTCAAGGCCTATAACGATACCTACGGTCATCAGGCTGGTGACGATGCGCTCGCGGCGGTCGCGCGTTGCATCACTGACAGCATCCGGCGGCCCGCGGATACCGCGGCACGTTACGGTGGTGAAGAATTCATCGTCGTCCTTCCGGATACACCTGCCACGGGCGCATCGGAGATCGCGGAAAAGATTCGCCACGCCATATGCAGTTGCTGCATTGAACACGCAGGCAGCGAGCACGGATGCGTGACGGCCAGTATCGGCGCAGTAAGCTGCACGCCACAGAGCGACGACGACGTGACCGCGGTAATCAAGGCCGCCGACGAGGCGCTTTACAACGCGAAAGCGACCGGCCGGAATCGGGTTTCGCTGTCCCGGGTTTCATAGGGTGGTCACCCCACCCTCCACTCACGCAACTTGTCCCGAATCCGCAAACCTCGATCCATCGGCTACCTGATGAATCGAAACGCCGTGAACATCCGAGCCTGTCGAGGCCAAACTCACATCATGCTTTCCGGCCGAGACCACAGCCCCCCCTTCAACAGGCCCCCGTTTGCGAAGCGCCTCCGCGTGGAATAGCCCAGGCCATGAGACCATACCCGCGAAACCAGCCTGGGCTTGTTTGAATCGACATAAGCAGGGAGAAAATGAAATCACCGTCCGGTCAAGCCGACGGATTCAGGGTCGATAGTCTGGCACAGAGTGCCAGACTATCGCAGGTGACCTGCTCACATGAAAATCAGGAGCGGTCAGACCGCCTTGATCTCATCTGGATGAAGCGCAATTGCCGCAAATTGGCGCCATCCTTCTGGGCGAGCATGGTATCTATCTGGCGCGACGCGGGTACGTCGTATTGAGCCTGCCAGTGACAAACGTAGAAACGGCTCGTTTTGAGGCAGTCCTGGCTGCCTTTATCGACCGCTACGGCTATCTGTTGCCGCGCAGTCAGCAAGCGGCAGCATAGACATTGCCTTCGCAACATCGTTCTTTACTGGAGGGTAGCGATGGTTGAGCCCCGGGAAATCGCCGGGATGTCGGCGGCAATGTTGCGCAGGATGATCGGCAACAAGCAGCTTTCGCCGGTCGAGCTGGTCGACGCCTGTATTGCATGGATTGAGGCGCTCGATCCGTTCGAGAATGCAATGGTCGCAACGAATTTTGACGCGGCGCGCGACGCAGCACGGGCTGCTGAAAAAACGGTCATGCGCGGCGAGCCACTCGGATTGCTGCATGGGTTGCCGACCGGCGTGAAGGATTTCGAAGCCACCGCAGGTCTGTTGACCACACAGGCTTCACCGCTCTATCGTGATGCCGTGCCGCAGGAAGACAACCTGCCCGTCGCGCGATTGCGCGCCGCTGGGGCGATTGTCGTCGGCAAGACGAACGTGCCGGAACTTGGCGCCGGCGCGAACAGGCGCAATCCGGTTCGGGGCGCAACGGGCAATCCGTTCAACCCCCAATCTGAATGCGGGCGGCTCGTCGGGAGGCTCCGGCCGCGGCGCTCGCGTGCGACATGCTTGCCGGTGTGCACAGGCTCCGACGCAGGCGTCTCGCTGCGGATTCCCGCAGCGTTGTGCGGCGTGGTCGGGTTTCGTCCGTCGTGCCCGACAGCCTGTGTTTCACTATCGAAATAGTCGAGCACATCAAACTTGTAGGACGCACGCTCAGCACTCAGGGCATCACCCCTTGTGGGTAGCAGGTTGGCGGCAAACCAGCCGTCCGGCAACCCGTGAACGGACGGGGAAACTGAATAACCGTTGTACTGGTGAATATGTTTATTGTTTTGCATAAGCGATAACCGGGCGACGTCCGCACGACATCGATGCCGTGCAGGCGAATGGATCGAAAATGGGGCGAGACGGATCGTGTCGGAACGACAAATGATGCGCACATTCAAACGTGGCGATCAGATCGGGAGCGCATTGGCTCCGCGAGGATGCAAGTCAGGCACACATGGAAAGGGCCGGCAGACCGGCCCTTAAATACTTTACTGCGGCAAGATATTCGACGCCTGCATGCCCTTCGGTCCACGCTTTGTTTCGTAGCTCACCTTCTGGTTTTCCGTGAGCGTCTTGAAGCCGTCGCCCCGAACTTCCGAGAAGTGAGCGAAGAGATCGTCGCCGCCTGCGTCCGGCGTGATGAAGCCAAAACCTTTGCTATCGTCGAACCACTTGACAGTACCGGTATCCATGAAATGAAAATAACAGCTCCGGTGTGGAGCGCCAACAACTTCAAGGAAGGGGGGAGGACAACGAGTACCGCGCAGACAAGGCGGAAAATGGTGATCAGCAATCGGGCTTCTTGAATATTTTAAAGCTCGCAGTGTAAATGACAGAGCCGTTCTGTCAACGCTTTTCGCATTGCGCGCAGCAAGGAACCGCGGGCAGATAAATCATCGCGTAATTCCCTGAATGACAAATTCAGCGAGTGCCTTCACATCGGCTGGCTTCGCAACATGGAGATCAAAGCCAGCCTCATGACATCGGGCGGCGACCTCGTGCGGCGGCATTTCGCCGGTAATGGCAACGAGCAGTGCGCGTTTGCCCGGGCTCTCGGTGCGTCTGACGTGTCGCGCCACCGCATATCCATTTGCGCCCGGCATGTCGATATCGAGCATGGCCGCGTCGGGTTGCCAGGTCGCGAACCACCGAAGCGCGGTAATCCCGTCGGTGGCCGTGCGCACCTCAAAATTGTGAGACTCGAAAAACACGGCGACGGCGGCGGTTGCATTGACGTCGTCGTCAGCCAGCAGAAGTTTTTTGCGCATGGAAGAAAGATGCCACTGGCGGAAGTGCCGTACGGTGCGTCCCGGGCGGTGGACCCGGCCGCAGTTCCCGCCTTGAGTTGTCCTGACCGGTTATCTGCTTGCAAGATGCCCACCTTCCCTCACCACAAGGCGCGAGCGCTGGCGTGTATGGGATCATGGGCGCCGGGACTACCGCCTCGTTCCAGGGTAGCTTACCGATCGTTGCGCCTAGGCCCGCCGGCACGCCATATGGCGCCTGCCACAAAGCTCACCGCCGCCACCACTGCCAGCGCCATGAAGGGGTTCGTGGCTGTGGTTTCGCGCACCGCGCTCGCGGCGTCGGCGCGAAGCTGCTGCGCTTTACCGGCGAGTTCCCTTGCCTTGCCTGCCAGTTGCGCCGCGGAGTCACCGACCAGCGCGCCGGCTGCGCCCTGAACCTTGCCGGCGACTTCCTCGACCGCACCCTCTGCCTTTCCCGTATCCATTTCGACACTCCGTTGAGTTAGACGTTTTTGCAGGCGATGAGACAACATCGCGCGCTGCGTCACCGGCAAAGTCAATCTGCCGCGACGATTCGCGTCCCTGCGCCCGAGCAAGAAGCAAGCCCAGCACCGCGATCTTTAAACGGATGCACGCAAATGCGGCCCCGCAGGAGAAGGAGCAACCAGCGTCCCGGCAACATGCCCCCTCATACGGATCCCCCGCGCAGCAGCATGCCGGTCCGTGCGGCAGCGCGGGTAAATGATGGTAAGGTTTGCACACGGTGTTGCAATTCTGGCCTGTGCAACAGCGACGTTCAGACCGCTTCTTCTGAGCTGTGAGAAGGGTAAGCGGCGGCAGCGATCCGGCCAGGGGAAGGGAGAGAGCCATGGAGCGACTGGTCGACGTACTGGACAGCGGTGGTACTGTCCTTCACACCTATCCCATCAAGCTCGGGCATCCGGGAGACGAGGCGGACGACGCTGCCTTCGAAGCAAAAGCGCTTGAGGCGGCTGCCCACGGCCGGCTGGTTTCCGACGCGGAACTCGGGAGCCTGTCCGCCAGAATCCACATCGGTCGCGGCGGCCAGATGGCACCCTATGGCGACGACGTGGCGAGTACTTCGGAAACGAAATCGGGCCTTGAGCAAAGCGTTCGCGAGCGCGCCTACTTTCTATGGGAGCAGGACGGTCGCCCAGTGGGACGCGCGGAGGAATACTGGCATCGTGCGCTGGAGCAGCATCTGCGGGAGCGGGCTCATGTGCTCTGGGTGCAGGATGGGTGTCCTGAAGGACGGGCCGACGAATACTGGCAGCGGATTCGCGACTTCGAGGCGCAATGATCGCCGCAAGTCCCGTGATTTAACCCGCGGCGATCACTACCCTTCACGTCAGACGGGTGGGCTATGTCCGTCCATACGCGTTGAAGCAAAAGCGCCGCCCGACGTTAGCCAATATCGATGGTTCGGCTGGCGGATCGCAAGGCCTCGTGTTTTGGTACGGTCAAGGTGAGCACGCCCTTGTCAAACTTTGCGAGAGCATGATCGGGATCGGCGTCTTCGGGCATCGGGATCGTGCGCGTGAAAGCCCCGTATGCGCGTTCCAGCCGGTAGCAGCCGTCCTCCTCACTGTGCACGTCCTGCCTTTTCTCGCCGCGCAGCACCAGCGCTCCGTCCTCGACGCTGATTGTCAGGTCCTCCCGCTCCATGCCTGGCAGTTCGACGGTCACGCGCAGTATCTTTCCCTCGTCGACCACGTCAATGCGCGGCTGGAAACGCGATGAACTGAAGTCGCCAAACCATCGTTCGAGCGTGCCGCGCACGGCAAACGGATCGGGAAAAAAATCCTCCAGCGCACGTAAGGAATCGCGCGAGAAAAGTCGCTGGATATCAGGCCACGCGGGACGCCCCTGCTCGCTAGCTGGATGACTCTCCGGGCTGTGCGTGTCGGACTTGCTCCCTGATCCGCGAAGGAATTTGAAAGGGTTCCACTTTTTCAGCTCGTGGTTCATCGTATTCTCCTCGATGGCCAGACAGGAAAACTGGATATCCATCGGCGCTCGAACTGCAAAGCTTCTGCTGAAGTCGCTGCACTGCGCCTCGCGAGCGACCACCATTTTTCCATGGCGTTCTGCATCCGGGCCTCCATGACGTAGGTGATGGCGAACTCACGGCCACCACCGCTTTTTCTCCTGTCGTCGTTGCTGGTCTTCCGGGCTCAGTTTGTCTGCACCTCGATCCGTCGCGGCCTTGCTTCGTCGCGGCGCGGAATGGTCAGTTTCAGCACGCCGTCCTGCAGGTTCGCGTCAATCTTCGATGTGTCGAAGTCCGGGCTCAGCGAGAACGCGCGTGCGAAATGCGGTTCACTGATCTCGGCGTGCTGCAGCCGCAGACCGGCGGGTGTCGGCACAACCGCTTCGGCCTCGATGTACAGATTGCCGTCGTGCACCTTCACCTCGAGCTTGTCCTTCGTGGCGCCGGGCAGGTCCGCCCACAGTGTGATGCCCTGGCTATCCTCGAACACGTCGACTGCTGGCGTAATCGTCGTCCGCCGTACCGGCGGGTCGCCCTCGCGTCGTGCTGCCGCTTTCTGGTCGCGTTCAGCAACCTGTGTCCTGTCGTTAATGGCTTGCTCCTCGAATAGCTGGCGTTACTGGATGGTAATGGCCCGCGGCTTCGACACCTCGCGCTTGCCGACGGTAATCGACAGGCAGCCGTTGGTGTAGCGCGCCTCTACCTTGTCGGGATCGGCGTTCTGCGGCAGCTCGATCACCCGGCGGAACGCACCGGCAAAGCGTTCCTGTGCATAGGTGCGAGCGTCGCTGCCGGTTGGGTCATCGCCGGTGTCACCACTGGCATCCGGCCGCGCCGGCTTGCGCTCGCCGCTGATCGTCAGCAGACCCTTGTCGATCGACACGTCGAGTTCGGCAGCTTTGACGCCAGGTGCGAACGCGACGATCTCGATCGAGTCGTCGGTCGTACCGATGTTGACCTGCGGGAAGGCGCCGGAGCGGCCGGCGCGGATGCTGGACGGAAGGCCACCGAACAGGCTTGCCATCTGGCGCTGCAGACGGTCGAATTCGCCGAACAGGTCGGTTCCGGAATAGAGATCACTCATGGTCGTATCCTCCCGGAATGCAGCATGGAGGCGAACGGGCTTACGCGCTCCAGTCCGCCTGCCAGCTGCTGGCAAACAAATCGAAACACGCAGCGCGCCTGATACCAGCAGCGCGTCTGCCTGAGCGAAATCCAATATAGGCACTACAGTGGAAATTTCAAGGGGGACGGTGAAATTCCGGTCTTGAAAACCGCCGGCCGGCCCCTATAGTCCGATGCAGTGCAACGACCAGGCGGAGGACACCATGGAATTCGATTCGGACTGGCTCACACTGGGCAGACACCGCGTCCGGCTGCGCTCGACGAAAGGCTTTCCGACTGAAACGATGCGTAACGTGGCGGAGGTCGTGAGGCTCGCAATCGACAACAACATGAGTGCGCGCGCGCGGCTCGTCGAGATCGTCTTCCAGCAGGAACAGACCTACGATATCGCCGTCGGCACGACGCTGGTGGAAGACAGCGTTTGTGCGCCGCAACTGGAAGCGGCAATGTCAGTGGTGCTGGGCCTCCCGACGGGACAGGTGAACGTCACCGTGACGACGGTGAGTCAGGAGGAAGTCGACCTGCACTTCGGCGTCTACGAGCGCATGCTCGCCGAGAAACTCGGCGTTGTGCCGCCGATCCAGTGATTGCCGGGCTATTACGCTGCGGCGCGACGGCGGACCCGAGCTGATTCGCCGGACACGCCCGGGATCAGAACCAACACGTCAGATGGGAGCAGCATCATGAAACAGCGCTCAAAGGCACTGCTCGCGTCGGCCATTCTGGCTGCCAGCCCGGCGGCGGCTGCGGCGGCTGAGCCACCCTTGAAGACCTTGCCGTCGCAACAGGAGATCTGGATCACGGGCACGATCCAGCGGGGCAACGGACAGTACGCGCCGGGCGACTATACGTCGCTGCGGCTGGACCGTCCGTCAACCTCGCCCTGCAACGACAAGCTCGTGACCGACATCGTGCTCGGGAAGGCTAATGTACCCGACCCATTGCTTCTGCTGCCTTATCTGGGGCAGCGGGTCGCAGTCAGGGGGCGCGTTATCTGTCCGGATTCCGGCATCCGCTTTGCGCCGACACCGGACTTCGTGTTTCCGATCTACTGACGACGGGCGCGGTACGGCCGGACCGGTAAGCAGGTGCGGGACGTTGACAGGGTGTTACCCATTCCGGTCAGCCCGCGACGACCTGACCTAATGCCGGCGCTCCTGCTGTCTGGACGAGCGCGGTATAGAGGTTCATGTAGTGCTGCGCCATCGCCCGCGATGTGAAACGGCGCACGAAGGCCGCGCGGACTTCCGTACGGGACAGCGCGTCGAGTCGTGTGACGGCATCGACCGCCCCTGCCACATCATCGACGATATAGCCTGTTACACCGTCGGCAATCACTTCCGGCACCGAGCCCCGATTGAACGCAATGACGGGCGTGCCACATGCCATCGCCTCGATCATCACCAGACCAAACGGCTCGGACCAGTCGATCGGGAACAGCAGCGCGCGGGCACCCGAGAGGAATCCGGATTTCTGCGCGTCATTGATCTCGCCGACGAATTCGACATGCGGCTGCGAAAGCAGCGGCTGGATCACGTCCCGGAAGTACGCCTCGTCGGCCCTGTCCACCTTCGCCGCAATCTTCAGGGGCAGACCGGCGCGGGCGGCGATCTCCATGGCCAGGTCAACGCGCTTTTCAGCACAGATCCGCCCGAGGAAAGCCAGATAGGCCGGCTGTGCCGGCGCTTGCGGCGTCAGCAGATTTTCCGGCAGCCCGTGGTACACGGTATCGAGCCAGTTCGCGTTCGGCAACGGAACCCGCTGCGAACCGGAAATCGACACGACAGGCGCGTCCGGGAACGTGTCGAACACCGGCTGCAGTTCCGGCAGGTCGAGGCGCCCATGTAACGTAGTCACGAACGGCACGACGAGCTGCGAAAACGTCGGGAACGGCAAATAGCCCAGATGGAAGTGCAGGACGTCAAATGTATGGGCGACACGCCGCACTTTCTCAAGGAGCAACAGGTGCGGAGCCAGCGTATCGCAGATGCCCGGATCGAGACGCAGAGCGTGCGGCCAGGCTGGTTCGAGATGCGCACCTGTCCGGGAATCACCGCTGGCGAACAGGGTAACGTCGTGCCCCGGTTCGACCAGTGCTTCGGTAAGGTACGACACCACGCGTTCGGTACCGCCATAGAACTTCGGCGGCACCGCTTCGTGCAACGGCGCGATCTGCGCGATACGCATCGGGCAACTCCGTTCAGGTAATTCGCGCAGACCGTGCGCGTTCTAGGGCGCACGAGACGCAAGAGGGCGCGACCCGACCCTGCTGGCGGCGCCATCGGGAGCGCCGTCGTCCGAACCCTGCGTCATGCAACGCGGCCCTGTCCGGCCGCCCCTTTTCCCGCTTCCGTATGACAGGCGACACGGAAACGGGCCAGCGAAGCCGGAACGCCAGGCCCGCGCATCGACCGGTCAGAACCCCGTCATGAGCGTGGTCGTGACCCGCCCGGGGGCCCCGTTTCAGACGGGCTTCCGGGTCGTATCCTTGACGGCTTCCCTGACGTCGCCCGCCTTCTTCCGTGCTTCGCCGGCCGCCTGCTGGACATCGCCCTTGACTTCCTGTTTCGTGTTGCCCGTTGCGTGTCCAACCGCCTCATTCACCTTGCCCTTCACCTTCTCCGCCGTACCCTTGATCTGATCCTTGTTCATGGCCGACCTCCCGTGCAAAACTGATCCATGGATGGGCTACCGCCTGCCGGGGCAAGCTCCATAATTTACGCAAACGGCGTACCTGGCTGCGCCGTTGGCGCTGCGCCCTGTCGCGGTCTCCGTCCTCGCCGGGCCGATAATGTGAGTGCATTAGGGAGTGCGAAATTACATTGCGTGGTACAAGCGGCACGCTCCGCGCATGACGAGTGGCCGGTCACCGCAATGAGGCGCTAACATGAGAATGGCGGGAGCGCGGGCAGTGAGCAGGACGGCTTCGCCTCGAACGGCTCGACCGTGCCGCGGCGCCCAGGCGCACCTTTGGGTTGACTGTCTGACACATAGCGAGTTTGATATGAAATTCGCGATCGCCACCTGCGCGGTGATGCTCGCCACCGCTTTTTCCACCGGCAACCTCCGGGCCCAGGGGACGGTGCAATCGATCACCACGACCCGGGTCGATGTCGTTCAGCTGGCGTCCGGATACCGGGCTTCCAAGGTCATTGGCGCGACCGTCTACAACGAAAGCAGGGACACGATCGGAACGATCGACGATCTGGTCGTGAGTCCCAAAGATAGCGTGACGTACGCCATTCTGTCCGTCGGTGGTTTTCTCGGTCTCGGTACCCACCTGGTCGCCGTGCCCTTTGGCAGTCTGCACGTGGTCGACAGGCAGATGCGTTTGCCGGGCGCCACGCGGGACTCCCTGAAGGCGTTGCCCGAATTCAGATACGCGTCACCCTGACCACCTGAACCGGCGTGCCGGGGTTGACCACGAATGCGGCCGGATCCCGATGCTGCCCGGACCGTCATGGCGGCCGGTCTTTCGTGTCTGGATGCGGTGGCGACCCGGGCTGGACATACATCGCATGGCGCTCAGATTTTCAGCCGCGTGACCTTGGTGCCTTCCAGCGACACGCCGGCCATCAGGCCGGCATTGGTCAGCACGAAGGCCTGCACCGGCGCGGTCGCGGTTGACGTATCGATATTGCCGTTTGCCCCGACCTTCACCACGGCAACCGTCGCGTCGGCGCCGACCGCCCAGCCATCGCTGTTGCGGAACCGGTCGAGCGCGTCCTCTGTCATGAACAGAAAAATGATCGCTTTGGACTGCGCACCGATCTGCAGGCCAAACGAACCGCCCGCCGTGCTGTAGTAGCCGGCCGTCTGGCCGCCAACCCGCAGCGCGCCTTCGCCGTACTGGCCACCGATCCAGAAACCGGCCTGGATAACCGACGGGAACACCAGTATGCCGCGGGCTTTTGAGACGAGTTCTCGCGAGCCGCTGGCGGTGGTGTACAGGCGCGCAAGCGTCGCATCAACATCGGCATTGATGGACCGGCGTTTGCCGGCATTTTCCGAAGTCTCCGATCCGGATTTCGGGGGCGTAGTCGTGCAACCGGCCAGTACAGTCCCGCCCGTCGCGAGCATTGTGCTGGTGGTCAGAATGAACTGTCTCCTGCGCATGGTTTTTCTCCCTGGATATCAACGTGAAGTACGGGATTCAACCGGCGCTTCACGCACTGCGTTACCGGCCAGCAAGGCCGCTCAAATCAGCTCTGCACAGCTTTCAGCCTATCTGCGTGCCGCGCACAGCCGCCCTACGGTGGTGAGAAAAAGCTGCATGGACGCCGGCTTCTGCAGGCAGGCATTCCAGGCGTTACCCTCATTCCTCGGGAGCGGAGCCGATGTATGGACGAGGATGGGCACGTGAGCCAGGTGCGGCTGCGCACGCACACGGCGACAGTTCGGCCCCGCCCATCAGGGGCATCATCCAGTCCGTGATGACCAGGTCAGGCACACGTTGTCGCATCGACTCCAGTGCCTCCGCACCATTGGCGGCGCACCGCACGTCATATCCCTCGCTGGTCAGTATCAGATGCCACGCAGCGAGCAGGTCGGACTCGTCGTCGACAAGCAGAATTGATTTCATTTACATCTGGCCCCGGTTTATGCGTTCTCGTTTCCCCCTAACCGTTTAGCAAGACGTGTTCCATTGGAGGGGATTGAAGGATAATGACCCGCGCAGCGGTCCAGGCAAGCACACCCGCGGCCCTTCTGGCCAGGGCAGGGACTGTTTCCGGGTCTTCCCTTTCCAGTGCCAGATTCCGGCGCCCGTTGCGTTGTTACCTGTTCACTGACGCGTGCGCTGCGTCACCGGGGCGCCCGTTCTGTCGAAACACCATTCTGCAAATACCAAACATGACTGACGCGCAAGCAGGGCCGCTTCGCAGTTTTGCCGGGTTCCTGCGCCGGCAACGCACCACCCTGACCGAGAAATGGATGAATGCCGTGCTCGGGGATGCTGGCCTCGTCGAGGCCGACAAGCTGACGTACGAGCAGCTCGCCGATCATCTGCCGGAAATCCTGGACGGGATCTGTACTGCGCTCGACGCGCAGGATCTCGAACCGGCGGAGCCTGCGATCGAACGCGATGCCCGTACCCATGGCAGGGTCCGCTGGCAACAGGGCTATCGCATCGATGAACTGGTTCACGAGCTGGACCTGTTCCGGCAGGTGCTGGCGGACGCGGCCGGGGCGTTCGCGGAATCGAATGACGCGTTCACGAGGCGCCACGAAGGGCGCGCCCGGCGGCTGATCGATGACGCGCTCGGCGTCGTCACCGTCACGTCGATCCGGGAAGTGGTCACGGAGCGCGACCGGAAAATCGATGAATACACCGGCAGTCTGGAGCGGGCAAACCACGAACTGACGCTGAAGCAGCGGCTGGTGAGCGACCTGTACGAATCGCGCATGCAGATTACCCGCAGTGTCGTGCACGACCTGCGCAACTTCCTGAACGCATTCTCCATCGCGCTGCAGCTGATTTCGCGAGCACCATCGAAAGCGGAAGCCGGACTGGCGCTGGCCACCCGCCAGGCCGCGGATATGAAGCAACTGGTGGACGACATGGTCGAGTACTCGGTGGTGCTCGGCGACAGCACACCGCTTGCGGTCGAGCCGTTCGACCTGCGCGAACTCGTTGACGAACTGGTCACGGCCTGCCGACCCGCTATCGAGGCGAAGGGGTTACGTCTGTCTGCCCACTTCGACGCGGACGTGACCACGGTGCTGTCGAACCGCATCAAGGTAAAACAGGTGGCGCTGAACCTGCTGTCGAACGCGACAAAGTATACGAAAACCGGTGAAATCGAGCTGGCGATGGGCGGCTACGGCGAAAGCAGCTGGTATCTGCGCGTTGCGGATACAGGGGTAGGCATTGCGCCCGCGGACCGGGACCGCGTATTCGACGAATTTGAACGGGCCGCGGGCGACGATATACCCGGCGTGGGCCTCGGACTGGCGATCGTCAAGGAGCTTTGCCGGGTACTCGACGGCAGGATTCGCTTCGAGACCCGCGAAGGGCACGGCACGACCTTTAGTATCCACTTCCCCATCCAGCCCGGAGGGTCTCAGGATTTGCGCTTTTGTGCACGCTAACCGTGATCGGTTCGACATGAACCCGGAACCTTCTCCAGACTGGATCCGCCGCGTCTCGTCGAAATTGCGCATGTTCACTTTTCAGGATGCGTGTGTCATCGATGGATGGATCGTCAATGGCCTCGTGCCGACGGGATAAACGGCGCAGTCACTTCCGCTGCCGCCTGCGGCGACGATTATTTATGGTTCAGCGAAACCGGCCTGCCGGGCCGGATCAGGCCAAGTACCATCGCAAGCGGTTGGGCAGGCGTCGCCAGATCCGCCAGGGTACAACTGTCAAGCTCAGCCAGAAAAGCCTCCCGTGCGTGAGCGAGGATATGCTGCAGGCGACAATGCTGCACGATCGCACAGTCTTTCCCTGCATCCATTGCGTGACAGGCGGCCAGCGTGAAATCGTGTTCCGACGCGCGCACAATGGCACCGACGGTCAGTTCGCGTGTGCGTGGTGCCAGGCGCATACCTCCGCGACGTCCGCGCACGCTGTCGACCCAGCCGAGTTGCGTAAGGTGCTGGATGATCTTCGCCATGTGATGTTTTGATACATCGTAGGCCCCGGCAATTTCTTCAATCGTCGACAGTTTGTCGTCGCGCAAAGCCAGATACATCAGCGCGCGCAACGTGTAGTCGGTGAAATCTGTCAGTCGCATGAACCTTTCCTCTGTGCAGCATTCGATGTGGGACCGCGCAAGCATGAGGGCGCCGATGCGCGCAAGGCATTTATTGTCCAGCAGCCGTAACTTTGCGTTCAAGCGAACAGGGGCACAATTTCGCGTCTGTTCCCGACTTGTTCGACTGGTTGGCGAGACTTCGTATCGTCTGAAAGCGCCTTACCTGTAGCGGCTCGATAACATAAATGCGAGAGCCGCGCTCGGCTGAGGAAGTGAGCGCCGGGGTCGATCGCGTCGCGCATCGACTGCTCGCTGCGCCCGGATTTCGCCATCAAGCGACGCCGGGCTAGCACAAATGAACGGCCCAAGATGGCAGATTTGCGGCCATTCAGAATGTCAGGCGACCGGGCTCATGCTCGGCGCATTGGCCCTAGGTCGGGGTTTCGCTCCAGTTGAGAGCGCGTATCAAGTCGGGAGGTATTCTCGCTCTCCTAGCCCGAAATTTGTCGACGATCGTGTATAAATACGGAGACCGCCACGCGAGACAATTATCAATTCACTTTCGTTGACGAGATGAGCAAACAGATCGACGATATTCCGCTCGCGCGGCGAAGGGTTCTCGCCACTGAACTGCTGTTGAATGGTGAAAGTATCAGCGAGGTAGCCAGGAAGGCCCGAGCGAGTCTTCCGACCGTGAGCAAATACAAGGACCTGATAGAAAGGAACGGACCTGAAGCTCTCGCGTGCCTTCGTATCCACGGGAACAACCCGCGACTGGATGATGTTTCGCAAAGCTGGCTCGTTAGCGCTATCAAGCACTCACCGGGCCTTCACGGCTATCCAGGGCCGACCTGGACCATAAACCAACTGCGCGAACTGATCCTTCGGCGTTTCGGAGTCCAGTTTTCCGCTTCGCATGTTGGCTATCTCGTTCGGGGTTATGGCCTCGCATACCGTCTCACTTATCCAGTTTCGGAAAATCCGCCGTGTGCGACGGGTCGGAAGTCGCAAAACGACATCGATGCCGAGCGCCGGAAGATTGCTGCCCAAATGCTTCTGGATGGCGAAAGCGCCGACCGCGTCTCAAAAGCGCTCAACATCAGCGAGCGGACGATTACGAAATACAGGTCAATGGTCGTTGCTGGTGGAGTTGAGGCTGTTGAACAACTCAGGTCATCCGGGAGGGAAGCGACACTCGGCCCCGAGGCGCTTGAATGGTTGCGAGCGGCATTGGAGCGCAGCCCCATGGCCCACGGATACGAATCCGAACTCTGGCGGACCGGGGATGTGCAAAGGCTGATCAAGCAGCGATTCGGGGTCTACCACTCAAGCGGACATGTCAGGACCCTCGTCGGGAAGCTCGGACTGGAGCACAGGATGCGACCACCGAAGCAGCGCATGGAGAAGAAACGCCTGACGATCAATGATGAAACGCTGGCGTGGATTGCCGCTACGGTCAAGGAGTCACCTCGCGTGCACGGCCGTTTGCGCACCGCGCTTCATCGGCGGGTGGGTGTCAATTATTCTCGCGGATATATCTGGGAAATTGCCACCCGAGCCGCGGTGGCAGATCTGCTTACAGGACGCCGCAGCTGATCAGTTCATTCTGGTCCTGGCCGCCTCGTCGTGTGTGGCCGCAGCTAAAGCGTGGAGGCGCCGCAATGCATCGCGAACAGCGTGCAGCTCGTTTCTTACGCCGGCGGCAGAAACAGCGTCGATCATGTCGACGCACGCGGCCATGACACGAGACCATCCTTCATCGATGTCCCGGCTTCATAACGTTCAGCCGCAGTTTTTGCCTTCGTATCGTCCATAGGTCAGTCTCCTTTCGCATGTGCGACACCGGTTGGTCCTGACGCTGATTATGGGACAGGAATGCAGTATTTACAGTCACTCAAAATTTGCGCAGGAAGAAATTTCGGCTTGCGGTTACGTTGCGCCGGTACTGAAGGAAAATTTAATATCCGGAAGAATCTGATGCTCCGAACCGTGACCAGGACCGCGCTGTTGGCCGGACTCAATCGATAACCCCTTTTGTAAGAATTTTACGAATTTGTAAATTCACAAAAACCGCGACGGTCGCGCGCCGACATTAGTTACAAACGAAGATTTTTCGTCTTGAAGCGGGCAACGCTGAACGATATCTTCAGGTCACTCGTGCGCTCTCCCCGGTCTTGCGGGTGTGTGATTCAGGCGGCGCCCCGACACCAGGTCGGCGGCGCCGCTCTTTATTTCCCTGACCTTCCAGTTACGGTATTGCAAGGGACGCTTACCCTGCGCTGCTGGGTCCGAAGCCTGCGTTTCGCATCGGGCGGGAGACCCGTCTTGCGGCATTTCATCTGGATCGGATTTCGTCCGGAATGCTGCTCCGGGATGCTGGCGTCTCGTGCTGCGTGTCACCGACGCTGCGGTCGCGCTCGCAGATCCATGCAAAAGCCCATTCCTGAGCGACTTCGATCGCCTCATCCTCCGTGTCGAAGTAGGAAAGATCACGCTCGATATGCATTTCACCTTCAACGTTATCGTCAGCCGAAACGCGGACCAGTCGCGCGTGTGCGAAGAATTTCCCAAGGGAGAAATCCGGCGTCGCGTCGATGATCCATCCACGGTACCCGCATTTCATGATTACCTCCGATACCCAGGCTAATCCGGATTCGAAATGACAAAGCACGGATTCACGCGGTCACAATCGCTGAGTCTCCTTCCCCGGGGAAAAGCTCGCGGACTCCCGCGCCCGCGGTACTTGGACAGTAACTTCATCGTGGGCTGTCCGATTCAGTTATAGACCTTCGGCGACCAGAGCGTGATTCAAATGTCAGCGTCCGCGCTGTGCCGTTCCCTGCCTCGCGTAGAAGTCGCAATGATCGGCTGCGACGGAGACGAGTGACCGACTCTGTCAACTAACAGCGTATGAACCCCGACAACAGGACGGCAGCGTTGAAGAGTGCGCCGACGAGTACCCGCCATATTGCCCGCTCGAGGAACGGCGACGGCAGTTTCGGCACCCCTTGCGAAACGCTGTTCCAATCGCAGGCTAAAGAGTGACAGGCCATACCGGCGTTCGGTCCGCAAGCGGTGAAGCGCGACCTGCGCTTCTGCCGCCGCCTTTGTTTGGGCGGCCAGACGTCGCAGCTCGTGCTCGAGGCGCAGAAATTGCTCCGCGGGCCATAGGTACGACGCGAACCTGTCGTGTCGGCTGCCAGGCCACAGCATTTCTGATTGCCGGGACACCATGACCACCGACATCGATCCTTCACGGACAGCGGAGGAACCAACCAGTCCATGGCTGGAGAAGCTCGGGCCGGGACTCGTGACGGGTGCCGCTGATGATGATCCGAGCGGCATCGCGACCTACTCGCAGGCGGGTGCCGCGTTCGGTTATAACCTGCTGTGGACCCTTCTGCTGACCTACCCGTTGATGGTCGCGATCCAGCTGGTCAGTGCGAGGATCGGCCGTGTCAGTGGTCACGGGTTGGCGACGAACCTTCGGCGTCACTATCCACTTCCGCTTCTCTACGGCGCCGTTACGCTGCTGCTGGTTGCGAATACGATCAACATCGCAGCCGATCTGACTGCGATGGGCGCCGCGGTGAACTTGCTGGTCGGCGGTCCAACCCGGCTTTATACGATCCTGCTGGCCGCCGCATCGCTCGCACTGCAGGTCTTCGTTCCATACAGGCGCTATGTTCGCGTGCTCAAGTGGCTGACGCTCGCCCTGCTTGCCTATGTCGGCGTCGTATTCGCCGTCGGCATTCCGTGGCCGACCGTGGCGCTGCGAACCGTGCTGCCCCACCTCTCCTGGAGCGGTAGCTATGCGACGACCATCGTCGCGGTGTTTGGCACGACCATCAGCCCCTATCTGTTTTTCTGGCAGGCCTCCCAGGAAGTTGAAGAGATCAATGCTGCGCCCGGAGCACTTGCGTTGAAAAAGGCGCCGTCGCAGGGCACACGGCAGCTGAACCGGATCGGTATCGATACGTGGACCGGCATGGCATTCTCGAACCTCATTGCATTCTTCATCATGTTGACCACAGCCGCGACCCTCAACGCCCACGGCATCAATGACATCCAGACGTCCTCGCAGGCGGCCGCCGCACTGAAGCCAATTGCTGGACGATTCGCGTTCCTGCTGTTCAGCTTCGGCATCGTCGGCACCGGACTCCTCGCCCTGCCGGTCCTTGCCGGCTCGGCGGCCTACGCGATGGCGGGCACGTTCAGATGGAAAAACAGCCTGGAACTGGAGCCCGGACTCGCGAAACGGTTTTACGGCATCATCATCGCCGCAACTGTCATCGGCCTCGCGCTCGGCCTGACGTCCATTGATCCGATTAAGGCCCTTTACTGGAGCGCCGTGATTAATGGCGTGACGTCGGTTCCGATCATGGCGCTGATGATGAGAATGGCCTCGCATCCGCGCATCATGGGTGAGTTCCGCATACGAAGCAGCCTGCGCATTGCCGGCTGGACGGCAACCGGCGTCATGGCCATCGCCGTGAGCGCGATGTTCGTGATCTTCGCGCTCACGTAGCGCTCCGCAGTTCTGTCCGGTTCAGGTGCGCGAAGGCCTCGCCAGGGCGTAACGCCGGCAATGTTCAAGGTATTCGGCTTCGTGCCTCACCAGCAATGCTACGATGCTGCGCCACAACCATGACGGCGCATCAGCAGATTTCGATCGGCTTCTTCGAAGCTCGGCGAGCCACGCCTGGCGGGTTCCCGCGTCCACCTGCCCCGCGTGCGCCTTGCCGACAGCAAGCGCAAGAAAATGCGCCGCCCTCACAGCGTCGGCCTCCCCAAGGCGTTCGGCCTCGATCTTCAGATCCTGGGGCATCAGCTCGCGAATGACGACGGCGCAACCATCAAGCCGTGCCGCGATCATGCGTTCGCCTAATGACGGCGATACGTGTCGCGCACCTTCGATCACGCGTTTTCCGTTGTCCCGCGGCATACGATGCCGGGGCTGCCTGGGCGCGGCGGGTGCTACCGCTTCCTTGATATCGATGAGGCAGGGTGGGCCGCCGCCGGAACACGCCCCGTCGATGTCCAGCAACACTGCGTAACGTCGACGCCCCAGGGAGCTGCACCCCTTCACCCAGTACGCCGTATCGAGGACACGTATCGCTGATTCGCCACTCACCTTGCTGCCCAACGCAGCGCGAATCAGCGCGGGGGAACCGGATTCGAACAACGTGTGAATCGCCTTGTTTTCGTCCCCTGACAGGGGCCAGAAGCGTTTGCCCAGCGGGATGTGGGGCCTGACATGATCAATGTTCTGGCGGGCGAGTTGGCGCCACGACCGATGGAGCGCTTCCTTCATCGCGATCTTGACAACTTTGGGTCGTTGCGTCCTGCTGGTCTCGTCGGTGCGTGCGTCGTCGAACGCCTGCTCGTACCCGTCGAGCAGCGCGTCGGCGATGCGGCTGGTGATCACGCCCGGCAGATCGGAACTGCGCGCTGCGGTCGCTAGCGACAACCCCAGACGGAGCAGGTCGTGCACCGGATTGCCAATCACGCTCTGATCCAGGTCTCGAACCAGTACCGCAACCTTGCCGGCGGCGTCCGCCACGGGTCCAAGATTGCCGAGATGGCAATCGCCGCAGATCCATACAGCTGGCCCCTCCGGCAACATTCCGGCCGGCCGGCTATCCAGCCACGCGTAAAAGTGGGCGGCGGTGCCCCGCTCGTACGCGTGGGGTGAACGGGCCATTTTCTGCCGCCGCATCTCCGCAAGCACGGGTTGCCTTGCGTCAGGCTCCGGGAACCGACCCGTTCTGACTGATTTTCTGGTCACGAAGCCTCCTCTGAGCAGCATGCCGCTGGTTGTCACGCGTTCGCTGAAGCTCGAAACGTGCCACGCCTCATTGCATGACCGGCCCCCGTCGGTCGCCGGGTCCAAGGCTTGCTGTAACGAGTTGCCTTGTACATTGACGATGGAGAGACCATGACAACTTCTACCAATGATTCAAAACGCGCTCAGTCGACAGCATCCGCGACCGCGGCCTCGTCGACGGATGACGCGATTGCCTTCCTCGAGTCCGAGCATCGCGCAGTAGAGAGACTTTTCGCGGCCTTCGAGAAGACCGGTGAGGACCAGCTGGACGCGAAGGGCACCCTTGCCAGACGGGCGTGCGAAGAACTGACGATGCACGCGATGATCGAGGAGGAACTACTCTACCCCGCGGCACAGGAGGTATTGCCCGAAGACAAAAAGAAGGATGTCGACGAAGCGTACGTCGAACACTTTCTCGTCAAGACCCTTATCGAGAAGTTTGCCACGCTCAAGCCCGGCGCTGACGGTTTTGACGCAACGTTCACGGTCATGGCGGAAAGCGTCAGACATCACGTCAAGGAGGAGGAGTTGGAACTGTTCCCTGAGCTGCGGAGGTCAGGACTGGACCTGACCCGCCTCGGGCAGCAGCTTGCCGCCCGGAAGACTCAGCTGCAGGCGAAACTGCCGACAGATGTGGGCGACCGGAGATGAATTGAGGCGCAACCGCTGTGTCCTGGTAACGCTAACATGTCCGGTTGGCCGCGTCTGGCCGGGGCAGCGGGGTAAGCATGTGTGCCGGAGTCCCCCATGCCCTCGCGAGCGTTTCGGCGACCTCCGGTACGCAGTACCCCGCCCGTGCGTTTGCTCCCCGCCGCCCAGGCATATTTATCGCGTGAGGTCTCCCGGCAGCAGGAGAGCAACATGAATGCGATCGCGATACTGTTCGGTGAGGGCAAGGACCTGGACGTGCTACAGATGGGCATGCGCGCGCTCGTCGTTTTCATGATCGCGCTGGCACTGATCCGGGTTGCAGGGCGACGTTCCTTCGGGCAACGCTCGGCATTCGACTACGTCGTGGCCATCCTGCTCGGCGCCACGCTAAGCCGGGCGATTGTCGGTGCGTCGCCGTTCCTCGCAACAGTCGTCGCGTCGACCGTCATAGTAGTGCTCCACAGACTGCTGGCCTGGCTATGCATGTACAGCCGGGTGGTGGAACGACTGATGGTCGGCGTTGAAAGAGAGGTCTTCAGGAAAGGACAGTTCAACAAGGCGGAGATGACGAAGGCGCTCGTGACCGCCACCGATATTCAGGAAAGCGTACGGCAGACACTCGGGGAGCGTGGGATGTCAAACGTCGAGGCAGCCGTCCTCGAACGAAATGGCGCGATAAGTGTGATCAGGAAGGAAAAGAATGGCTCGTAGTGCCGCGTCCTGCATGAGCGGATGAAGCGCGCGGGCCTCAACCAATCTCCGGTCGTCGTGTGGCCGTGCAGTCGTCCGTATTCCGGGGCCAGGCCGGGCTCGCATGGCGCGCGTCAGGACTATCAGGGCCCGGCAGACCGAAGCCGATCTGGACCACCTCGGAATGATCTGCCGGTCGATCCCGTCAAACCACGACGGCGGAAATGGTCCACACGATTCTATCGGACAGGGTTCGCGGAGCCGCGCTCTCGGACACACTCAGGGCGCATCCGTTTGCGAAAGGAACGGTCACGTCCTGGCTGAATCCGAATTTCTGGCAGTACCGGAATTTACCTGACCGGCTTGCCAGGATGCCCGACTATCCGTTGTTTCGCGACCGGCTCAATGTCCTTGCACGAGCGCTCAGGCTCACCGCAGAAAATTTGCCGCAACCGTCTGCCGGGCCGCAAGCGATGGACGCGCCCGCGCTGAAAGCGATGCTTCAAACGCTGATCGGGCACGGGGCAAAGCGAGGCACAGCGCGCGGCAAAAACGCGGGGTTGCTCGGCATTGTCGCGCAGAAGTCGGGATACAAGGAAAGCACGATCGCGGGCTGGCTTTCGGTCGTGGACGGCTCGCTGAAACGACCAGCCGCTGCGGTCGCGCGCCTTCCCGGCTATGCGCAAGCGCGGGACGACCTGCAACAGCTCTTCACACGCCTGGGCCATGTGGAAACGGCGGCCAGCCTGCCTGTGTCCGGAGAGGGGACCATACAAAAGATGACGGCGGCGCTGCTCGTCGACGTGCTGCGCGCCTTCCCGGCCAGCGGTAAAGCGCAGTTATGGAAGATCGGCGCTGCTGTCGGTGTCGACGCGTCGTGCCTCGCCCTGCACGTTGTGCCAGCTGACGGCAGCCTCCACGATATCGGCGCGGTTCAGCGCATGCCCGACTACGCGCAGCACAGGGAAGCGCTCGCCGACGCGCTGACAGCGCTCGGTCAGCACGCGCAGGCCGACGCGCTGCCGCTGCCGCTCGTCGACGCCGGACAATTTCTGCAGGTCTTGCGACGGGATCTGGCCCGCATCGTTGCGGCGATGAACGCCCTGCGAAGCACCCCGGCGGTCTCGCCCCGCGAGGCCGCGATGCAGGCGGACGTGCATCCCGAAGCGTTCACGGCGGTCATCGGCGATGGGGGCGTCGTGCGTGAGCGCACCGCCGTCTGCGCGCTGCTGACCCACTTCCACGGATTTCTGATTCCCGGTGTCGAAGAACAGCTCGACCGGTTGCAGGAGACTTCGCTCGGCAAGCCGGTAGCGGCCATGCCGGGACCTGCGATGAAGAGAATGAAATTGCCGGCCCAGGGCACCATCCCTGCCAAAGTGTTTATTGTCCGGTCCTCGACGGGAGACCCTGGGGTGAGAAAAGCCAACCGGCTGGAAAAAATCTACGCGAACAATCCCGATCAGGTTCGCGAGCCCAGATCCCACGAGGTGAACCGGGCGAGGCAGATGCTGCGCTGGCAGTCTACGGTCCTGAAGACAAGGTATCCGGAATCGAGAGAGATCCAGTCCTACTACCATGCGAGGGAACAGACCATTGTCGTGTCGTCCAATCTGAATGGCGTGAACGCGCAACTGACGACGCAGCTCGGCCGCGGCAAGTTGAGCCAGATGGCCGAAGCACTGGCCGGGAGCTGCGACATCTGAAGAAGTTGCGCGCGGCTCTTCGCATCGGCTCCGCCAGCACGCTGCCCGGGCCGCCGGGGGAGGTGCTCGCCGCGATGATGTCGGAGAACGGGTTCCGCGTGCCCGATCAAAAGTTCACCGATCACGGTAAGACCGTCGACCTGCACGCGGAGCGTCGGATCAAGCATGATCTACAGGAAAATTTCGGTGAGGCCGTCGATCGCAAACTGCTCGGCGGCACGACGCGACCATGCGGAACGTGCGCGGAAGAACTGGGGCTCGACGACACGGAGCCACGCGGGCCGTTCTGGCTGTCACGCGCGGCGCAGGCATTGATCGATACGCCAAGGGTCATTGAGCGCAATATCGAGCGGGCGATCGGAACTTACGTGACGAAAACGCGGGAAGGCAAGATCACGCTCGAGTACGATACCGACAGTGATTCCGACGTCGATGAAGCCGTGCAGCGACTGAAAAAATCAGCGGTCCCGCGTAACCGGTGAGCGCGACTTCGGCTGCCTCCGGCTCCTGTCTGTCTGCTCCTTCGGCGCAGCCGGGCAGCCGGTCCCGCCTTTGGACGTAGCACTGGTTTCCCGCCAGGACCAGAGAGCAGACGTGGAATTTTTGTGGAAACCACCAGGCGTTTGAAGGGCGGGGCCCGTTGTGTTTTCTCGTTGTGACCCACACCGGCATCGTGCGGTGACCTTAGTTCCCCTCTGGCGAAGACGCGAGTGCGTTGGCATCGACATACGCGCCGCTCTCCAGACGCGTTCCCGCGATCAAAGCGCCTCAACAAGATCTTGGTGCCGTCACCGTGATTGCCGGTTTCGCCTTGCCCGGCCAGGCCGGACTCGTCGGGATTCGACCCGGCATCCCTGTTCGGCACCTGACCGAGCAGTTGATCGATCCGTTCATCCGGGAAACGCTCCGGCGCGTCCTGTTTCATGTTCTTTTTCGTCACGCCTGTTGTGTCGGTCATGGGGCGTCCCCTTCCGGTATCGTCTCATGACCTCGGCACACAAGAAAACTGACAGGCCCGGTAAAAAAGATGCGCGCGATCGAACGCGGGGTCTTGAATTCAATGCACTCGACATTCCCCGTCAGACCAGCTGCCTCGCAAGGCGTTCTGGCCGCAGGCGGAGCTGCCTTACCTGTCACGCTCGAAAGTAATAATGGACCGCGTCATGCCGGGCCAGTTCGGCATCTGCCTCCACGGTGTCAGCACTTCCAGGCGGCCGCCAGCGACACGGAATTCCCGACACTGCGTCGTGCCGACCCACTCGGGGTTCCATGCGGCCTCAACGTCGGTGCACCACTGATTGTCTCCGGTACGCTCGATGCCGGTGTACGCCACCAGGCTGTTCAACAGGGCCGCCTTGTCGGCGTCGCTCTTACCCGCTTTGCGCCCGTCGCCCGTCAACACGAACGCCACCCGGTGATCGCCAGTGAAGATCACGCGGCCGCTCGGGTGCTCACCCATGGCTGCGATCTTGCCACCAGTGTCCTTCGATTCGACCTCGTAGGAAACGAGGTGCCACGATCCCGCTAGCGTGGGCTGTTCAGCCTGCACCGCACCGGGCACGCACGCGATAGAGAGAAGCGCGGCAGTAGCCGCCATCGACCATGATTTCATCATTCGCCTGGTGGTTATAGCGCCATGTCAGCCGCAGCCCTGGCCGGCCACGATGCCGCAGCCCCGGGCTTCGCTGGGGGCGTGGTGGTGAGATCGAGCCGAGGCGGAGGCGCGAGTTGCAGCATGTCGCTCGTGTACGTCCATTCCTGATAGACCTTCGCCGGGCTGTCGTTGAGCTTCGTCCCGTAGCTCGGGACGATCTGGCGGATCTTCCGCTGCCACGAAGGCGTGGCGATCCTGTCCCTGAACACCTGCTCCAGCACGCTGAGCATGATCGGCGCGGCAGTCGATGCGCCAGGCGACGCGCCGAACAGGCCGGCGATGCTTCCGTCGCTCGAACTCACGATCTCGGTACCGAGTTTCAGAACGCCGCCCTTCGCACTGTCGCGCCTGATAATCTGCACGCGCTGGCCTGCCTGCCACAGGCGCCAGTCTTCCTTCTTCGCAAGCGGGAAGTACTCTTTCAATGCGTTGAAGCGGTCCTCGTCCGACAGCATCAACTGGCCGGCAAGGTATTCGACCAGGGGAAACTCGTCGACGCCCACGTGCGCCATTGGCATGACGTTGCTCGTATTCATGCTCTTGAGAAGATCGAGGTACGAGCCGTTTTTCAGGAACTTTGTCGAGAAGGTCGCGAATGGGCCGAACAGAATGATCTTCTTGCCGTCGATGATGCGGGTGTCAAGATGAGGCACCGACATCGGCGGCGAACCCACGGACGCCTTGCCATACGCCTTGGCCATATGCCGGTTCACGAGCTCCGGATTCTCCGTCACGAGGAACGAGCCGCCGACCGGAAACGCGGCATAGTCGCGGGCCTCGGGAATGCCCGATGCCTGTAGCAAATGCAGCACACCGCCACCCGCGCCGATGAACACGAACTTCGCGTCGACGTCCTGTTGCGGGCCGTCAGAATGGGTTTTCACATACGACACCCGCCAGGTGCCGTCACCGTTGCGCGTGATGCTTCGGACCTCGCTGGAAAGCGACAGACTGAAATTGGGCTGGCGCTGCAGATAGTCGACGAACTGGCGCGTGATCTCGCCAAAGTTCACGTCGGTGCCCACGGGGGACCAGGTCGCCGCGACCTTCTGTTTCGGATCGCGGCCTTCCATCATCAGCGGAACCCATTGCCTGATCTGGTCGAAGTCTTCCGAATACTTCATGCCGCGAAATAGCGGGCTCGCCTGCAGCGCGTCGTAGCGCTTCCTGAGATAGCGCACGTTATCGTCGCCCCACACGAAGCTCATATGCGGCGTCGAATTGATGAACGAATGCGGGTTGCTGAGCACGCCGTTTCTGACCTGCCACGCCCAGAACTGCCGCGACACCTGGAACGCCTCGTTGATTTCGACGGCCTTCGAGATGTCGATCCTGCCGTCGGCTTTCTCCGGCGTGTAGTTGAGCTCGGCGAGCGCCGAATGCCCGATGCCCGATGCCGGCGTTGTTCCAGCCGTTCGAGCTTTCCTGTGCCACGCCGTCGAGACGCTCGACCATCATCATCGACCAGTCGGGTTCGAGCTCATGAAGCCAGACGCCGAGCGTCGAACTCATGATACCGCCGCCCACCAGCAGGACATCGACCTTTTTCGTCTCGCCGGCATGCGCGGAAAGCGCAACCACGGAAAAAACCAGTCCCAACAAAACTGCTCTTGTCGCATTAACCACAGTGAACAATCCTTCTCAATATCCACACAATCTTTGGCAGGACTTCCAACCTGATTCTCTTTGCGTCATACGCCCCAGTCTGGCCGCGCCACATGTCAGATGCCGAAACAGGCTTCGTTGGGCGACAAGGCGTTTCGCCGGAATCGATGCCGGGAAAACGATGTTCCTAATTGACTGGCAAACCATCAGAAATATGCACGATGGCCGCTGCACTCCGACGAGCGAAGCACAGGTCGTTCGCGGGGGTAAGTGACGTTGCAGCCCGGAAAAGTTGCGGGCGACAGCGAAATTCGCCGGAATCGGTAACAGGTGAAAGGCGGTCTCGAGACGCTGTGCTGCGCTGCCGGTGCCCCGCGCCGCGTTGCCCGGTAGCATCCTAGGGCGTTTGTCGGGGGGAATGATCTTCTCCTACGGCTGCGCCAAACGAAACGTGTGCAGCCGCTATATCTCCGGCATCCATACCGACTGACTGCCCGAAGCGGCCGCCCGGGTGAAAGCCGGGTGGTTGAAGCAGTGAAGGAACTTATGGCGAGCGGTATGCGCACCGCACATCGCGCGGCAGGCGTTCATGCACTGACAAGCCGGTCGGCCGGCCAAAGTCCTTCCCGTCCCTGCTCCTGGTGACAAGACCCCGGTGATTGGGCGGCAAGTCTGAGGTCACGCGGGGTTCGACCGGATCGCACGCACTGTCGGTCAGAATGTATGCGCCGTGACGTTGCAGCACGTCCGCCGTAGACTGATAGACTGTTGTCGGCAGATCGACCAACTGGCCGGTGCCGGGCGGGCCGCAGGCGGAGCTAGAAACTGTCATTAGAATCAAGTCCGACGTATCGACGAGGCGCGAAGCGCGGAATGGACGAAACGTTATGGCCGTCGGGGGCGGAACCCACGACATACTCTGGCACGACGGCGAGTCGCATATGTATGTAAAAGTTCGTTCCGTCACGACAGCCGGGGTCGAACGTGCGCATGAGGATTAGAGGTATCCCCTTATGGGGGTGGGCGGCCGCAGCGGCGCTGTACTTTGGCGTCGCAGCAATCGCCGTCGAATTCGTGTGGGACCGCGCGATCGACGTGCTGGCAGAGGTCGGTGCCCATCGGCTCGCCTTGTACGCCGCCGATCTGCAAAGCGAACTGGTGAGGCACGAGATGATGCCCGCGATCGTCGCGCGGCAGGAAAGCGTGCGCGCATTGTTGAGCGCCCCGTCCCCGGTACCGCCGGATCTGCTGCAAACCGTCAATACCTATCTCGAGGCAGTGAACCGCGAAGCCGGCAGCGTCGCCGTGGACGTCATCGACCTGCACGGGTCGGTCATTGCAGCGAGCAACTGGAATCTGCCGGTGAGCTTCATTGGCACCAACGTATCGTATCGGCCGTACTTCAAGGACTCTCTGGCGCACGGCTCGGGCCGGTTTTTCGGCATCGGTACGAACACGGGCATACCCGGTCTGTATTTCGCGAGCGCGGTGCGCGATGGCACAGTGCCAATCGGTGTAACGGCAGTGAAGGTCAGCCTCGATGCGCTCGAATCCGCATGGCGAACGCCGGCCGAAGCAGCCATGGTCGTCGACGGCAATGGCGTAATCGTGATTTCGACGGTGCCTGCGTGGAAATTCATGGCACTCCGGCCCGTCACGGCGGCGCAGCAGAGCCAGATCCAGGCATCGCGGCAGTATGCGGGGCGCACAGTCCAGACACTGCCCCATCGCCGCCTTGGGGACTGGAGTTCCACGGCCTGGTTTGCACGCTTTCCCGATTGGACCCGCCCCAACCATGGCCAGCGCTATCTGGTGGTGACGCGCCCCGTGCCTCAGACTGATGAATCGATCATGGTCCTGCTCGACGTCGCCGGAGCACGGCGTCAGCAGCTCATGGCGCTCGCGTTTGTCACAGGCGGCTTCCTGATCGCGGGGCTCTACTGCCTCTATGCTATCCAGCGTCGCCGTGCAGTCACAGAAAAACTCAAGGCACAGGGCGCGTTGCGGAGCGCCAACGACCGGCTGGAGATCACGGTTCAGCAACGCACGGCCGCATTGACGCAGGCCAACGAAAGGATGCAGCAGGAGATCGAGGAACGCACGCGCACCGAGCAGGATCTGTTCGAATCGCGTGACCAGTTACGCGAACTATCCGCGCACATGGAGGCAATTCGGGAAGAAGAACGCAAGCGCATCGCGTTGGAAATTCACGACGAACTGGGTCAGTTGCTGACGGCACTGAAGATGGACGTTTCGCTGCTGAAGATGCGGCTTGGCGATGACCCTGACGCGAAACGGAAGGCAGACGACATGCTCGAACTGGTCGAGAAAACCATCTGGATGGTCCGGAACGTCGCTAACCATCTTCGGCCGGTGGCGCTGAACTTCGGGATCGTTCCGGCACTCGAGTGGCTGGTCGAGGACTTCAGCCGGCGCAACGGCATTCCGTGCCAGTTGCGCATCAATGGCGGCGAGCCGGCGCTGCCTGACGCCTGCGCGACCGCGGTGTTCCGGATCGTGCAGGCTTCGCTGACCAACATTTTGCGCCATGCGGGTGCCACGCGGGTCGACGTCGCGCTGATCAGCACTGCGGCGGCGCTCGACCTCCGCGTCAGCGACGATGGCCGAGGTTTCGATCCGGCGACGGCATGCCGCGGCAATTCGTACGGCCTGCTCGGCATGCAGGAACGCACGCGCCTGATCGGCGGGACGATGACGATCGACAGTGCGGCCGGCAAGGGCACAGTCATTGGTATACATATTCCGCTCACGGTTGGGGCAGACAACGATCAAACATCGCAATAGTTTGGAATGCAGATTGAAATCGAGTCTGCGTTCTCGAGTCGCCGGCGTCGGTCGTCCGGGGTTTGCGGGTTAACACCCATGATTTCGCAGCAGCACAGAAAGCTGGCGGAAGGTATCCGGTTTCTATAATCCGTTTCAACAAAGCGCGGGCCTGCAATCAGCACAACATGTGGATACAGCGATGAAAGATGCCGAAATCGACCGGTGGGCGTTTGCGGTTCTCATGTGTGTCTGTCTGGGTGGTCTGCTGTTGAAGGCGTATGCGTTCGGGCAATACGCTTCTCCGCCTGATGGTGCGGTAGCTCGTGTTTACGCCGACCGAAAATTCAGCCACATGTAGGGATCGCGCCGACTGAAAACTGAGCCGGGCAATCAACCTATCCTGCTAGTTTTTCAGGCAGGGTGTTTGGGGATGAT
>NZ_CAJNBO010000021.1:0-161344 GCF_905221015.1 Paraburkholderia nemoris | reverse complement strand
TGGCACCTGGCAGACGTGGTCTATCTGAACCCGGAGCGAACTAACGCGTCGGTCGAAATGTATAAGCACGCAGCGTAACGGTTCACGCGACAACTACCTTGACACACACCGCGGCAAAGAGAAGTAAGTGCCGCCCCGCACAGGGGCAACGCTAATAGACCACTAACAAAACAAGGAAAGGCCAAAGCCCCAGGAACACTGACAACAAGCGCCGCGAAGGCAAAAAACCTCAAAACCTTTATTTCGCCAACTTGGAATGCCGCCGGGAATAGCCAAAATAGATAACCATCCCAATGAGTAACCAAACCACAAACGCCACCCAGGTAACAGCCTGGAGATTCACCATCAAAAACAAACAAGAAGCGACAGCCAACACCGGCACCACCGGCACACCAGGACACCGGAACGCCCGCGGCAACTCTGGATGCGTCTTCCGCAAAACCAGCACCGCAATCGACACCATCGAAAACGCAGCCAACGTGCCGATATTGATCAGCTCAGCCAGCACATTCAAAGGCACCAACGCACCAATCAGCCCGAAGAAAATCCCCACGAGCCACGTCGTAAAGAACGGCGTCGCATACTTCGGATGCACCCGGGAAAGCCGCGCCGGCAACAACCCATCCCGCGACATCGCGAAAATCACGCGCGTCTGGCCATACGCCATCACCAGAATCACCGTCAGCATGCCCAGCACGGCGCCAAGGTCGATAAAGCCTGCCACCCACTTCTGACCCGCCACCTGCAACGCGTACGACACCGGATGCGAAATGTTCGCGAACTGCGCCGACGGCACGATACCAGTGACCACAGCCGCCACCGCGACGTACAGCACCGCGCACACGCCCAGCGATGCAATGATCCCGATCGGCAAATCGCGCTTCGGATCCTTCACTTCCTCCGCCGCGGAAGACACGGAATCGAAGCCGATGAACGCGAAGAACATCACCGCCGCCGCGCCGAACACGCCGTTCCAGCCGTTCGGCATGAACGGATGCCAGTTCGCCGGCGTGACGTGGAAAACACCCACGCCAATCACCAGCAACACCACGATCACCTTGATCGCCACCATGATGTTGTTGATCCGCGCGGATTCACGCACGCCAAGCGACAACAGCGCCGTGATCGCCATCATCACGAGGAAAGCGGGCAGGTTGAACCATGTCTCGTGCCCCGGCAAGGCGCCGGGCGCAGCCGTCAGCGCAACCGGCAAGCTCACGCCGAAGCCCGACAACAACGATTGCAGATAGCCCGACCAGCCGACCGATACCGCCGACGTTGCCAGCCCATACTCAAGCATCAAGTCCCAGCCGATGATCCACGCGGCCAGTTCGCCGAGCGTCGCGTACGAATACGTGTAGATGGACCCCGCAACCGGAATCGTCGAGGCAAATTCGGCATAGGCGAGCGCGGCGAACCCGCAGGCAATCGCCGCGATCAGGAACGACACCATCAGCGCCGGGCCGGCTTGGACCGCGCCCGTGCCGGTCAGCACGAAAATGCCGGTGCCGATAATGGCGCCGACGCCGAGGAAAGTCAGATCGAGCGCGCCAAGCGCTTTCTTCAAGCCGGCGTTCTGAGCGCTCGCGGCGATCATGTGCTCGACGCTCTTCTTGCGGAACAGGGACATTGGCGGTGGGTCTCCAGTAGTGCACGCATCTTGCGCGCCGATGTCAGGGGAAACCCGCGATTTTAACGGATGCGCGCGTCTGCACCATTTTGGGACGGTGTTTTTAGCGTCTGAAGAGGAGGCGGAAAATGCTTGATGAAAGCGATTCGGCAGTGATGTTTGTTTGCGCACAGCGCGCGGCGGAAAGGTTTTCGCGCGGTGCATGCCGGGTCGGGCGGAATTGCGCCCGTGCTGGTCGGACGCTATTTAGCGGTCTGGGGAAGAAAGCTTTAACCGGCCATCGCCGGATTCAAGTCGACAAGACGGTTGCTCATCACATAGAAGGTCAGCTCGGCGTTATTGCGCAGCTTCATCTTTTCGAGCAGCCGGGTGCGGTACACGCTGACCGTCTTCACCGACAGCGATAACGTCATGGCGATATCCGTCAGCCGCTTGCCGGACGCGAGCATGCATAGCGTCTGGTATTCGCGATCCGAGAGCTTTTCGTGCGGCAGTTGTTCGCCGTCGAAGGAGACGTAGTCCGCCAGCGCTTCGGCCATGGCCGGGCTGACGTATTTGCGGCCCGCCGCGACCTGCTGGATCGCGCCGATCATCTGCGCGGCGTCGACGGTCTTCGACAGGTAGCCGGCGGCGCCGGCCTTCAGCGCGCGCACGGCGTACTGGTCCTCGCGGTACATCGAGAACATCAGTACGGCCACGCGCGGTGCCTTGCGCTTCAAACGCTTGAGCACTTCCACACCGTTCATGTCCGGCAGCGAAATGTCGAGCAGCACCACGTCGTAGCTATGCTGGGAAACGGCCTCGAGCGCTTCGGCGCCGGTTTGCGCCTCGGTGACTTCGCGCGCCACGCCGCGGTCGAGCAGCAACTGGCGGACGCCCTGGCGGACCACCGCGTGGTCGTCGGCGAGGAGGATGCGCAGGCTCATGATGGCGTGCTCACGATTGCAACGCACGACGCTCGGCGCCTGGAGCGCTCGCCAGCATCGCATCCCACGCAAAGCGCGCCTGCACGAGCGTGCCGCGCGACGCGGTGTCGTTGTCGCCGCGGCCTGAACCGATGCGCCGGGCGCTGATCCGCAGCGTGCCGTCGAAGGCGGCGCAGCGCGCCTGCATGCCGCTCAGCCCGAAATGGCCGCGACGGCTGCGGGCGGTGCGCGTCAAGCCGATGCCGTCGTCGCTGATGATCAAGCTCAGGTGGCGGCGGCCGGCCTCGATCCGCACGTCGGCCGATTCGGCGCGCGCGTGCTTGGCAATATTGTTCAGTGCTTCCTGGGCGACCCGGAATACGGCCAGTGCCGCGTCGGTGGGCAGGCGTGTGAGCCGCACATCGGCAGCACAGACGAAACTCGTCCGCAGGTTCGTGCGCGCGGCGAAGTCGCCAGTCCATTGCGCGAGCGCGCCGACAATGCCCGCTTCGAGCGACGGCGCATGCAGTTCCGCGACGGCTTGGCGGCTGGCGGCGCACACGGCGTCGAGCGAACGATTCGCAACGGCGAGCGCGGCGGCGCACTGCGGCGGCGCATCGGCGGGCAGCCAGGTTTCGACGCCGGCAAGGGCGAAACGCGTCGCGGTCAGCTCGGCGCCGACGCCGTCGTGCAGCTCGCGCGCCACATGGCGGCAGGCAGCTTCCTGCGCCTGAACGAGCTCGGCCGACAGTTGGCGCACGCGGGCGCGCAATTGCGCGAGTTCGCGCTCAGCAGCCGAGGACGGCGCGGTGTGTGCAAGTGAAGACGGAATGTGGGCGCTAAACGGGACGACGGTCGACGTATCCATGACTTTCCCTCTCAGGAAGCAGTGCGAACGGCGAAGCGGGTGCGCATCGGCGGCGCGAAGACGAAAGAACGCATGCGAATCTCTGGCCTCCAGTGATGTCCGTTACGCGTTGTGCGCGATGGACAAATTGCTACGGCGCGGCGTAACGAAATTTACATTCAGTAACAAGTCGACCGTACGATGGGTGTCATATTAATCCGACTAATCGTGCGCCGCGATGATATCTCAAAAAAAGAAAAAAATGCAGGTGCACCAAGGGTTAGCGCCTACATTTGACGCAATGGTTGATGTCCTGCGGCGCTGATATTGTAGGAAGAATGCTGACATCAAATGTCAGGGTGATGGCGGCAATTTGTAACTGCGCAACAAAAAAGGAGCCCGAAGGCTCCTTTTTGTTGATTGCGCGGCGTGGGCCGCTCAATTTGCGCGTTCGGCTAGCCGACGAACGCCTTTTCGACCACGTAGTGACCCGGCGCATTGTTGCTGCCTTCCTCGAAGCCGAGGTCATCAAGCAGCTTGCGCGTGTCGCGCAGCATGTGCGGGCTGCCGCACAGCATCACGCGGTCGTCTTCGAGCGAGAAGCCCGGCACGCCGAGGTCGGCGAACAGCTTTTCGGTTTCGATCAGTTCGGTGATGCGGCCGCGGTTCTGGAACGCTTCGCGCGTCACCGTGGGGTAGTACAGCAGCTTTTCCTGCACCAGCTCGCCCAGATGCTCGTGCGCCGGCAGGTGGTCCGTGATGTATTCCTTGTACGCCAGCTCGTCGACGAAACGGCAGGTGTGCGTCAGGACCACGCGCTCGTAGCGCTCGTAAATGTCCGGATCTTTAATGATCGACATGAACGGGGCGAGACCCGTGCCGGTGGACAGCAGCCACAGCGTCTTGCCCGGCAGCAGGTTGTCGGCCATCAGCGTGCCGACCGGCTTCTTGCCGATCAGGACTTCGTCGCCGACCTTCAAATGCTGCAAACGCGACGTGAGCGGGCCGTCCTGCACCTTGATGCTCAGGAATTCGAGGTGCTCTTCGTAGTTCGCACTCGCAAGGCTATAGGCGCGGATCAGC
Organism: Paraburkholderia nemoris; assembly: GCF_905221015.1. Taxonomy (NCBI): domain Bacteria; kingdom Pseudomonadati; phylum Pseudomonadota; class Betaproteobacteria; order Burkholderiales; family Burkholderiaceae; genus Paraburkholderia; species Paraburkholderia nemoris. The sequence continues at coordinate 156,879 of NZ_CAJNBO010000021.1, read as the reverse complement.
GGCTTGCCGTCGACTTCGAGGCCCACCATCGTGAACTGGCCGTTTTCGAAACGGAACGACGGATCGCGCGTGCAAGTGAAGCTGAAAAGCGTATCGGTCCAGTGATGGACGCTCAGGACTGTTTGTGAATTCAGGTTGCTCATGGCTTCTTGGATAGTGCGAAAACAAAGGCGGCCAGTCGTTTTAGCCGGCCGGCACGGCAAGGGCGATGCTGCGCTAACCCGAGATCGGGAATCACGCGCAATCCGCTATTTTACCGCGCCCGCTGCCCGAGGGCTCTGGCGCGGCGGTTGAGCGTGGTAAAGCGGGTTACCGGACCTGGAAGCGTCGGCGCCGGCGGTTGTGACGATCGGCGCCGCGAAGTACGTTGGCGTGGTTGCAGCCGCGCTTCAGCAAGGGTACGGCGATGGGCGAACACCGCGTAGGGCGGCTGCCATCGGCTGTCCGGCATGCGCCGGATAGGCGCCCCGCGCGGGCAACATTTTCAGGATGATACCGAAACCCGCCGTGCACCGCAGCATTGACCCTGCTGATAAAACTGGCAAAAGGGCGGGAGGTCGGTGCGAAAGGTGAGGAAATTGGGCCGTAAAGGCGACATGGGCAGGGCGAGCGCGCGCACTTATGTTCGCGCTGCCTGGCGTTGTCGGGTTGGTACACAAAGGCTGATTGGCGCCCGAGGGAAGAGCCGAAATCCACCGGGAAATAAGGATTCCAGTGTTTCCTGTTTTGATTACGCCGGAGCCGCCACGCGCTTCTTGCCGCGCTGCTTCAGCACTCTCGCCTGCAGCACGATCACCAGCAACAGGAACACCCCGCGAATCACCGATTGCCAGTACGCCGACAGGCTGATGAACCCCAAGCCGTTTTCGAAATTCAGCAGATTGAACACCAGCCCAAGCAGCAGCACGCCGGCGATCGTCATCGCAATCGAGCCTTCGCCGCCGGTGAGCAAGGTGCCGCCGAGCACCACTGCGGAGATCGCGAACAGCTCCCAGCCGACGCCTTCGTTCGGTTGCCCTGCGCCGAACTGCGCGGCGAGTATCACGCCCGCCATGCCGGCGAGCAGGCCGCTCACGGCATAAGCCATCACCAGCGTGCGGTCGACGTTCAGGCCCATCAGCCGCGCCGCCTCCTCGCTGCCGCCGATGGCCAGCGAATGCCGCCCGAAGCGCGTGCTGCGCAGCGCGAGCCAGCCGGCGATCGCGGCGACGGCCGCGACGATCCCCGGGATCGGCAGGCCGAACAGATCGCCTTGACCGAAGTTGCCGAAGTTCGAGTCGGCGGCGATCGACACCGCATCGTTCTTGCCGAGCAGTAGCGCGACGCCGTGCGCGCCGAGGCTGGTCGCGAGCGTGACGATGAAGGGCAGGATTTTCAGCCGGGTGATGATCAGGCCGTTGAGCACGCCGACGGCTGTGCCCGCCGCGCAGCCGGCCACGACCGCGACCCAGCCGCCGTACGCGCTGGTCAACGCGGCAACCACGCTCGCCAAAGCGGCCACCGTGCCGACCGACAGATCAATGCCGCCCGTGATGATCACGAAGGCCATGCCGATCGAGATCAGCGCGAACATCGAGTTGTAGCGCCAGAACGAGGTGATGTTGTAGGCCGAGCCGAAGTGGTCGTAGCGCACGATCCCGAGCACGATCAGCGCGACAAGAGCAAGCAGGATAGGAAGGTTCTTTTTCATCGCATCGGATCCGAAGTGTCCTGGAGGCGTTAGCGCGAGCGCCGCTGCACATAAACCGCCGCGACGATGATGCCGGCCTTCACGACCAGCGCCGCCGCGTCGGGAATGCCGTGCGCGAGCAGCGTATAGCGCAGTAACTGGATGATCAGCGCGCCGATCAGCGTGCCGCCGATATACGCCTTGCCGCCCGTCAACGCCGTGCCGCCAACCGCCACCGCGGCGATCGCATCGAGTTCGACGCCGAGCCCCACCACGTTCGCATCGGAGGACGAATTTACCGAGATCGAGATCAGCCCCGCTAAGCCTGCGAGCGCGGCGCACAACGTGTATGCGATCAGCTTGACGGTGGCAGTCGGCACACCGCACAGATAGGCGGCCTTTTCGTTGCCGCCGGTGATCAGCAGATACTGGCCGAACAGCGTTTTGCGCACGATCCACGCGAACAGTACGACTAGCGCAAGCATCAGCAGCACCTGGAACGGCACGCCGGCGACCTTGCCCAAGGCGATCCACTGGAAGGCGGGCGTGTTGAACGCCTGCAGGCTGCCGTCGGTGACGACCTGGGCGATGCCGCGCCCGGCGATGAACAGCACCAGTGTCGCGACAATCGGCTGCACGGATAGCCTCGTCACCAGCAAGCCGTTGAAGACGCCGCACGCGGCGGCAGCCAGCACCGGCAGCACAAACGCGAGCGCGATACCGCCTGGTCCTGGAATATTCAGGAACAGCATCGGCGCGAGCGCCCCCGAGATCGCCATCGATGCGCCCACCGACAGATCGATGCCGCCTGTCGCCACCACCAGCGTCATGCCGATGCCGACGATCACGATCGTCACCACCTGCGTCATGTTGACGTTGAAGGTTTGCAGCGACCAGAAGTGCGGGGTGAAGATCAGGTTGAAGAGCACCATGGCGAGCAACACGATCACTTCGCGTTGCATGGCCAGGTGCCGCCATTTCTTCACCGTCGATGCGGCCGTGGCGCGTGATGTGGCTGCGTCCTGCATAGGCGGCGTGGCTTGGGTGTGTAGCGACTCGGTGTGCAACTTAAGCGCCATGACGGTCGCCCTCCAACGCGTCTTCGATATGTGCGGATTGCGCGGCTTCGACCAGTTGCGATTGGCCTTCGCTGCCGTAGGCGATGGCGTCCATGATGGCGGTATCGCTCATGTCGGCGCCGTTCAGTTCGGCGACGGTGCGGCCGTCGCGGATCACCACCGCGCGGTCGGCGACCGCTGTCAGCTCCTCGAGTTCGGAGGCGGACAGCAGCACGGCGAGCCCCGCATCGCGCAGTTCACGCACGATCTTGGCCACGTCGGCTTTGGCGCCGACGTCGATGCCGCGCGTCGGCTCGTCGAGCAGCAGTAGCGAAGGTTCGGCAGCGAGCCAACGCGCGAGCAGGACCTTCTGCTGATTGCCGCCCGAGAGTTCGCGAATCGGCTGATCGGCCGAGCGCAGCTTGATGCCGAGCGACGCAATGAAACGGTCGACAATCACCTGCTGTTTCTTCACGTCGACTACGCCGTTCTTCGCCAGCGTGCGCAAGCAGACGAGCGTGAGGTTGTCGCGCACCGAGAGTTCGGGGACGATGCCTTCGGCTTTGCGGTCCTCGGTGAGGTAAGCCAAGCCACGCGCGATCGCGTCCTGCGGCGACTTCAATGCCACCGCTTCTCCGCCAATCGACAATGAACCGTGCTCGAGCGGATCGGCGCCGAACATCAGGCGCATGGTTTCAGTGCGGCCCGAGCCGAGCAGGCCCGCGAGACCCACTGCTTCGCCCGCGTGCACTTCAAGCGATACGTCGCTCACTTTCGGATGCGCGCTCAGGTGCGTCGCAGCGATCGCCTGCTTGCCGCGACGCGCGAGGTTCGCTTCACGCGCAGCGGCGTCTTCGTGCACGACGGCGGCGAGCGTACGGCCGAGCATCGTCGTGACGAGTTGCAGCTTGTCCATCTCCGCCATCGTGCTTTGCGCGACCGTCTGACCATCGCGCATCACGGTGACGCGGTCGCATAGCGCATACAGTTCGTCGAGCCGGTGCGAGACGAAGATCACCGCGCGGCCGTCGTCGCGCAGTTTGCGCACCACGGTGAAGAGCAATTCCACTTCGCGTTCATCGAGCGACGAGGTCGACTCGTCCATGATGACCATTTTCGCGTCTGACGAGACGGCGCGCGCCAGCGCCACCATCTGCTGGATCGCGGTCGAATAGCGGCCGACGGGTCTCTTCACATCGATCTGCAAACCGAACGATTCGAGCAGGGCGGCGGCGCGTTGCTGCACCGCGCGCCAGTCAATCAGGCCGAAGCGGCGTGGCTCGCGGCCTAGGAAAATGTTCTCCGCCACCGAGCGGAACGGCACCAGGTTGATCTCCTGATAGATCGTGCTGATGCCGGCTTCACGCGCCTGCTTCGGCGTGCGGAAATCGACTTCACGGCCCTCGAAGCGCACGCTGCCCGAGCCGCGCCGATACGCGCCGGTCAGGATCTTGATCATGGTCGATTTGCCGGCGCCGTTCTGGCCGATCAGCGCGTGCACTTCGCCGGCTGCCACGCTCAGATTGGCGCTGCGCAACGCGGGGACGCCGCCGAAGCTGATGCCGATGTCCTGCATCTCCAGCAGCGGCGAACGGGTAAGGGGAGAGTGCGGTGTCTGCGTGCCGGATTCCGTCACGGGTGTCCTCCTGATGCGTGTGCTGCTTCACGTGCTGCCTCATGCGCTCCATGAACTGCATGCGTTGCATACGCTCGGCAGTGCGAGCCGCTGTGGCCGTTCGTTCGGGCTCCATGCAGGCGGTGTCGTCGAACCATGTTACGCCGCATAAAAGCGAAGCGACGGTCCGTGCTGCCACGAACGCGTCGCTCCGAACCCTTCCCGTCACCCGCCCCCCGAGGAGATTGATTCGGGGCGGAGACGTCCTGCGGGCACTGCCCTCGAAGAGGCTCTCTCCGAGGTGCGGAGCGCGTGGACACTCCGCTAAAGCGCTGCCCTCAAGCTACACAACCGCTTGTACGACGGCGGCTGTCGATCAATAGCCGTACTGCATGCTCTGCTGCACGTTGCTCTTGTCGTAGAAGCGGTCCGAGACCTTGACCCACGTCGGGATCTTTTCGCCCTTCGCGTAACGTTGAGCGACGTCGCAGGCGAGCGGGCCGAAGAACGGGCTCGACTGCACGCTTGCGCCGAGTTCGCCGGCGGCGATCGCGTCCATGCCACCCTTGGTGCCGTCGATCGTGACGATCTGGATGTCCTTGCCAGGCTGCTTGCCGGCGGCCTTGATCGCGGCGATCGCGCCGAGCGCCATTTCGTCGTTATGCGCGTAGACGGCGGTCACTTCCGGGTGCGCCTGCAACAGCGTTTCCATCACCTGACGGCCCTTGTCACGCGCGAAGTCGCCGCTTTGCGAGGCGATGATCGTCATGCCCGGATTCTTCGCGATGATTTCGTCGAAGCCCTTCTTGCGGTCGTTCGCGGCGGACGCGCCCGTGGTGCCTTCGAGTTCGATGATTTTCGCTTTGCCGCCGGTCGCCTTGACGAGCCAGTCAGCGGCGCGATGCCCCTGATCGATGAAGTCCGAACCGATGAACGTGATGTAGTCGCGGCCCGCTTTGGCCACCGACTGATCGACGTCACGGTCCACCAGGATCACCGGAATGCCGGCCTTTTTAGCTTGCAGCACGACCGGTGCAAGCGGCTTTTCTTCGCGTGGCGGGAACACCAGCAGATCGACGTGCTGCGCGATCATGCTTTGAATATCAGAGACCTGCTTGGAGTTGGAGCCGTTGGCGTCGGTCATCACGACCTGCCAGCCGCACTTCGCGGCGATGTCCTTGAAGCTCTTGGTTTCCGCGAGACGCCACGGATTGTTGCTTTCGGTCTGCGCGAAGCCGACCTTCAGCGGAGTCTTGGTGGCCAATTTCGGCAACGCGTCGTCGGCGTGCGCAGTGGCGACGCCGAACCCGATTGCCAGAGCCAGCAGCGAACCTGCCAGCGGACGAATCTGCTGCTTGCGCGCGTGCTTGCGCGACTGCGTGTTGAGCGACGCCATTGTCTTCCTCCAGTACCTGGTGAGGTGTATTTGCTTTTTAGTGTTTCTCCTGTCGGCCGAGCTGTTTCACCCTGACCGGACGTGCCGATTATTCCACTGGGAATTATTATCGGTCAATCACTAATAATATTAATTATTGGCTTTTCTGCCTCGGTAATTACCCTGACCGAGCCGCGTTCGACGAGCGGTCCGTCGAGTTTGACGAGGCGATGCCGCACCGGTGCGCCCGCTGCGCGGTTGTGTTCTTCCTGCAGCAGGGTTTCGACGGCCCAGCGTCCCAGTTCGTAGTTCGGCAGCACCACGGTCGACAACGGCGGGTGCGTGTGGCGGGCAATTTCCTGGTCGTCGTAGCCGAGCACGGAAACGTCTTCGGGCACGCGCAGGCCGAGTTGCTTCAGAGCCTCGATCGCGCCCAGCGCGGTCAGATCGTTGGCGCAGAAAATGGCGGTCGGCGGGTGCGCCTCGCGCATCAGGGAGAGCGTCATTTCAAAGCCGACCCCCGAGCTCCAGTCGCCGTCGCGGACCAGTTCCGGCGCGTACGGCAGATCGGCGGTGGCGAGCGCCGTGCGATAGCCCTTGAGGCGGTCTTTCGAGGCGTCCTGCCACGGTTCGCCGTTGATATAGCCGATCCGCCGATGCCCCGACTGCAGCAGGTAGTCGGTCGCCAGATGGCCGCCCGCGACCTCGGCCGGCACCACCGATGACAACCCGCCTTCGCTCGTGTAGCAGTTCAGCAGCACGGTGGGCACCTGCGAGAGCGCCGCCGGCAAGGTGACCTTGCGGGTGTAGACGGTCGCGTAGATCACGCCGAATACGTGCGGGTTCGACAGCGTCGCGTCGAGTACCTGCTTTTCGATATCGGCGTTGCCGTGCGTCGAGTAGACGGCGAGCATCTTGCCGCTCGCATAGGCCGCATCGCGCGCGCCGTCGACGTTGACGACCGGATGCGGACTGGTGGAAATCTCGTCAGCCAGATAGACGATCAGGTTGCGTTCATCGGCCGAAACCGATACCGGTTCGCGCAGCGACAGCCGGTAGCCGAGGTCGTGCGCGGCCTTCAGCACCTTGTTGCGGGTGGTCTCGGAGAATTTTGCGCCGGTCGCGTTGTTCAGGACGAGCGAGACAGTGGATTGCGACACGCCGGTGAGCTTGGCGATGTCGGTCATGGTCGGGCGGCGTTGAGTCGATTTTTTCATTGTGCGGGCCGCGCTGCAGCGGCGCTAAAGCAGGGGCATGCCGGTGGCATTCGTGATGCTGACGGTACCACTAATAATATGCGCGCGGCAACGCGCGCTAACCCGCCATTTGGGAGATTTGGTAAGGCAAGAATCGATTATTCTTGATGAATTTATTACTAATAATATTGACCGATGCGCTTTGGCGTGCGATTCTCGGTCGCGCGGACCTTGAGGGTTCCGCCGGCCGCGCGCTGTGCGCGGCACGTCATAGGAGAGATCGATGGGCGTTCATGCCGCCATCCGCCTGAGGCCCCGCCTTTTCTGACCATGCGCGACGTTTCCTTGAATCCGATCCGGCCGCTCGCAACTGGGCTTACGTGGCTCGACGACCCCGCGATCGCGCCGTCGCTTGTCACGCTGACGGCCGGCGCCATGCATGTGGTGGTTGCACCGGAAGTCGGCGGCGCGTTGGCGGCTTACTACGAGTCGACGCCAGAAGGCCCATTGCACTGGCTGCGGCCAGCCACGCAAGCAGCGTTCGATCAACGCGATCCGCTGCGCATGGCGAGCTTTCCGCTCTTTCCCTATTGCAACCGGATTCGCGACGCGCGTTTCCAGTTCAACGGCGGCACAGTCGATCTGAACGGCAATGACCTGCGCTTTACGCATGCGCTGCATGGCAACGCGTGGCGGCATCCGTGGCAGGTGGGGGCGCGCACGGAGAGCTCCGTGGAATTGCACTTCGAACACGAACCGGATTTGCAGCAGCCCGGCGACTGGCCGTTCCGTTATCGCGCGCAACAGCGCATCGAGTTGATCGGCGGCGCGCTACGCATCACGCTGTCCGCGCAGAATCTTGGTGACCGGCCGATGCCCTTCGGCATGGGCCATCACCCATACTATCCACGCACCGCGCGGACCCGCGTCTACGCCGAAGTGCAAGCCATGTGGCATGCCGACGCTGATGTGCTGCCCACGCATCTCGGTCCACACCCCGCGGTCGAGGCGTTGCGCCACGGCATGTCGCCGGACGCGTTCGCGCTCGACAACAACTTCGCCAACTGGTCGCGCGAGGCGACGATTGCATGGCCTGACGAACACCGTCAACTGACGATGACCGCCGATGCGCCCTTCGATCACATGGTGGTGTTCGCGCCCGCTAACGATGCGCAACTGTGCGTGGAACCGGTGACCAATACGACCGATTGCTTCAACGCGGTGGGCATGCGGGAGCAGGTGGGCGGCTGCGTGTTGCAGCCGGGTGAGGAGATCGCAGCGGCGCTGAACTGGACGCCGCGAAGAGATTAGTGCGCGTAGGTCAGCAACTATGCTGCCGGCTTCACGTTCACCCGACTCGCAACCGCGCCATATACGGCAAATGATCCGATAGCCACGCAGTCTCCTGCGTCGGCTGGATCCATTCGACCGGCTCCATGCCGCGTACGAACATCTTGTCGAGCGCGAGCGCCGGCGAGAAGGCCGGAAACGTGCGGCCCGCTTCGCCGAGCAGCGTCGCCACTTCCTGCAGGCCGTGTTCGGCAAAGAGCGGCACCGAGTCGTTGCGCCAGTCGTTGAAGTCGCCGGCCAGCACCAACGGACCTTCCGGCGCTTCCTTCGCGATCCAGTGCGCGATCCAGTTCATCTGCCGCAAGCGCGCCGAGCGCGTGAGCGCGAGATGCGCGCACAGCAGCGTGACCGAATGACCACCGAAGGTCGCGCGCGCCACCAGCAGTCCGCGCTTTTCGAAGCGATGCGCGGAGATATCCCAGCGTCCGCCGAGATCGAGCGGATGCGGCGACAGAATCGCATTGCCATGCCGCCACGACGGCTTGAAGACATTCGGACCAAGCGCGATTTCGAGTTCGGCCGCGCGTGCGATCTCGGTGGCCTGACAGTGCCAGACGTCGCTCAAGGGATCGGCGAGCGGCGAGCCGAAACTACTGGCCAATATCGGCGAGGGCATGCGCCGCGCCATCGCTTCCTGCAAAAAATACGCGTCCGCGTGGGTCGACTGAACCCAGCGCTGCATCGCCTGCCAGGCCTGAAAGCCGAGCGGTGTGCGGCCCTTGTGCAGATTCCAGCTGACCGCAATGAAATCCTTGGGCGCTGCGCTCTCGCGGATCAATTCTTCTGGGTTTCGCATGCCGCGTTGTCCACGTGTTCTGTTGGGGGCTTCGGTTGTTCGATTGGGTTGTTCGCTTCGGTGCGTGCCGTTCGCATTGTGTGCATTGCACTAGTTCGCGCTGGTCGCAAGGCTCGCACGCACTCGATAAACCAGGTTCGGATTCTTATCGACGATCGTCCAACTGACCCACTGACCAGGCGCGAGCTTCAGGCCTGGATGGCTCGCGCTCACCTGACGCGGTTGTGGCGGCAACTTGCAACCGGTGTCGGTTTGTCGCGCGGCGTCTTCCTCGAAGGTTTCCTGGGCTTCGATCGACAGTGTGACCGCGCTCGCATCCGCCTGTAGCGGCGAGATCGTCAGCGTGCGCGCCAGATCGATGCTGCCGCCAGGCTGGTCTTTACAGCCGACGTTATGCTGGACCATCTTGTGATGCGTGTCCGTGCGCGCCTGCCCGACGGTGGTGGTGCCGTCGAACGAATCGATCTGCTGGCCGTCGCGCATGACCTGCAGCTGCCATTGCACGGCCTGCTGCGTCGCCCCTTGTTGCGCGTTCGCAAGCAGCGAAGTGCCGAACAGCGCGGCGGCTAGCACGCCGACGATACTGATTTTCCACATAGAAGGTTTCTCCGGTCACTGCATCCGGCAGAGTAGACAGAAGGCCATCTTACGCCTGATGGGCTGAACGCCTTTCTGACACTTCAAACGGGGCCGGGTTCAGCAAAACGCCATTTCCGATGAGAAGGTGAATCCTCAAGGGGACTTCCTCCGGGGCCCCGCAGGAAACACGCCCTTGTTAGCAGCAGACCCGCATGACTGCTGGCTTGCACGCGAATATGGCCTCGCTACACTGGACTTGAAACGGTGCCCATCAGGCGCCGCAGCAGCAAGACCAGCCAGACGGGGTGAGCGATGACAACAGCAATGGTCAAACAGGAAATCGCCGTGGCATCTTTCAGCAGGGTGTACGACCTCGATCAGGTCGAGACCGCGCTGAACGAGCTCAGCGAAGGGGCGAACGAGGCGCTGCGCGCCACGTACGAAAAGATGCTCAAAACCGGCAATCTGCGCTTCTGCGTCAAGCCGAACCGGATGCCCTCGATCGACGATCTGATCGACGCGCTGCCCAATTTTTCGGAACCACTCGACGACATCCGCAAGCAGGTCGCCTTGTGTCTCGAGACTGAAGACCGGCTCGAACTGATGCCGATCCTGTTGCTCGGCGACCCGGGCATTGGCAAGACGCACTTTGCCAAGCAACTGGCGCGCATGCTCGGCACCGCGTACCAATACGTGGCGATGAGTTCGCTGACGGCGGGGTGGATTCTGTCGGGCGCATCGTCGCAGTGGAAGAACGCGAAGCCGGGCAAGGTGTTCGATGCACTCGTGAACGGCAGCTACGCAAACCCCGTGATTGCCGTCGACGAAATCGACAAGGCCACTGGCGATTCGCAATACGATCCGCTCGGCGCGCTTTACGCGCTGCTCGAACACGACACGGCGCAGACGTTCATCGACGAATTCGCGGAGATTCCGATCAATGCCGGCCACGTGATCTGGATCGCGACCGCGAACGACGAGCGCTCGATCCCGGAGCCGATTCTGAACCGGATGAACGTGTATGAGATTCCACCGCCGGATCGTGACGGCGCACGCCGTATCGCTCAATCGATCTACGACGAGATTCGCTCGGCGCATAACTGGGGCCTGCGTTTTCCCGAAACGCTCGGCGACGCCGCGCTCGATGCGCTGAAGCTGGCCTCGCCGCGTGAAATGCGGCGCGCGATTCTGAACGGCTTCGGCGCAGCGCGCATCGACGGGCGAGATCTGATCGGAGCCGGCGACATCCGCCTGGATTACGGAAATCGGCGGAAACCGATCGGTTTTTGAGCGTTTTTGCCCTGTTTTTGGCAGAAAACCGTCTTCGGACGGCTTTCTGCGAACACGAAACAGGCGGTTCGACACTTAAAACAGGATGAATGTCGCAGCAATTGTTGCGAGTTTCACGATTCCGGAGGGTTTGGGTCGGTCTGTCTTCCGCCGGACAGGCGTCCGGCGGCAAGGTGGCCGCTATGGCCGGCAACGCTCTGAGGAGGCGGGGCGATGCCATCGCGCGCACGAAGAATCGAGCGCGACAATCGTCGACGGCGTACACTGATCTTGTCCGGCCCATACGTTTAAGCCCTGCTCAAGACCGAATGCCCGCAGTCGTCCGACTGCGGGCATTTCTGTCTGTGCGGCGTCGTACAATTTTGTATAGCGGTTGCGTAAGGCCAGGTGCGTTCGACAGCGAGCGGTGTGCGGTCCTCGATAGCCGTACCCTGTCTTCATGTATATCGGGTGAACGAGGCAGCGCGCGGCGAGGTCAGCCGCGTCAAGGGACATGGATCAGATCGAATGTGTAGTGATCGGCGCTGGTGTCGTCGGTCTTGCCGTGGCGCGCGCATTGGCGGCGCGCGGGCGCGAGGTGATCGTGCTGGAAGCGGCCGAAGCGATTGGTGTGGGCACCAGTTCGCGCAATAGCGAAGTGATTCACGCGGGGATCTACTATCCGCGCGGTTCGTTGAAAGCGGCGCTTTGTGTGCGCGGCCGCGAGATGCTCTACGACTACTGCGTCGAGCACAACGTGCCGCATTCGCGCTGCGGCAAACTGCTGGTGGCCACCTCGCGCAATCAGGTTCCTCAGCTCGAAAGCATCATGGCGAAGGGCCGTGACAATGGCGTACTCGACCTGATGCGGATCAACGGCGACCAGGCGCAAGCGCTCGAACCCGCGCTCGAATGCGTGGAGGCCGTGTTCTCGCCGCAGACGGGCATCGTGGATAGTCACCAGTTGATGCTGGCGATTCAGGGCGACGCCGAGCGCGACGGCGCGGTGTGTGCGTTCCATGCGCCGGTCGAGGCGATCGAAGCGAGCAACGGCCGCTTCGTCATCAAGGTGGGCGGCAGCGCGCCGACCACGATCAGCGCCGCCTGCGTGATCAACAGCGCCGGCTTGTACGCGAATGCGCTGGCGCGCAAGATTCGCGGCCTCGACGCGCGGCATGTGCCGCCGCTTTATCTCGCGCGCGGCAACTACTTCAGCATCTCGGGGCGCGCGCCGTTCAGCCGTCTGATCTATCCGATGCCGAACGAAGCCGGCCTCGGCGTGCATCTGACGATCGATCTCGGCGGCCAGGCGCGTTTCGGTCCGGACGTCGAATGGGTCGATGCGATTAATTACGACGTCGATCCGCATCGTGCGGATTCTTTTTACGCGGCGATTCGCGCCTACTGGCCCGCGCTTCCCGACGATGCGTTGCAGCCCGCGTATGCGGGGATTCGTCCGAAGCTTTCCGGGCCAGGCGAGCCCGCTGCCGATTTCGTGATTCAAGGTCCGGCCGCGCATGGCGTGCGCGGGCTCGTCAATCTATTCGGGATTGAGTCGCCTGGATTGACGGCGTCGCTCGCGATCGCTCAGCGTGTCTGCGAGCTGAGTGGGCGCGCTTAATTGTCGCACCTCTCACGTTCTCGCCCCGCCGCTCAGGTCGTGCGATCAACCGGCATTCCGAATGCGTAACGTGCGCACGGAGTAGTACCAATTCGGTTATCTCTATCATTTGGGCTGTCACGCGCGACGGCTTCATTGCTATCCTTGGGGACCGCTGTCATCAGAACGGCGATCAGTTCAATATAAATGGAGTGAGTCCCCATGAAATCTTCCCGTCGTACGTTTTTGATCACCAGCATTGGTGTGGCATCCACGTTCGCCCTGTCGCGCCAGGCTTTCGCCGACGCACCGCAGGTCGCCGAGACCGACCCAACCGCACAAGCGCTCGGCTACAAGGCTGACGCGAGCAAAGTCGACAAGGCCAAGTTCGCGAAATACGCAGCGGGCCAGGACTGCGGCAACTGCAGCTTCTACCAAGGCAAGCCGACCGACGCCTACGCCGGCTGCCCGATGTTCGCGGGCAAGCAGGTCGCGAGCAAGGGTTGGTGCAGCGCATATAACAAGAAGGCCTGATTCCGTTTTAGCCGCACACACATTCAGTGTCGCGGTAAGTGCGCCGCAACATTGCGGCGCCGGACTGCGGTCCGATCATCGAGGCGTCTGCCGCCCTGCGCGACAGGCGCCTTTTTGTTGCTTGAAAACAGCTTGCGCGCTCTTTACACTCCAATGCGATCGCTGCGGCGGGCATTATTTTTTCTTGCTCGCGCCAGGGTGCACTAAACACTCACGCACGCTGAAGCACATCTACGCTGAGACGCCGTCCCACGCGACATTTTTCGCAGGCTGGAGATTCGAATGGCACCAGCGTCACGGAGCCTCAACACGCGCGCCGTCGTGGCGGCTGTGATCGGCAACGCACTCGAATGGTATGACCTCACCGTGTTCGGTTTCCTCACGGTGGTGATCGCCCAATTGTTCTTTCCGGCAGGGAACGACTATTCGTCGATGCTGCTGACTACCGCAACCTTCGGCGTCGCATTCGTCATGCGGCCGATCGGCGGCATCGTACTCGGACTTTACGCGGATCGCGCGGGACGCAAGGCGGCGCTATCGCTCGTCATCGCGCTGATGACGCTCGGCATTCTGCTGCTGGCGATTGCCCCGCCGTATTCGGCGATCGGCATCGGCGCGCCTTTGATGATCGTACTCGGGCGCTTGCTGCAGGGTTTTTCCGCCGGTGGTGAATTCGGCAGTTCTACGGCTTTACTGATCGAGGCGGCGCCGTTCTCGAAGCGCGGCTTCTACGGCAGCTGGCAGATGGCGAGCCAGGCCGCGGCGCTGCTGCTCGGTGCCGTGGTTGGCGCGTTGATCACGCACGGCCTCTCGCCCGAGGCACTGAAGTCATGGGGTTGGCGCGTACCGTTCATTCTGGGCTTGATCATCGGGCCGATCGGCTTTTATATCCGCCGGCATCTCTCCGATTCGGAAGCCTTTCTGCTTGCGCAAAAAACGGCGCGGCGCGCAACGCTCGGCGAAGTGTTCAGGAGCCATAGCCGCGACGTGCTGTGCGGACTCGGCGCGGTGATCGCGCTTACCGTGACGATCTATGTGTTGATCAGCTATCTGCCGACCTTCGCGGTCAAACAACTAAAGCTGCCTTATGCGCAATCCTTTTACGCGGTGATCGTCGGCAATCTGCTGCTCACCGTGCTCTCACCGTTGACGGGCGCCTGGTCGGACAGGATCGGACGCAAGGGACTTTCGCTGTGGTCGCTGGTACTGACGCTTGTGATCATCTATCCGCTGTTTGCGTGGCTCGCGGCGGAGCCGAGCGTGTCCAAACTGATTCTCGTGCAGGCGCTACTGTCGATTGCGCTGTCCGGATACTACGGGCCGTTCGGCGCGTTGATCGCCGAACTGTTCCCGGCCAACGTGCGCTCGATCGGCTTATCGCTCGCGTACAACGTCGCGGTGATGCTGTTCGGCGGCTTCGGGCCGTTCGTCGTGACGTGGCTCATCAACACTACGGGTTCGCCGCTCGCGCCGACTTACTACGTGATGGGCGGACTGGCGTTGTCGATCGTGGCAGTGGCGTGCATTCCCGGCAAGCGCCACGCGGATCTCGACGCACGGCGCAAACCGGCTTGAGCGTTCAGTCGAGCGGCGCCGGTTCGCCTAGCTGCGCGCCGGTATCAACGGCGGCCGTTTGGCGAACCACGGCCGTGCCGCTTCGAGTTGCGCGGCCAGTCGCAACAGTGTTGCTTCGCCGCCAACGCGCGTAGCGAACTGAACGCCGATAGGCAGCCCGCGCGCGTTCCAGTAGAGCGGCACCGACATCGCCGGTTGCCCGCTCAGATTGAACAACTCCGTGCATCCCGCCCACGCGAACGCCTTGTTCGACGCTTCGGTCAGGAGCTTCTTCATCAGGGCTTCGAGCGGCATCGCCGTGACGGCGCGCATCTGCATGCGCTCCGCGGAGGTGGGATGCATTTCGCCGATCTTGATCGGCGCGCCGGCGAGCGTCGCGCACAGAAGCACGTCGTAGCGGCTCAGCAAATCGGTGAGACGTTCGGTGATGCGACGCTGTTCTTCGAGCGCGCTGGGCAAGCCCCGCTCGCCGAGTTTGCGGCCGACGTGCGCCATTGCCCACGTCGAGATTTCGAATTCGTCGCGCTGCGGCTTGCGGCCGGTGATGCGATCGGCGTGCAGCACCATCTCTTCCGCTGTCACTGACCAGAGCATCAGGAACGCATGGCGGACTGACGCGAAATCGATGCCGAGCGACACCGGTTCGATGTTATGCCCGAGCGAACTGGCGAGTTGCGCGGCGTCTTCGAGCGCGGCGAGCGAGTCGGCGGAGAGCGAGGGCGCCAGCATCGAATCGGTGACGTAGGCAATGTTCAGCGGCTTGCATGGCTCGCGGCTCGCGCCAAGGAAAGTGCCCGGTGCGCCGAGCGGTCTGTCCGCGTTGCCGCCCAGCAGATCGAGCAACAACGCACTGTCGCGCACGCTGCGCGATACCGCGTGATCGATGCCGAGCTCACCGACTGCGGGAGTCGGTGTTGCGCGTGGCACACGTCCGCGCGAAGGCTTGAGGCCGAACAGTCCGCAACACGAAGCGGGAATGCGGATCGAGCCGCCGCCGTCCGATGCATGCGCGAGCGGCACGATGCCCGCGGCGACCGCCGCGGCAGCGCCGCCGCTCGAACCGCCAGGCGTGTGGTCGAGATTCCATGGATTGCGGCACGCGCCGAACAATTCGGGCTCCGTATAAGGCATCTGACCGAGTTCGGACGTGCTGGTCTTGGCGAAGATGTTGAGGCCGGCCGCCTTTGCGAGTGCGACGACCGGTGCGTCCTCGGTAGGAATGAAATGGCGATAGTGGCGGCTGCCCATCGACATGCGCAGCCCGGCGACCGCTGCGCCCAGATCCTTGATCAGATAGGGCACGCCTGCGAGCGCTGCTTGGGTGCTTCCGTCATTGGTTTGGTTCGCGCCATTCGCTCGATTCGCATCATCACGCGAGGCACGCTGACGCGCGGCGTCGTAGTCCTTCAGGACAATCGCATTGATCGCGGGATTGACGACCTCGGTGCGGGAGATCGCGATGTCCAGCAACTCCCGTGCGCTTGCTTCGCGGTTTCGAATCAGTTCGGCGAGGCCGATGGCGTCATGGGCGAGATAGTCTGATTGCACGACGGAGGGACCCTCGCTATCGAGTGTTGAATCTGCCGGTTGCCTATACGCATGATGAACGGCCTGGCTGGACGTGGGGTTGTTCCCGGTTCATCGGTGCGCATGGAAGAAGACGACGCGCCGATGGCACGTCGTCTTCGAGAGAGTAACCCAGGTACAGGTGCGAGTTATAGGCGCCGATCAAAGCCGTGAGTGACAGGCGCCGGTTACAACGTGAGTTAAACCCGCGAAGTTACAGCCGCTCACCGAGGAAGGTCAGCGTGCGGCCATGCGCGAGCGCTGCAGCGGGCTGGTTATATGACGCGCGGTCCGAGCAGTTGAAGCCGTGATCGGCGTTCGGATAAATATTGAATTCCGCATCGGCACGGCCGGCGAAGCGCTCCTGAATCTGGCCGACAGCCGAGAGCGGGATATGCGCGTCGAGTTCGCCGTAGTGGAATTGCATCGGCACTTTGATCTTCGCGGCCTGATCGAGCTTGTTCTGGATGCCGCCGCCGTAGTACGCCACCGCGCCGTCGAGCGAGCCTTGCGCGGCTGCCAGATACGCGAGCTGGCCGCCGAAGCAGAAACCGATCGCAGCAATCTTGCCGGTCACTTCCGGCATCGCGCGCAGCGCCGCGGCGGCTGCGCCGATGTCGGCCACCGCCAGGTCGACATTGGTCTTCTGCATCAGCTCGATGCCTTTCTCGCGATCTGCGCCGTCATACGTCAATTCGACGCGCGGCTGGACGCGCCAGAAAATGTCCGGTGCAAGCGCGACGTAGCCGTCTTGCGCATACTGATCCGCGACCGAGCGGATGTGGCTGTTCACGCCGAAGATTTCCTGAATGATGATGACGGCCGGTCCCTTGCCGCCTTTGGGCAGCGCCAGATAGCCGCCGAAACTGTCGTTGCCGGCGGGAATGTCGATCCAGCGGGAAGTCGTGCTCATGTTGCTCTCCATTTACTCGTGCGTTGATGCGCGGGGTCGGTCTGAATGATTGCCAGAGGCCTGAATGCCTGAGACGGGCGGTCAGTTTGCCATCAAAAGAAACGGCTTGCAGTGAGGCCGCGCGCGGCCTGACAACGCCCGCCGCACGGCGATGATCTCGTAAGGCGATTGAAACATTCTCGATAATTCATTTCTCCGCGCGCGCATGGCTCGGTAGAGTCGAAAGTCCTGGCTCGTCGATGTTGCGAGCGCTTTGCCGGAGAGGAAATCGATCATGAATGAAGGCAGTTTTGTGACGCCGTTTGCGGCGCGCTTCGAATTGCAGGTGCCCGTCGTGCAGGCGCCGATGGCCGGCGGCGCGACGACGCCGGCGATGGTGGCGGCAGTATCGAATGCCGGCGGTCTCGGCTTCCTCGCGGCGGCGGCACTGTCGCCCGAGAAGATTGCGAGCGAAGTCGCGGCGATTCGCGCGCTGACGGATCGCCCCTTCGGCGTGAATCTGTTTGTACTGGAGCCTGCCGCGCCGGAAGAAGCCACCGTGCGCCGCGCGCTCGAAGCAATCGATCCACTGCGCAAGGATCTCGGTTTGCCGCCGGGTCAACCGCTCGAACGCTATGCGCCGGATTTCCGCGCGCAACTGGAAACGCTGATTGAATTGCGCGTGCCGGTGGCGAGTTTCACATTCGGATTGCTCTCAGCCGCCGACGTCGCCCGTCTGCATGCAAACGGCCTATATGTAATAGGCACCGCGACGCATGTTGCCGAGGGTGTCGCCTGGCGCGACGTGGGCGCAGATGCAATCGCCGCGCAAGGCGCAGAGGCGGGCGCGCATCGCGGCACCTTCATCGGCGCATTCGAGGAGGCGCTGGTCGGCACGATGGCGCTCGTGCCGCAACTCGTCGATGCGACCGGCCTGCCGGTGCTGGCCGCGGGCGGCATCATGGACGGACGCGGCATCGTCGCCGCACTCGCGCTCGGCGCGCAAGCCGCGGTAATGGGCACGGCGTTCCTCACTTGTCTGGAGAGTGCGATACCGCAGGCATGGAAAACCCGAGTGCGTTCGATGTCGGATACCTCGACCTCCGTGACGCGCGCGATCACCGGCCGCCATGCGCGCGGCATACGCAATCCGTTGATGCAACGTTTGAGCGAGTCGGCGCATAAGGTCGCGCCTTATCCGGTGCAAAACGCCTTGACGCAGGAGTTGCGGCAAACCGCGAGCCGCGCGGATAACAGCGACTATCTGTCTCTATGGTCAGGCCAGGGCGCGCCGCTTGGCCGTAAGCGCCGGGAAGGCCTTGGCGCTGCCGAACTGGTTGGACAACTCGAGCAGGAATGGCATGCTGTGGCAGCACGGATCGGCGCGCTCGAGCGTTGATTCGGCATGGCTCAGACGCGCGTCGCGGCAACTGCGGCGCGCTTTGTTTTTACGCAAAAAGCCTATTCGAAACATTAACGGTTTAACACGCGAAAAGCTTTAGACCGTGCTGTTAGACGATAGGCATACCTAGCGGAAACCCGCATGGGCTGGTGCTCTCCGGCCTGTCTTTCCAGCCGGAATCGGCTCTTGTTGGATAAACGCTATTAGTGTTCATCCCACTTCCTCAAAAAAGTCCCACAATTTAATTTGATGGCCTACACTTGCGCGCAAGTACGGTTTGCCGTCTGCCACAAACAGTCCGGTGAACGTGCTGGCCAAGTGCATGAACGATGCAACCGGCGTGGTCGTCCACGGGACTGAGCGACACGTGTAGGGAAGCGGGGGCACAGGGCGATTACGTTGTTTTTGGGACCGAAACTGGAGACTTACATGAACATCAAGATTCAAAAGCTTTTGCCGATCAGCGCTGCGGCCATGTTGTTTGCGTCATTGGCTACGGGCGCGGTGGCGGACGAGGTCGTCAAGATCGGCCACGTTGCACCGTTGACCGGCGGTATCGCTCACCTGGGTAAAGACAACGAAAACGGCGCGCGTCTGGCTGTTGAAGAAATCAACGCCAAGGGCCTGACGATCGGCGGCCAGAAAATCACGCTGCAACTCGACGCACAAGACGACGCAGCTGACCCGCGTACGGCTACGCAAGTTGCGCAGAAGCTGGTTGACGATAAGGTCGTCGCAGTGGTCGGCCACTTGAACTCGGGCACGTCGATCCCGGCTTCGAAGATCTATAGCGACGCTGGCATCGTGCAGATCTCGCCGTCGGCAACGAACCCGGCCTACACGCAACAAGGTTTCAAGACGACGTACCGCGTCGTGGCGACCGATGCGCAACAAGGTCCGGCACTGGCTAACTACGCAGCCAAGGGTCTGAAAGTGAAGAGCGTCGCGATCGTCGACGACTCGACCGCTTACGGTCAAGGTCTCGCCAACGAATTCGAAAAGACCGCCAAGTCGCTGGGCCTGAACGTGATGTCGCATGACGCGACGAACGACAAGGCTGTCGACTTCCGCGCGATTCTGACGAAGATCAAGGGCGAAAACCCGGACGCGATCATGTACGGCGGTATGGACGCAACCGGCGGCCCGTTCGCCAAGCAAGCCAAGCAGCTCGGCTTGCGTGCGAAGGTGCTGGCAGGCGACGGCGTGTGTACCGACAAGCTGTCGGACCTGGCTGGCGACGCAACCGACAACATCGTCTGCTCGGAAGCCGGTATGGCGCTCGAGAAGATGGCTGGCGGCGCAGCGTTCCTCGCCAAGTATCAGAAGCGTTTCGGTCAGCCGATCCAGATCTACGCTCCGTTCACGTATGACGCTGTGTACATCATCGTCGACGCTATGAAGCGTGCGAACTCGACCGATCCGGCGAAGATCCTGGCAGCAATGCCGGCGACCGACTACAAGGGTGTGATCGGCGAAACCACGTTCGACTCGAAGGGCGACCTTCAACACGGCGTGATCTCGCTGTACAACTACAAGGCAGGCAAGAAGACGCTGCTCGACGTAGTGAAGATGTAATAGCCGCATGACCGAAGACGGCTTTGTTTGTCTTCGGTCACGCAGTTAAAAGGCACGCGCGCCGCAAGGCTCGCGTGCCTTTTCTTTTGAGCGTTTGCGTGCGAGGCTAACGAGTTTGAGAACATCGTTTGGGAGAATGCCGTGACCACTGAGATCCGTTCGATCGATAACGGCTGGCGCCGCTGGATTGCCGAGAATCTGCTGCTCGACGCACCGCCGCCCGCGCTGCACGGTGCGCTGGTCGGCCATGGTTTCGACCCGGCCGAAGCCGCGCGCGAAATCGAGACGGCGCTCGCGAGTCCTTACTTTGAGGGCGCGGTGCGCTTGCGCAATCGTTTGCGCAAGCGCGAATGGATATTGTCGGTGTACGGCACGCTCAATCGTATGCGCGCCGGAAGCGGCGTGATCGAACGGCGCGAGCGCTTATCGCGTGACGAGTTCTTTGAGCAGTACTACTTTCAGAACCGGCCGGTCATCATCACCGGCGCTTTCGATTTCTGGCCGGCACGCACGCAGTGGCGTTTCGACTACTTTCGCGAGCGGTGCGGCGAGTGTGAAGTCGAAGTGCAGTTCGGCCGCGAGTCGGATGCGAATTACGAAATCAATCAGCCGAAGCTCAAGCGCATGATGCGCTTTGCCGATTATGTCGATCTCGTCGAGCGCAGCGGCCCAACTAACGATTTCTACATGACCGCCAATAACACCTCGCACAATCGCGCGGCCCTCGCGGCGTTATGGTCAGACGTGCCGACTATCCGCGAATATCTTGATGCCGGGTCGGCCGATACAGGTTTTTTCTGGATGGGGCCGGCTGGAACAAAGACGCCGTTTCACCATGATCTGACCAATAACTTCATGGCGCAGGTGATCGGCCGCAAACAGATCAAGCTGGTGCCGTTGTCCGATACACCGCATATGGCGAACATGCTGCATTGTTATTCGCAGGTGGACGGCGGTGCGATCGACTACGAGCGATTCCCGTCGATGCGCAATGCGCATTTGATGGAATGCACGCTCGAACCCGGGGAATTACTGTTTCTGCCGATCGGCTGGTGGCATTACGTGGAAGGACTCGATGCATCGGTGACGATGACGTTCACCAATTTTCTACAGCGTAACGACTTCTCGCGCGACTATGTGACGTATCACGAACTGTGAAAAAAACGGCGAGCCGGTTGACCCGGCTCGCCGCCCCCCTTCGACGCTTGTTTTTTCGCGTCTTTATTGACTGTCGTTATTCGTATTCGTTACTTCTTGCTCGTCAGGCCGCCGAGACCGCCGAGCAAGCCACCGCCCGTGGTGCCGCCGGTCGGGGTTCCCGAACCGGTCAATGCGCCGGTGACGGTGCCCAGCAGGCCGGTGATTGGCGCAAGCGGGTTGCTGGTGCCGCCCGAACCCGCAGCCGAGCCGAGCGTGCCAGTCAGCGACGACACCGCCGACGTCACCGGCGCCAGCGGGTTGCCGCTGCTGCCGCTGCCACCGGTCGCGCCGCTCAATGCCCCCGTGACCGAGTTCAGCACACCGGTCAGCGGTGCCAGCGGGCTGCTGCCTGATGAGCTACCGCCGATGCCACCGAGACTGCCAGTCACGGTGCTTAGGACGCTGGTCAGCGGTGCCAGCGGGCTGCTGCCCGAGCTGCCGCTGAGGCCACCGAGACTGCCGGTCACCGTGCTAAGGACGCTGGTAATCGGCGCAAGCGGACTGCTGGAACCACTGCCGCCGGTCAGGCCGCCGCTCAAGGTGCCGGGCAACGCGGTGAGAATGCTGGTCAACGGCGCCAGCGGATTGCCGGTCGTGCCGCCGCTGCCGCCCGGATTCAGGATGCCGGTGAGGCCGCCGAGCGGGTTGCCACTGCTCGTGCCGCCCGCGGTCAGCAAGCCGCCGGCGGACGTGACCGTATCGCCGAGCTTGGTCACGACACTGCCGAGGTTCTGGCCGATCGGGTTGTTGGTCGCGTTGCTGACCTGGCTGCCCGCGGTGTCGAGGCCGTGACCGATGGTCGACAGCAAACCGTTCAGCGGTGCGCCGAGTCCGGTCGTATCGCCGACGGTTTGGGTCGTTTGCGCGAGCGTGGCGGTGATCGGCGTGATCGCGGTGCTGACGGTCTGCGTCACTTGCTGGATCGGGCCGTTCGTTAGCTGCGAGGTCAGTTGCGTGCCGAGGCCGCTGACTGCAATGCCGAGCGTCGAGACCGTGCTGCCGAGCGGGGTAGTCAGCGGGCTGAGCGGGGCGGTGGGACCGCTGCCGAGACTCGTCACGAGTTGGCCGGCGCTGTTGACGGCCTGGCCTGCGTTATAAACGAGGCCGCCGCTGCTCGCCAGCGTCGTGCCGAGCGGATCAGTGGAGTTGCCGAGCTGGCCGAGGCCGTTCGCGGCACCCGTGCCGACTGCGGTGACACCGGCGCCGAGATTCGAGACGACGTTGCCGAGCGCGGTCGAGGTGGCCGGGTTCGAGCCGGGGATCGGCGTGAGACCGATCTGGTTGCCGATTGCGGAGACGGTTTGGCCGGTCGCGGACACCACGTTGCCGGTGTTCTGGACGACGACGCCGATCGGGTTGGCGCTGGTTGGCGTGGGCGTGGGCGTCGGAGTCGGAGTCGGCGTGGGTGTGGGCGTCGGCGTCGGTGTGGGCGTTGGCGTCGGTGTGGGTGTCGGCGTCGGAGTAGGTGTTCCGCCTCCGTTCCCCGAGCCGCTGCCGGAACCACTACCCGACCCACTCGAGACGCCCGGTCTGACCAACGTGCTTCCGCATCCGGTCAGTAAGATCATCGACGTCACGCACATGGCGATCGCCGACAGTTTGAAATTGCGATTCATGGTCTGCTCCCCCGTAATTTGAAAATTGCTGGGAAGCTAACTGCAAGGCCTATGCCATTTCTGTTTCGACCATTATCGAGATCAATAAATTCATACGGATCAACGACTTGTGAGTGTGCGCGCGAAGCGGTGGAGGTGTCGAGGCTACCGATGTGGCGAGGAACACATCAACGTGCAGGCCTCGCGTAACGTAACGTAAGAACGCGCGTTTTCATATGGCGTGACGCTCGCCGATACAACAGCAGCGCACGTCTGCGTCAAATCTTCAAACGCCGCAGCACCTTCGGACCGGCGATCGCGATCAGCGCCGAACACACGGCCACCACGGACAGCCCGATCGGCAAGCTGGTCGCCTGCGTTACCGCGCCGATGATCACCGGCCCGAGCAACAACCCGAAGTACGCCAGCCCGGCGACATGCGCGAGTCCTTCGGCTGCGTGAATGCCTTTGACGCTCGCCGCTGCGGCGAACAGCACGGGCATCATGTTCGCGAGCCCGAGACCCATCAGCGTGAAGCCGATGAGGGCAACGACCGGATTCGGCAGCAACAGTGCGGCAACCATCCCCGCGCAGGCCAGCGACGCGCTCGCCATCACCAGTTGCGGTGCGCCGAAGCGGGCGCGCACGGCGTCGCCGGCGAAACGCGCCGCTGCCATCCCGCCCGAAAACGCCGCGTAGGCCGCGCTCGCGAGGGCCGGTGTGGATAGCACGACGTCGCGCATGTAGACGGTGGCCCAGTCGTACATCGCCCCTTCGGCGATCAGCGCGACCAGCGCCATGGCGCCGAGCGCCCACAAGGCCGGCGAGCGCCAGCGGTTGGCGCGCGGCGTGGCGGCGTCGGGATGGTCGGCGTGCGGCACGTGCGGCAATACGGAAGGGCAGGCCGCAATCAGCACCAGCGCGCTGATCGCCGCGGCCAGCGTGAGATGCACGGCGGGCGCCATGCCACGCGACAACAAGAGGCCGCCCACCGCCGCGCCGGCCATTCCGCCGACACTGAACATACCGTGCAGCGCCGACATGATCGGCTTGCCGAGCGTTTTCTCGACAGCGCTGGCTTCCGCGTTCATCGCGACGTCGAGCGTGGCCATGCCCGCGCCGAAGGCGGCCAGCACGATCAGCAACATCCAGTACGCCGGCACGATCAGGATCAGCACCGCACATGCCGACATCACCAGGCCGCCCGTCAGACAGGCCCGGCGCGTGCCGACCCGCGCAATCCAGGAAGCATTCGCCGCCATGGCGCCGATCGAGCCACCGGCGAGAGCAAGCAGCGCGTACGAGAGCATCGCGGCGTTCAGATGGAAGCGGTCGCGCACTGTCGGCACGTGCACCCCCCACGATGCGTACATCATGCCGGCGATGAAGAACAACGCCATCGTGGCCACACGGGCACGCTGCCGTCCGGTGTCGGAGAGATCGCGATGAGCGGCGGGGAGGGTGACGAATTCGGAAGAGCGGTCGGACACGGAAATCTCGAGGAGGGAGAACGCGCGAGAAAGCGCGTTGAAAGCGAATTTCCGATTCTAACGAAGCGCGCTGTCTTATGCTTGGAGCGAATTGATCCAATACCCAGCCATCGAGGAACGCGCACTTGAACATTCCCGCTCACGCTCCGCTGCATCTGCTTCATATGGCAGCAATCGGCACGCTCGCTACTCATGCGCGTCAGCCGGAAGGTTTTCCTTATCCTTCGGTGCTGCCGTTCGCGCCGGACCCGCAGCATCGTCCGACGATCCTCGTGAGCCGGCTCGCCGAGCATACGCACAACCTGCACGCCGACCCGCGCGCCGGCTTTCTGGTGGTCGATGCGCCGGACGGCGACGTGCTGAGCGGTCAGCGAGTCACCTTGCTCGGCACGTTCGAACCGGTCGACTCGACCCCCGAAGTCGTACAGCGCTATCTGCGCTATCACCCGGACGCCGAACGGTACCTGGTTCTCGGCGATTTCACGTTCTGGGCGATGAAGCTCGAACGGCTGCGCTACATCGGCGGCTTCGGCGCGATGGGCTGGCTCGCCGGTGCCGACCTCGATCCACTGCCGCCACTCGGCTTCGATGAAGAAAACGCGCTGATTGAACATTTCGCCGGTCATTCCCCGGGCGCCAGCGGACTTCAAGTGCTTGGCGTCGATCGCTATGGCGCTGATCTGAAGCTGGACGGCGTGCGTACCCGTTTTGTCTTCGACGATGCGAAACGCAATACCGAAACATTGCATGCGGCGCTCGAAGATTGCATCCAGCGCCACGCTAATTAAGTTTCGATTGCTGTTTCGGGAAAACACTCATGCCGCAATAACAAGGTTGAGCGCGGATCGTAATATGTTCCGACATTTCATGTTAAAGCTTTCATCGCGTGAAATGTTTGGACAATTTTCTCATCTTAAATTTCATTTTTTGATAGTTAATCCAATAATGACTGATGTGCGCTCCTGCTTTTCAGCGGAATGCGAAAATTAGCTATTTGAAAGGATTCGCGTAACATCGCGTCGGAGTGAAATTTTTTGAAACGAATTGAGATTAATTGCACGGCCGCGCTTTTGTGGTTTTTCTATTTTGTGTTAATCTCGCCATCAAATTCCGAGGCATGATCACTTCAAAGGGCAAGCCGGCTTAAGACTGGCAGTCATTTATCCAAACCATAAGGGAACCTATGTCTTCCTACAAGGAACTACTCGCACAGCGCGAGAAGCTCGAAAAGCAGATCGAAGAAGCAAAGTCGCGTGAATATGCAGAAGTGTTGAATGAGATCAAGCAGAAAATGGCCGATTACGGCATTTCGCTGACTGAACTCGGTGGTGGCCGTGGTGCCAAGGCTGCTAAAGCCGGTCGTCCGCGTGCAGGCGTCGCGCCGAAGTACCGTGACCCGGATAGCGGCAGTACGTGGTCGGGCCGCGGCAAGCCGCCGCGCTGGATCGCAGGTCTGGATCGTGAGAAATTTCTGATTCAGAAGTAATAGTTATACGGTCAATCAGTGGCGCCTAAAGCGCGCGCTGTTGCCAGAAAAAAACCGCGTACCGTCCAGGGCGCGGTTTTTTTATTTCCGCTGGAAATTGCCGTGACTCTTTGTCACACGCGCTCCATGAAACTGGAACGCGAATGCTTTTCGTTTAGATAAGCGTCTGATTTAAAAGGTTTTTTTGTGGTTTATCCTGCGCATATCGAGATGCGACGGGTAGAATGCAGGCATTGAACCTCCCTTTGTTTCAGAGATGCCTTCCACCGCTGCTGTCCAGTCCGTCGAGAAACATCGCGTTGCGCGCAAAAGTACCTTTATCAGTATTGCGCTCAATACGGTGGTGATGGCGCTGCAAATCGTCATCGGCGTGTTTGCCCATTCGCAGGCGCTGGTCGCCGACGGTATCCATTCGTTAGCCGATCTGATTTCCGATTTTGTCGTGCTAATCGCTAATCGGCACAGCGGGGCCAAGCCCGACGCGGATCACAATTACGGACATAGCCGCTATGAAACGGTTGCGTCATTGTTTTTGGGTGCGCTGCTGATTGTGGTTGGCGTTGGTATGTTGTGGCGCGCCGGCACGCGCCTCGCCGATTTGCAAAGCATCCCCGCCGTGCATATGAGCGCGCTCGTGGTCGCTGTGCTGGTGCTGATTTCCAAGGAAAGCCTGTTTCGCTACATGCTGCGCGAAGCGCAACGCGTGCGTTCAGCCATGTTGATTGCGAACGCATGGCACGCACGTTCGGACGCCGCTTCGTCATTGGTGGTTGCGCTTGGCATTATCGGCAGCCTCGCAGGTGTGCGTCTGCTCGATCCGATCGCCGCGGCGATTGTCGGTTTCATGGTGGCGCGCATGGGCTGGATGTTTGGCTGGGACGCGCTGCAAGATCTTTCCGACCGCGCGCTCGACGAAGCGACCTCCACCGACATGCGCGCGTTATTGCTCGCGACGCCCGGCGTACGCGACGTGCATGAAATGCGCACCCGCAAGATGGGCGACTTCGCGCTGGTCGATGCACACATCTTGGTCGATCCGCTCATCTCGGTATCGGAAGGGCACTACATCGCCGAATCGGCGCGCTTACGCGTGCTGGCCGACAACCGCGTGCTCGACGCGCTGATTCATGTCGATCCGGAGAATGACGCCGTTGCGCACCCGCCCGTCAATCTGCCGACCCGGGAGCGGGTCGTCGCCGAAGTCAACGCGGCGCTCGCCGCGGGCGGCGTGAAGGCCGCGTCGGTCAATATGCATTACTTGAGCACGGGGCTCGATGTCGAAGTGGTTTTGCCGGCGCCAAGCTCGCGCACGGCCGTAAGCGATGAGCCATGTCTTGCTCGTGTCGATCTGGATGCGCTCAGGCGCCGTCTCGGCGCCCGCAAGCTGAATGTACTGCAGGGAGTGGATGCACTGCAGGCCGAAAGCAGCGTCTCGACGGAAGCAGGGCCGGGCGAGACGGTCGCCAGCGCCAAGGCTGAGCAACCGCATAGCGCCACGTGAGCGCGGCTACAGGCTCACAGCGGCAATTGCGTATCGAATTTGATCTCGCGCAGCACGACGCTCGTACGCACTTGAGCGACGGCGGGAATCTTGAAGATGCGTTCGTGCAGAAAGCTGTCGTACGCCTTGATGTCCGGCGCGACGATCTTGAGGATGTAATCGGATTCGCCGGTCGTGCTGTAGCACTCGGTGACCTCCGGGCAGGTCGCGATTTCCCGCTCGAACTGTTCGACCCCGCCTTCGGTGTGGCGCGTGAGATGGATATGCGCGAGCGCGCAGACGTGCAGCCCCAGCTTTTCGCGATCCAGCAATGCCGTGTAGCGCTGGATCACCCCTGATTGCTCCATATCCTTGATACGGCGCCAGCACGGGGTGCTCGACAGGCCGACCTGGTCGGAAATCTCTTGCACGGACCGGCGTGCGTCGAGCTGCAACAGGCGCAGGATTTTTTGAGAGAACGTATCGAGTGTCAACTGCGCCTCCGTTGGCGTCGCCCTATCAACGCATGGTAGAGGTCTCGAAAACGAAACGCAATGTAAAACGGCTTCGGCGAGGGAGATTACCTAATTTGCCGGTTCCTCAGCGGCGTTTTGTCCTGAGCCGTCCCCATCTTTAGCCGCTGTCAGCGTGACTGCCTGAACGGCGCGCAGATCCTTGAGCATGTTGCAGAAAAGCGCGCCCTGTTCGATCGCGTCATCCAGCGCGACATGCGTGTGCGGATGTTCGTCGAACCAGTGCTTCGGGAAGCGTGGCTTGATGTTCTTGCGGTACGGCAGGCCGGTTAGTGCGAAGGCCAGCGTTTTGATATCGAGCGCCGACCACGAAAACGGGCAGCGGCCGACAAACCGCATCATGTACCAGAACATATAGGTGAAGTCGAAACCGGCCGGCATCGCCACGAATACCGGTTTGCCCGGCAACGCCTCGACCCATTCGACATAGGCCGTCAGCGCGGCCTGCGGATTCTGCAAATCCTTGCGGCAGGCTTCCCACGCTTCCGGCTGCGTCTTCCACCATGCTTCCTGCACCGGATGCGCTGCGGCGCCGTCGAGCAATTCGAGATTCGCGGAGAAGGTGGCGATTAGCTGCTTGTCTTCCGTGTACGCGGCGGAGGCGAAACTGAGCATCGAATGCGGACCGGGAATCGGGCCGTCCGCTTCGACATCGGTGCTCACGTAGATTTCGCTGCTCATGCTTTGACTCCGTCGGCGACATACGGATTGGTGCGGCGCTCGGCGCCGAACGTGGAGGTGGGACCGTGGCCTGGAACGAAGGTGACGTCGTCGCCGAGCGGCCAGAGTTTTTCGCGGATCGCGCGTATCAGGTCGGCGTGATTGCCGCGCGGAAAATCCGTGCGGCCGATCGAGCCGGCGAACAGCACGTCGCCCACCAGCGCGAGCCGATGCGCGCGGCTGAAGAACACCACGTGGCCGGGCGTGTGGCCGGGGCAGTGATAGACCTCGAGGGTTTCGTCGCCGAATTGCACGGTCTCGCTGTCTTGCAGCCAACGGTCCGGCTCGAATGCTTCGGCAGCAGGAAAGCCGAAGCGCGTGCTTTGATCCGGCAGCTTGTCGAGCCAGAAACTTTCGTCGGGATGCGGACCTTCGATCGGCACGCCGTAATGCGTGGCGAGCGTCTTCGCGCCGGCGCAGTGATCGATGTGGCCATGCGTGAGGAATACTTTTTCGACCGTCACATTCTGGCGCGCGATTTCACCCTGGATGACATCGAGATCGCCGCCCGGATCGACGACAGCCGCGCGTCCGGTTGCCTCGCAAACGAGCAGCGAGCTGTTCTGCTGGAACGGCGTAACGGGGATCAAGGTGACTTTCATGGATGACGGCGCCGCTGGAAAAACGTTGATTGTACCGGCGTCTCGTCGACGCTCGTCGAGGGCGCTGAGGCCCCGCTGCAGCGGGCTTTGCGCTGCCCATTTTTGCAGCAAGAGTGAAAATTCATCAAGGTTTTCAGTCGCTTGCCATCCCAAAATTTTCTTTTGGGTATAATGGCCTCCATGCACAGGGAATTGTGCATGCCACACGGCGATGCGTCCCCATCAAAAATGGGCACGCGGATTGCCACTCAAGTAAGGGCTGTCGCGTTTGTCGGCGGCCATCAGGTATCGATGCTTTCGATGCACACGTCTTACCCAGCCAGGCGCCGCGCGCCTGCAACGGACTGAAATGCCGTGACGCTGGGTGGGGCCTACGCCGCTGTTCCTGCGCGCTGAGTTCCGCGCGCAAGAACGTGTTTGCCACGTTCGATGGCGGCATGTGGGGTCTGGTCAGGCTGCCGGGGACAGGTTGCGCCAGACGTGAAAATTAACCGTGCGGTAGCGGCTGGGTAAGCCGCGTGCGGGCTTTGACGTACTGCGCTTTTTTTGCGCGGCGCGTTGTCGTCCTTTGCCGCCGGAGTCGCAGGCAACACGCTCAACTTTTCGCGTGATGCGGCTCGACAATTTGATTACACGTCTTATGAAAACTCGGTTATCCCGTGGTCTGGGGACTCTTTTTGCCTTTTTTGTGCTGGCCGGCTGTGCCACGCCTCCGGGCGCGAGCAGCACGTCTGACAGCGGCGCGCCGCTGAGCACGAAGAATGCGCAGGCAGGTTCCTTCGGCCCGCAAGCTTTCGGTAGCGCGCCGGCATCCGGCGCAGCCGCCAAAGGCTCGTCGCTGGCCGACGCGCAGCCGCTTACTGACGACAATTCCAGCGTTTCGGACTTTCATCAGATCGGTCGCGCCTCGTGGTACGGCCGCGGCTTCCATGGCCGCCGCACCGCCAACGGCGAACGTTTCGACATGCACGCGCTGACCGCGGCACATCGCACGTTGCCGCTCGGCTCGTATGTCCGCGTGACCAACCCGGCTACGTCGCGCTCGGTTGTCGTGCGCATCAACGATCGTGGCCCGTATGCGCGTGGCCGGATCATTGACCTGTCGATGGCCGCCGCCGCTGCGCTCGACATGCGCCACGCCGGTACCGCGCGCGTTCAAATCGAAGGGCTGACGCGGCAGGAAGCACGCGCTGAGCTGAATGAAACGCTGGCGTCGAACTCGGGTTCGAGCGCAGAGAAGTAATGCAGTGGCTGCGGGCGCGTCTCTGACGCACTCGTGACGCCGGGCAACGTGGCGCTAACTCGCGCCGTTGTTTGCCGAAAGACAAAGGGCCGCTTCTGAACGCGGCCCTTTTCTTTTACGCTTCAACCGTGGCTGCCCGCAGCCCGCTCATTCCTTGCGGTCCTGGCTCTTGCTGCAAGAAGCCGGATCCGCTGGCGGACATCCCTTCCCGTCGCTTTATTCCTCGTCTTTCTTCAACGCCAAAGCGCGCGTGTAGAGCGCGTTGCGCGATGCACCGGTGAGGGTCGCCGCAACTTTTGCCGCGCTGCTCACTGTCAATTCTTCCAGCAGGATGCCCAGCAACGCGTCGTGATCGTGTTCGCCCGCGGCTTCCGGCTGCGCGCCTTCCACCACCAGGACGAACTCACCGCGTTGCCGGTTCGGATCGGCCGCGAGCCACGTTGGCCCTTCGGCCAGGGTGCCGCAGTGCAGCGCTTCATGTAACTTCGTCAATTCCCGTGCGATCAGCAGTTTGCGCTCGCCGCCGAATGCGTCCGCCATGGCCTGCACCGTTTCGACGATCCGGTGCGGCGCTTCGTAGAACACCATCGCGTGCGGATGGTTCGCGAGCGCTTGCAGTGCCGCGGCGCGTGCTTTTGCCTTTGGCGGCAGGAAGCCGAGGAACGAGAACGTCGCGACCCAGTCGCCGGCCGCGCTCAAGGCGGTGGCGAGCGCGCTTGCGCCGGGCAGCGGAATGATCGGGAAACCGGCTTCGCGCACCGCGTCGACGAGTTTCGCGCCGGGGTCCGAGATGCCGGGCGTACCCGCATCGGATACGTAGGCCACGCGTTCGCCCGCTTGCAGATGCTCGATCAGGCGCAGCGCCGCGGCCCGCTCGTTGTGCTGATGAACGGCGACGAGCGGCTTCGAAATGCCGTAGCGCGCGAGCAATTGGCCGGTGTTGCGGGTGTCTTCGGCGGCGATGCGGTCCACCAGTCCGAGCACATGCAACGCGCGCAGCGTGACGTCGGCGATATTGCCGATCGGCGTGGCCACCACATACAGCGCGGCGGCAGGGTACTGCTGCCCTTGCGCGAGTTCGGAGAGAGGAGTCATGAGACAGAAGACGCAGACAGACAGAACGAGGCCGCCATTGTGCCACGCAGCGGTGCGTGAACCGGATGGAGGGCAGGTGAATGCGCGGGCCGACCGCTACAACTTTTCGAGACCAACCGGGTCCAAACTCGTCGGCGCGGCTTTCGAGGCGCGTGCGATGGAGTTTTTGCAGCGGCAGCGTTTGCGTTTCGTTGCGCGCAATGTGCTGTGCCGGGGCGGAGAGATCGATCTGGTGATGCGCGACCGTGACGGCGCGCTGGTGTTCGTCGAAGTTCGCGCGCGTGCGCAACAGCAGTATGGCGGCGCGGCAGCGAGCATCGGCTGGCAAAAGAAGCAGCGGATCGTGCGGGCCGCGCGGTATTACCTGGCAACCCGCAGCAGACGTTCGCATGATGAGCCCGCGTGCCGTTTCGACGTGATTGCGTTCGAAGCGGGCCGGCTCGTGTGGCTGCGCGATGCGTTTCGCGCCGACGAAGTCTGATGCAGTGCGGGGAGAATAGGCGTGAGTGCGATAAACTTGCGCTCGCGTGCGGACCTCGTGAACCACACCGGCGTACAGAAAGCAGCGATGCAGTAGCGCATTTCGCGATGTTTTTGCGCATCTACACTGTGTGTCCGGCACGGTTCATCAGAGCGGCACGACTTCGCAATACGACTTCACAACACGGCCGCGTACTGCGGTCTATTCGCGGTAGAAACTAGAGACTCGATGTCAGTCGAACGCATTCAACAACACTTCCGCGACAGCGCGGCAGTCAAACTCGAAGCCCTCGAATCCCTGTCGATGCCGATCGCCGCAGCGATCGACACGATGTTCGCCGCGCTCGCCAACGGCAGCCGCATTCTTGCGTGCGGCAATGGCGGCTCGGCGGCCGACGCACAACATTTCGCCGCCGAACTGATCGGCCGCTTCGAGCGTGAGCGCCCGGGCTTGCCGGCAATTGCGCTGACCACCGACACCTCCGTGCTCACCGCCATCGCCAACGACTACTCGTTCGAGCAGATTTTTTCGAAGCAGGTGTGGGCCCTCGGCCAGCCAGGAGATGTGTTGCTTGCCATCAGCACGTCTGGCAATTCCGCCAATGTGCTGGCCGCGATCGAGGCCGCGCATGAGCGCGAAATGATCGTGGTCGCGCTGACCGGCAAGGGCGGCGGCCGTATGCAGGAAGTACTGGGCGATACCGATATCCAGATTTGTGTGCCGTCCGATCGCACCGCGCGTATTCAGGAAGTGCATTTGCTGACCATCCATTGTCTGTGCGACGGCATCGATGCCATGTTGCTGGGCGAAGACTGAGATTGATTCCGAAGGAGAGCTAGTTGATGAGCGTATTCCGCGTCAAGAAGACACTGGTGAGAACCGTGCTGGTGGTCGGGTTCGCCGCGGGACTGTCCGCGACGTTGCAGGGATGCTTTCTCGCCGTTGCCGGCGCGGCGGGCGGCGGCGCGCTGGTGGCGACCGACCGGCGCACGCTCGGCGCGCAGACCGAAGATCGCGAGATGCAGGTGAAGGCGCTGGCGCAGATCAGCCAGAACTTGCCCGACAACGCGCACGTCAACGTGACGGTGTTCAACCGCCGCGTGCTGCTGACCGGCGAAGTGGCGGGTGACGTCTCGAAGCAGCGCGCGGAGTCCATCGTGCGTGGCTTGAACAACGTCAACACGATCGTCAACGAACTGGCGATCATGCCGGCGAGCTCGTTCTCGTCGCGCACGAATGATACTTACCTCGAGACGCGCGTGAAGACCGCGTTGATTGCCGAGAAGAACATTTCGGCGAACAACTTCAAGGTCGTGGCCGAGCGCGGCTCGGTGTATCTGATGGGCCTTGTCACGATGGACGAAGGCAATCGCGGTGCCGACGTCGCGAGCCGCGTGCCGGGCGTGGTGCAGGTCGTGAAGGTGTTCCAGTACATCCAGCCGCAGGAAGCCGCGGCGGCTGCCGCTGCAGCGGCGACCGCACCGGTTGCCGCTTCGCAGCCGGACGCGAGCACGCCGACTGTCGGCGCGATCCCCGATTCATCGGTGAGTTCGCGTCCGCTCGATCAGCAGGCGCCGGCGCCGGTCAGCAATTCAAACGCGGTGCATCCGGGTAATCCGAAGGCGACGACGCCATGACGCGGGGCGTTGCTTTCGTTGTCGCGATGTTGACGGCCGGCGCTTTTACCTCTTCAGCGCGTGCGGCCGATGCACCGCGTGGTCAGATCGTTGCTACCTCGAATGCCTGCATGGGATGCCACGCGGTGGACCGCAAACTGGTCGGCCCGTCGTTCCAGCAGATCGCTACGAAGTACAAGGGTGATGCGCAAGCGCCGGCAAAATTGTCGCGCAAAGTGAAGGACGGTGGCTCCGGCGTGTGGGGCATGATTCCGATGCCGGCGCATCAGTCGATGAGCGATGCGGATATTCGCACAGTGGTCGATTGGGTGCTGGCTGGCGCGCCGTCCAAGTGATGTTTTGCCGCCCCTTTTGCCTCCGGGTTTTACCCCCGCGGGCGCTTGGCAAAACGCAAAATGCCTGTGCTAGAATTGTTTGCACGTTGGGGGGGTAGCTCAGCTGGGAGAGCGTCGCGTTCGCAATGCGAAGGTCGGGAGTTCGATCCTCCTCCTCTCCACCAAAGATCACATTGAAAGTTGTCCGAGATTGTCCGAAAACCCCGCAGCCGAAAGGCTTGCGGGGTTTTCTGTTTCTAACGAAATCCAATCGCCCTTATCTCCCCCAAAGGGAGATGTCGCGAATGCGACTTACGCTCACTCCCGAAACTCCACCCCATCCAAACGCCTCAATTGCGCGATGTCGCGAAGCGGCGGCGCGCCGAAGTGCCGGCTATATTCGCGACTGAACTGCGAAGGGCTGTCATACCCGACCCGGACCGCGACCGACCCGACATCTCCGCTATGCCTGAGCAGTAATCTGCGCGCCTCGTGTAGCCGCAGTTGCTTCTGATACTGCAGCGGAGTCAGTGTCGTGACGTTCTTGAAGTGATGATGGAGCGACGACACGCTCATGTTCACCGCATGTGCCAGCGTCTCCATCCGCAAAAGCTCGGTGTAGTGATTCTGGATCCACTCGATTGCCCGCGCGATCCGGTACGTCTGACTCCCGTTCACCGCGACCTGCCGCAGCCGTTTCCCTTGCTCGCTCGTCATCAGCCGGTAGAGCAATTCCTTTTCGATGAGCGGTGCGAGTACGGGAATGTCACCCGGAGTATCGAGCAATCGTACGAGTCGCAGCGCCGCATCGAAAACCGGTGCCGACAGCGTGGCCACTGCGATGCCTTCGCCCGCTGACGCGGCATCCGGTTCAGGCAGGCGCAGCTGCGTCGCCAGTTCGACGATCCGCTGCGGATCGAGCGAGAACTTCACACACAGATAAGGCGCGTCGGGTGAGGCCCGCGTCACCTGCGACATCACCGGCAGGTCGACGGATGTCACGAGGCAATGCAGATGATCGTAGACGTACGCTTGCCCCGCGACCATGACCCGCTTGGCGCCCTGCGCCGCGAACACGAATGCGGAGTTCGTCACGCCGCAACCGAGATCCACCGGCTGCGAGTAGCGATAGAACGTGAGCGACGGGATCGCCGTCTGATGGGTGCCGTCCGTCGGCGCGAAGCGGCTGATGAGCGCAGCGAGTTCACGGCGCGCGGTTTCGCGTGCCGCCGAAGGATCGGGCCGGGAGGAATGCTGTTTCATGCGCATGGAACTCCGTGAACGGAATCGAGCATACCCAACCGCTGCGGGGTAAGTGCCGCTGGCCTGCTGGATTTGCAGCATTGTTCAATAAATTTGCAGGATTGTGTAAGCGCAACCGCAGGCAGTCGGTACACACTGCCGCGTACACCCGGCGCCAAGTCCGGGCTTTCCCCACGGAGAGGTTCCATGTCCACATCGTTTGTCCTCAACGGCAAGAACGTTACGCTCGACGCCGATCCCACCACGCCGCTCCTCTGGGCAATCCGCGAAGACGCGGGCCTGCACGGCACGAAGTTCGGCTGCGGCATGGCGCAATGCGGCGCCTGCACGGTTCATCTGGAAGGCGAGGCCACCCGCTCGTGCGTGCTGCCGCTTGCGGCTATCGCGGGCAAGCGCATCACGACTATCGAAGGCATCGAAAGCCGGCCCGCAAAAGCCATCCAGGCCGCATGGGTCAAGCTGCAGGTGCCGCAGTGCGGGTACTGTCAGTCCGGACAGATCATGTCCGCGACAGCCTTGCTCGAACATAACGCCACGCCCACCGACGCCGACATCGATGCCGCGATGAACGGCAACATCTGCCGCTGTGCGACCTACACCCGTATTCGCGCGGCCATCCACGAAGCCGCTGCCACCCTGAAGGCCTGACCATGACGACCGATCTCGATCTCAAGGATGCGGTACGCCCGTCGCGCCGAACCTTTCT
This sequence comes from Paraburkholderia nemoris, assembly GCF_905221015.1. Taxonomy (NCBI): domain Bacteria; kingdom Pseudomonadati; phylum Pseudomonadota; class Betaproteobacteria; order Burkholderiales; family Burkholderiaceae; genus Paraburkholderia; species Paraburkholderia nemoris. The sequence continues at coordinate 120,983 of NZ_CAJNBO010000021.1, read as the reverse complement.
GAAAGCAGCCGGCGCCTTCGCGGCAGTCGGTCTCACCATCGGCTTCGAATGGGCGGGCACGGGCCGCCGCGCGCTCGCCGCCACGATGCCCGACGCGACGTTCGCGCCCAATGCGTTCCTGCGCGTCGCGCCGGACAACAGCGTCACGGTCATCGCGAAGCATGTCGAGATGGGCCAGGGCGCGTACACCGGCATCGCGACGATCGTCGCGGAAGAGCTGGATGCGAACTGGCAGGACGTGCGTGTCGAAAGCGCGCCCGCCGATGCGAAGCGCTACGCGAATCTCGCGTTCGGCACGATCCAGGGCACGGGCGGCAGTTCGGCGATGGCCAACTCGTGGATGCAATTGCGCGAAGCCGGCGCGAAAGCGCGCGCGATGCTGGTCTCCGCCGCAGCTGCGCAGTGGCAGGTGCCCGCATCCGAGCTGACGACGCTCGACGGCAGCGTTCATCACGCGGCCACGAACCGGACCGCGACCTACGGTTCGCTCGCGTCGGCCGCGGCCCGCTTGCCGGTGCCGGACACGGTCACGCTCAAGTCGCCGAAGGATTTTCGTTTGATCGGCCATCAGCTGCCGCGTGTCGACGTGCCGCCGAAAACCAACGGCACTGCGCAGTTCACGCTCGACGTGACGTTCCCCGGCATGCTGGTCGCGCTGCTGCAGCGTCCGCCGCTCTTCGGCGCGACCGTCAAGTCGTTCGACGCGTCGGCTGCGAAAGCGGTGCCGGGCGTCGTCTCGGTCGTGCAGGTGCCGGGTGGCGTCGCCGTGGTCGCGAAGGGTTTCTGGGCGGCGAAGCAGGGCCGCGATGCGCTGAAAGTCGAATGGGACGATTCAAAGGCCGAAAAGCGCAGCTCGGACGCGATCATGGCTGAATACCGGCAACTCGCCGAGCAGCCCGGTATGTCCGCCCGAAAAGACGGTGATGCGACGAAGGCGCTCGCAGGCGCGGTGAAGAAAATCTCCGCCAGCTATGCGTTCCCGTATCTCGCTCACGCACCGATGGAACCGCTCGACGCAGTTGTCAAACTCACCGCTGACAGTTGCGAAATCTGGGCCGGCGACCAGTTTCAGACCGTCGATCAGGCCAACGCCGCCCATACGGCGGGACTCGATCCGCAGCAAGTCAAGATCCACACGCTGTATGCGGGTGGCAGCTTCGGCAGACGCGCGAACACCCAATCGGACTATATCGTCGAGGCCGTGTCGATTGCGAAGGCGCTGGGTGCGAACGGCACACCGGTCAAGCTGCAGTGGACCCGCGAGGACGACATCCACGGCGGCCTCTACCGGCCGATGTACTTCCACAAGCTCGACGCGTGCCTGAGCGCCGACGGCAAGCTCGTCGGCTGGCGGCATCGCATCGTCGGTCAGTCGATTCTTGCCGGCACGCCGTTCGCCAGCGTGATGGTTAAGAACGGGATTGACGGGACGTCCGTCGAGGGCGCCGCTAACGTGGCCTACGCGATTCCGAACGTCTCGGTCGAACTGACGACCACGCAGACCGGCGTGCCCGTGTTGTGGTGGCGAGTGGTCGGCAGCTCGCATACGGCATTCGCGGTCGAGGCATTCATGGACGAAGCCGCGCACGCCGCGAGAAAGGACCCGTTCGTCTTCCGCCGCGATCTGCTCGCGCATGAACCGCGTATGCGGGGCGTGCTCGAACTCGCTGCGCAGAAAGCGGGCTGGGACCCGGCCAAACCTTTGCCGAAAGGCCGCGGGCGCGGCATCGCGGTAGCCGAGGCGTTCAAGACGTTCGTCGCGCAAGTCGCGGAAGTCTCCGTCGACAAGGACGGTAACGTGAAAGTGGAGCGCGTCGTGTGTGCGGTGGATTGCGGTACGCCAATCAATCCCGACGTCATCGCCGCACAGATGGAAGGCGGCATCGGCTTCGGTCTCGGCGCGGCGTTGCACAGCGCGATCACGTTAAAGGACGGCAAGGTCGAGCAGAACAACTTCGACGGCTACCAGGTGCTTCGGTTCGCGGAGATGCCCAAGGTCGAGGTGCATATCGTGCAATCGGGCGAAGCGCCGACGGGTGTCGGCGAGCCGGGTGTCGCACCGGTCGGGCCGGCGGTCGCGAATGCGATCTTCGCGGCCACCGGCAGGCGGATTCACTCGCTGCCGTTTCCTGCCGCTTCGGAAAAGACCGCCTGACGGGCTGAGCTAAGACGACGCGATGCGTCGCGATTGACTGCGCTCCCGCATGCTTGTCATGCGGGAGCGTGGCGCTTTCCTGAATCAGAACTTATCCCACCCTTCATCTACAGTTGCAGTAGCAAGCGCGGCAACCGGCGCAGCGGCCGTAGCCCGCGCAACGCGTTTCGGCGCAGCAGCAACAGTCGCCGCTACCTCACGCCGCGGCGCCTCCCGCCGAACAGGAACCGCAGCTACCGCTACCGCCGCCGCCGAATCCTTCACCTGAAAAAACGCGACGGCGTCAGTCAGTTGTTCCCCTTGGTCTTCCATCGACCGCGAAGCCGCTGCCGCCTCTTCCACCAAAGCCGCATTCTGCTGCGTGACGTTGTCCATCTGCGTAATCGCCAGATTGACCTGCTCGATCCCACGGCTTTGTTCGGTCGATGCCGCCGCGATTTCCGCCATGATGTCGGTGACTCGTGCGACTGCCTGAGTCACCTCGGTCATCGTCTTGCCCGCCTCGCCGGCAAGCGCCGAACCGTCGCGGATCTTGTCCACGGAAGTGGCGATCAGATCCTTGATCTCCTTGGCCGCACTCGATGAACGTTGAGCCAGGCTTCTGACTTCGCTTGCCACCACCGCGAAACCCCGCCCCTGTTCGCCCGCCCGCGCGGCTTCGACTGCCGCGTTCAGCGCGAGGATGTTCGTCTGGAACGCAATGCCTTCGATGATGCCTGTGATGTCCGCGATCTTCGTGGAGCTGTCGCTGATGTCGTGCATCGTGTTCACCACCTGACCGACGACCTCGCTCCCCTTCTGCGCCACCGATGATGCATTCGCAGCCAGCATGCTGCCTTGCTGCGCGTTGTCGGCGTTCTGCTTAACCGTGGAGGTAAGTTCTTCCATGCTGGAAGCAGTTTCCTGCAACGACGCAGCCTGCTGCTCGGTACGCTGGCTCAGGTCCATATTGCCCGCCGCGATCTGGCGTGCCGCGCCGGCGATGCTGGTGCTGCTGTCGCGCACGCGTCCGACGGTCACCGTCAGCCGTTCATTCATCTCGCGCAGGGCGGTCAGCAATTTGCTGGTTTCGTCGCGGCCCTCGACCGTGATGCGCGTGCGCAGATCGCCTTCCGACACGGTGCGCGCGACGTCGATCGCAAAACGCAGCGGTCCGGTCACGGCACGCGTGATCACCACGCACGCGCCGACTGCGAGCCCCAGCGCGATAAGGCAGATCGCGATCAGCAGATTGCGCTGGCTCTCGTAATGCGCCGTGTACTCGCTGACCAGCTGTTCCTGGCGTGAGCGCGTGTAGTCGGCGTACGCGTTGGTCGCGCGAATCAGCGCGGCGAGCAGCGGCCGGCAATGCTCGTCCATCTCGGCGATCGCTTCGTCCCGCTTGTTGGTGAGCGCGAGATTGACGATGTTGAGGGCGACGGGGCCATAAGCCGCTTCGACCCGGTTGATCTCGGCGACGAGACTGCGTGCTTTCTCCGACGTGTCGGTCGCGCTGGCGATCATGTCGTTGAGCTTCTTCAGGTCGGTTTGCACGTCTTCGTGCGCACGCGTCACGTCGGCTTTCTCTATTTCGAGGTCCTGCGGTTTGGTCACGAGCACAAGGTTGCGCGCCGCGATCGCTAGGCGGTCCACGGCGGTTCGAACTTGCACCGCCATATCGGCGCGTGCGTTGATGCCGTGTACGAAGTTGGAAAACCCATCGGTCGAATCGCTCAGCGCCTTCAGGGAAAGGCCGGAAACTACGACGACAACGACAGACAGCATGCCGAAACCGGCGATGAGTTTGGTTTTGATGGTGAGGTTTTTGAGGGTCACGATTTTTTTTCTCCAATAACGAAACGTTGAAGCGTTCGCAATGGACTCTCAGGTCCGGGCATGGGAGCGTCTATCTGGCAGCCGATCATCGTGGCCGCCCCGCGCGGTTTACCCTTCGTGCCTTCCCCAGGACGCCTCCGAAGGTGCGTCGAACGTCAGGCAGTAAATGGGTATCCCATTTACTGGTTATCGGATCGGATTCTTACGGACTTAAGAAATTCCGGGTATTCCTCTACAAAGCTTGCGTACGATGCGCGAAGAACGCATCGTTTTCGGTTGATTTGAATATATTTAGGTGCGTGGTGAAAGCATGAGTCTTACATATTCATTTCATTTTTCGACGTATATCCGGGCAAATAACCTACTGGCGGGCATCAGGCAACAAAAAATGGCTTGAACAAGCGCTCGTACATGGATATGATTGAGCAATCACTCATTAATTGCTTGTAGTCGAAACGAACCGTATGGCCCGTCCGAAAAGCGAAGACAAACGCAACGCCATCCTTGCCGCCGCAACTGAGGTCATTGCCGAGCAGGGTTTGAGCGCACCCACCGCGCGCATTGCAAAACTCGCGGGCGTGGCTGAAGGAACGCTGTTCACGTACTTCGACAATAAGGACGAGTTGCTGAACCAGCTCTACCTGGACATCAAGGCGGAGCTGCGCGAAGTGATGATGACGACCTATCCGAAGCAAGCCAGCGTGCGGGAGCGCATCCAGCACGTGTGGGACAGGTTTGTCGACTGGGGCGTGGCGCAACCGCAAAAACGCCGGGCAATGGCGCAATTATCGGTATCGGAGCGTCTGTCCGACTGCACGCGTGCAACTGGCATGGAGTCTTTCGCGGACATCAACGCAATGATTCAGGCAAGCGTGGCGAGCGGCGCTTTGCGTGATCATCCGCCGGCTTTCCTGTCGGCAATCATGGCGGCATTGGCCGAAACCACCATGGATTTCATCGCTCGCGAACCGGCCAATGCCGACCGTTATCGCAAGGCCGGCTTTGAGGCGTTCTGGCACGCGATTGCCCAGAACTAATTTTTTTGTCTTATTAATGAGCGCGTACATGCTCATTGAAATGTAAGGAGCACATTATGTCGAAGGTCTGGTTGGTTACGGGAAGCGCCCGCGGGCTTGGGCGCGACATTGTCGAAACGGCATTGCGTGCCGGTGAGCGAGTGGTTGCTACGGCACGCGATCCGCGTCAGTTGGCGGATCTGGTGACGCGCTACGGTGAGCAGGTTCGCGCGGTTGCGCTGGATGTCACGGATCCGGCGGCGGCACGCGCGGCCGTGCAGGCCGCAGTCGATGCTTTCGGCAGACTCGATGTGGTCATCAACAACGCGGGCTTCGGTCATCTGGCGCCGTTCGAGCAAACTACCGAAGACGATTTCCGTGCGCAGATCGACACCAACTTCTATGGTGTGATTAACGTCACGCGTGCGGCGCTTCCGGTGCTGCGCAAACAGCGAGCCGGCCACGTGATCCAGATTTCGTCGGTGGGTGGCCGAGTCGGGATCGCGGGTTTGAGCGCATATCAGGCTGCGAAGTGGGCGGTCGGCGGCTTCACCGAGGTGATCAGCCAGGAACTCGCGCCGTTCGGCGTCCACGTCACTGCGCTCGAGCCGGGCGGCATGAAAACGGAGTGGGGTACAGGGGCGATGGGTGAGGCGCCGGAATTGCTGCCGGACTATGTGCCGTCGGTCGGCGCTGTCGCGGATATGCTGTCCCAGTACGTCGGCAAGGAAGCCGGCGATCCCGCAAAGGTGGCGCAAGTGGTGCTGAAGCTTGCGTATCACGATTCGTTGCCGCCGCATCTTCTGCTCGGTAGTGACGCATTGCATTTCGCCGGCGAAGGCGACAAGGCGCGCGCTGCGGCGGCCGAAGCGTGGCGAGCGGTCAGCGCGGCCACCGATTTCTCCGCGCCAACGCCGCTGCCGGAATTTCCGGGCGCACCGGCGAAAGCCTGAGCGCGCAGGCGGCCGCCGGGCGACGCTCAGATCGCCCGCCACGCTCGGGACAAAGCGGCGGCCGCCCGTTTATGGGACATATCCAAAGGTTTGACCAATGCGCGCTGGCCGGGCGCAATCATGGAGCACGCATCATGAAGGTTCTGATATTCGGCGCGACCGGCATGGTCGGGCAGGGCGTATTGCGCGAATGCCTGCGCGCGCCAGACGTCGAGGCAGTCCAGACTGTTGGCCGAACCCGCACCGGCCAGCTCGATCCGCGTCTGAACGAGCTGATCCAGCCGGACCTGATGGACTACCGGGCGGTGGAAGAATCGCTGAAGGGTTTCGATGCGTGCTTTTTCTGTCTGGGCGTCTCGTCGGCAGGTCTGCAGGAGGCCGAGTATGCGCGCCTTACGTATGACCTGACGCTGGCCGCCGCGCAGACGCTCGCCCGTCTCAATCCGCAGATGACTTTCGTCTACGTGTCGGGTGCGGGCACCGACAGCACTGAACACGGCCGCACCATGTGGGCGCGGGTCAAGGGCAGGACGGAGAATGCGCTGCTACGGCTGCCGTTCAAGGCCGTCTACCTGTTCCGCCCCGGCGTGATCGAGCCGCTGAACGGCGCCGTGTCGAAAACCCGCTCGTACCGTTTGTTCTATACGGTGGCGAGACCGCTTCTGTCGACGCTGCGCGCGCTGTTTCCCAACTACATTCTCAGCACCGAAGACATTGGTCTGGCCATGCTGGAGGCCGCGCGCCATGGCGGCCCCAAAGCGGTGCTCGAGGTCGCCGATATCCGCGCGCTCAGCCGCGCCGCGTCCGAGCCGGCGCTCGATCTGCACGCCGGCTGAACGCCCGGACGGGTGACGTCCGCGCGCCGCGCCGCGGCCCGCGACGTCTCCTGGTCGGAAAATTTCGTTTAATCCGCCAAAAACCTGCCTTTTCCCTCGTTCGACGCGCCCCAGCGTCTGGTAGGCTACCGTTTCACGAGACGCGCCTTCCTGACGCGCCCAATTTCTCCACGCGCGTAGGTCAGCGCATGCCCGAATGAAACGCTCATGGTGACGCGCCGACCGAACATCGTGATTGCCATCAGTATCGTGCTGGCCAGCGCGATCCTTGCGATCGCGGTGTGGGTATTGGCGCAGATGCGCGACGATGCGCTGCGGCGCGCACAGGATTCGGTCTTCAACGTCTCGCTGCTGGTCGAGCGCGACGTGTCGCGCAATCTCGAGATCTACGATCTGTCGCTGCGGGCAGTAATCGACGGCCTGAAACAACCCGGCGTGCTGGAGCTGCCGCCGAAGATCCGCCAGATGGTGTTGTTCGACGGCTCTGCCAGCGCCAAAGACATGGGTTCGATTTTCGTACTCGACACAGCCGGCAACATCATCTTCGATTCGCAATCCTCGCCACCGCGTCCCGTCAATCTCGCCGAGCGCGATTATTTCAAGGTTCAGCGCGATTCCCCCGATGTCGGCCTGTACGTTAGCCATCCGTTCATGCCCAAGCTGACCGGCAAGGACGTGAGCATTGCGTTGAGCCGTCGTATCTCGCGGCCGGACGGCAGCTTCGGCGGCGTGGTGGTCGGCACGATGCGCCTTACTTACTTCAGGCACCTCTTCGCCGGCATGAATCTCGGCTCGGGCGGCTCGATGGCGCTGATGCTGAACGACGGCACGATGCTGATGCGGCGCCCGTATGATCCGAAAATCATCGGCCGGAGTCTGACCGGCACCTCGAACTATTCACGCTTCCTCCAGCAGCCAAGCGGGGACTTCTTCGGCACGGCGGCGATCGACGGTGTCGAGCGCTGGTACGCGTTCCGCCATATCGATATGTATCCGTTGATTCTCGACGTGGCCCTCTCTACTCGCGACATCTACGTGGAATGGCGGCATCGCGCGTGGCTCATCGGCTCGCTGATTGCGGCGCTCGACGTGGTGATCATTGCGCTCGCTCTCCTGTTCTCGCAGCAACTGCGGCAGCGCCGCGCGGCCGAAGAAGAGTTGCGCGTGCTCGCGCGTACGGACGGCTTGACCGGCCTGAACAATCGCCGCACCTTCGAGGAACATGCGGAGGAAGAGTGGCGCCGCGCGCAACGTAACGGCTGGCCGTTGTCGATGCTGCTGATCGACGTCGACACGTTCAAGGGCTTCAACGATCTATACGGCCACTCGGCCGGCGACGATGCGCTTATCGCCGTGGCGCGCTGCATCGGGCAGAGCGTGCGGCGCCCGGGCGATACCGCTGCGCGCTACGGTGGCGAAGAATTCGCCGTGCTCCTGCCGGATACCGACGAAACCGGGGCGGCGACCATCGCCGAGAAAATTCGCGCCGCGGTTCAGGCGCTCGAACTTCGCCATGTCGCGAGCTCGCACCATGTGCTGACCATCAGCATCGGCATTGCGTGCACCAGCCGCCAGGTATTCGCGACGAGCCGCGCACTCGCCATCGCCGCGGACGAGGCGCTCTACGAGGCCAAGGACGCCGGCCGCAACCGCGTGCTGTGCTATCCGGTGGCGGCGCGGGCGGATCGACGGAGTGCCGTGGCGTCGCCGGCGCAGTGAGGCGAGACAATTTCACAGGTGTGCCGCTCCGCGGATTGCGCCGACTTCGGGCAGACGGCCAGCGCTGATTGGCGTAGAACTTGTCGCGTACGCTGCTCCGAACAATTTAACCCGGGTAATATTTTGCGTTTAATTTATACCCGGGTATAATTCGACAAATTCTTCTTTCCGGAGTTTGTCATGACCCCCCATCCTGCAACCTGCACCGCCTTCGAGGGATACCGTCGCGTCGCCTCAGGCCCTGTGTTCGAGGTGGCGCTCGCCGTACGCGAAGTGCTGGCGCGCGGCGAACAGGCGCCTGTCCTGATTTTCGACGACGTCACGAGCCGCCCGGTCGAATTTGATTTGCGCGGCACGCCTGAAGAGATTCTGGCGCGGCTGGCAAGCGAGGCGCCCGGCGAACAACCTGCCCCAACTGCTGACGCGGGGGAAGACGACACTCCGCGCAGCCGCGGCCGGCCCAAGCTCGGTGTGGTGGCGAGAGAGGTCACGTTGCTGCCGCGTCATTGGGATTGGCTCAATGGGCAATCGGGTGGCGCTTCCGTCGCGCTGCGCAAACTGGTCGACGCGGCGCGGCTTGCGGGCGAGGACAAGGATCGCAAACGCGCAGCGCAAGAAGCGGTGTATCGCTTCATGACCGCGCTAGCCGGCAATCTGCCTGATTACGAAGATGCAACACGCGCGCTCTATGCCGACTATCGGGCCCGGTTTGACAGCATCGTCGCGGCATGGCCGGAGGATGTGCGCAATCACACGCTGCGGCTGGCTGATGGTGCGTTCGTCACGCATCCGTAAATTCAACTGCGTATCGAACGTATCGGACGCACCAGACGCCCGGTCGAGTGCGCCAGCCAACGAGACGTATGGGCAAAAAAAAACCGCTCACGCCGGGGAGCGTGAGCGGAAAGTCGGAGAGTTACATCAACATCACGTGCGCTCATGGGGGTGAACGCAACAAACAAAGTCTAAAAGCTCGGCTCATCCCCATATATCAGACAAATCCCAATCACTGCCTCGACGCGTAAAGCGCGTTGAAGTAGCGATCCGGCCCCGCGTGCCAGGCAATCCTTACATCATCCTGTCCCGGTTATGCCCACCATTTATCGCATCAAGTCTCTGTTACGCACGCCGTAAAAGAGGTGGCAGCGTCGCCACGTATCTGAAACATGGCGAACAGTTTTGCCATAGCGCAGCGACGCGAGCGTCCCCTTAGGACTTATGAAGGATGGTGAGATGAAGTGGTTCGACCGCATGACCGTATTCAGGAAGCTGCTGTTGGCGTTTGCCGTCGTGATCGGGTTCTGCGTCGTGATCGGCGGGACTTCGCTGCAGACGTTGTCGTCGATGCACGCCATTACCGACGCCATCTGCGACCAGCACATGAATGGCCTCTACTGGATGGAAGAGGCGAACCGTCACAAGATCGATTCGGATCTTGCCGCCGCGAATCTTGGCTACGCCGCCGACGACGCCGGCCGTCAAAAGTTGAAAGACAGCATCGTCGCTTCGCTCAAAGAGATGCACGGCGCCTACGATCAGTACCGCGCGACCATCGGGACCAGTAAGGGTCAGGAGATGTTCGACGAAGTGCTGCGCAAATCGGGCGTATGGGAGGGCATCGTGCATCAGCAAATCGGTCTCGAACCGATTCCGGCCGGCGTCGACAACAACGAACTCGTGCGTCGCGCGATTGCGTCGAGCGAGGCGCTGCGCGATCGCATCACGGCGCTGATCGACTATCGCCGTCAGCAAGCCAACGAAGCCCAGCAGGAGGCGGGCGCCAACTATCAGCACATGCGCATCGTGATGCTCGCGCTGGTGTTGGGCGCGATCGCGGCGGGCGCCTTGCTCGCGACGGTGATCGCACGGCGCCTCGCACGTCAGCTCGGCGGCGAGCCCGATTACGCGATGCACATCGCCAACCGCATTGCCGATGGCGATCTGAGCGTGCGCGTCGACACCCGTGCGGGTGATACAGGCAGCATGCTGTTCGCGCTACGCAACATGCGCGAGCGGCTGGCCGGCATTGTCTCGGGCATCAGCGAGTCGAGCGAATCGATCCTGATGGCTTCGGGCGAGATCGCGCAGGGCAACACCGATCTGTCGCAACGCACCGAAGAGCAGGCTGCCGCGTTGCAGGAAACCGCGTCGAGCATGCAGGAATTGACATCGACGGTGAAGATGAATGCCGAGAATGCTCAGCAGGCGGGGGGTGTCGCGCATGGCGCGTCGGAAGTGGCGGCGCGCGGCAGCCACCTCGTCGGCGATGTGGTCGAAACGATGCGCGAGTTGGCGGCCGGCTCGAAGCGCATGACCGACATCATCGCGGTGATCGAAGGGATCGCGTTCCAGACCAACATTCTCGCGCTGAACGCCGCCGTAGAAGCGGCGCGAGCTGGTGAGCAAGGCCGCGGCTTTGCGGTGGTGGCGGGCGAAGTGCGTTCGCTCGCGCAGCGCAGCGCGGTGTCCGCCAAGGAGATCAAGGAGCTGATCGAGAGCTCGACAGCGCGTGTGGGCAGCGGCGCCGAACTAGCCGAGCGGGCCGGTCAGACGATGGCGGAAGTCACGCATGCGGTGAAGCGCGTGACCGATATCATGGGTGAGATTTCGTCGGCGTCGCAGGAGCAGAGCACTGGCATCGAAGAGGTGAACCGCGCGGTCGCGCAGATGGACGACGTGACCCAGCAGAACGCGGCGCTGGTCGAACAGGCCGCTGCTGCTGCTGCGTCGATGGCGGACCAGGCAAGGCAGTTGCAAGCGGCGGTGACGGTGTTCTCGCTGGACGCGCGGCACGCGTAGCGCTCTTTACACGCGTTTTGCCGCCCTTGCCAGGCCTGGTGGCTCTCCGTACACTCGCGCGTAATTCCCAGACGGCGCAGTTCGCTGCGCCGTCCACTAAAACGCCGACAGAGGAGAACCCCCGCCATGGCCGATTCCTATTTCCCACGCTGGCGCGCCCAGCCGAACGCGGCCGAGGGCCGCATTGTCGGCACCGACGAGCGTCTCGCGTGGCCGCAGATGTTTGCAATGGGTATCCAGCACGTTGTCGCGATGTTCGGCTCCACTGTGCTTGCGCCGTTGCTGATGGGCTTCGATCCGAACCTGTGCATCTTCATGTCGGGGATCGGCACGCTGTTGTTCTTCGTGCTCGTGGGCGGGCGCGTACCGAGCTATCTCGGTTCGAGCTTTGCGTTCATCGGTCTGGTGATCGCGGTGACGGGGTATGGCGGCCACGGTCCGAACATGAATATTCCGGTGGCGTTGGGCGGGATCATCGCGTGCGGGGTGGTGTACGCGATCATCGGCCTGATCGTCTCGGCGGTCGGCACCCGATGGATTGAGACGCTAATGCCGCCGGTGGTGACGGGCGCGATCGTCTGCGTGATCGGCTTGAATCTTGCGCCGATCGCGGTGCATGGCGTGAGCGGCAGCAACTTCGATTCGTGGATGGCGCTGGTGACGGTGCTGTGCGTCGGCGCGGTCGCGGTGTTTGCGCGCGGCATGCTGCAGCGTTTGCTGATTCTGGTCGGCTTGCTGATGGCGTATGTGATTTACGCGATCGTCACGAATGGTCTCGGTATGGGCAAGCCGATCGACTTTGCGATTGTGGCGAACGCTGCATGGTTCGGTATGCCGCAATTCACCGCGCCGGTTTTCAACATGCAGGCGATGACCTTGCTTGCGCCGATCGCGGTGATTCTTGTTGCTGAGAATCTTGGACACATCAAGGCGGTGAGCGCGATGACCGGTCAGAACCTCGACCGTTATGTTGGCCGTGCATTTATCGGCGACGGACTCGCAACGATTCTGTCTGGCTTTGCCGGCGGCACCGGAGTGACGACGTACGCCGAGAACATCGGCGTGATGGCCGTGACCAAAATCTATTCGACGCTGGTGTTCGTGATTGCCGCGGTGATTGCGCTGGTCCTGGGCTTTTCGCCGAAGTTCGGCGCGGTGATTCAGACCATTCCGGGGCCCGTGCTGGGCGGCGTGTCGATCGTCGTGTTCGGCCTGATCGCGGTGACTGGCGCGCGCATCTGGGTCGTGAATAAAGTCGATTTCTCTGACAACCGGAATCTGATCGTGGCGGCGGTGACGCTTGTCCTGGGCGCCGGTGATTTTTCGTTGAAGCTCGGTGGTTTCGGACTCGGCGGGATCGGTACCGCGACCTTTGGCGCGATCATTTTGTACGCGCTGCTGAGAAGGAAGCCGGCCCAGGGGCCGGTGGCCTGATTGGCCTGGGCGACGCTGACCGCTACCTCTATCGCTTCCGCACGGTCAGCGCCGTCTCCGACAGATCCACTTCGCGCATGAGCTTGTTCAAAGTCTCGTCATTGATTGCCTGACTATTACGCAGTGCAAGCAGCACCTTCCGCTCGGCTCGCATCGCCGCCAACTTCATCCGGAACTCCAGCGCATCGGCACGGCGTGCCAATTCACGTGGCTCCTGTTCGTCTTCGAGTGTAGCGAGCCGCCGTCGATAAATGTCCATGACTCGCGCGGTGACATCCGCGGCGTATGCCGAGGCCGACTCATCCAGATCCGCGCAATCTCTATCGTGCACTTCGTCAACCGCGCGAATCGCGGCTTGCGCCGCCATCGTGCGCGCCATCGCTTCTTCCGCGGCATGCGGATCCTTACCCCGCCGCCAGCCGCTCAACAACAGCGGTAACGCCACGACTGCCACCAGCAGCGATAGCAGAATCACGCCCGAGGCAATGAAAATCGCCAGGTCCCGCCCCGGCAACGGCGTGCCACCCGGTAACACCTCGGGCAACGACAACACGCCCGCCAGCGTCACCGCGCCACGCACGCCGGCCACCGTCGTCACCGTTGCCGTGCGCAACCCCGGTACGGCACTCACCATGCCGTGCTTCGCCGCGCCGCGGCTCGCGAACCAGCGCAGCAACCACACCCACACGAAGCGCAGTGCGTAGAGCGCCGCCGCCACCGCAGCGATGTAGCCGATCAAGCGCCACACCTCCACATCGCTGGTCTCGTGCGCATCGAGCAGCGCGCGGCCGAGAATGTGCGGAAACTGCAGCCCCAACAGAATGAACACCATGCCGTTGAAGACGAATTCGATCATCGTCCACGTGCTGTTCCCGCGCACACGCGACGACACCGAACCGGCGTTCGCGATGTTCGCGTAGTTCATCATCATGCCGGCCGAGACCGCCGCCAGAATGCCCGAGAACTCGAAGCGTTCGGCGATCAGATACGCGGCGAACGGAATCAGCAGCGTCATCACCACACCGGGCGCCGGATCGCCTTCTTCGTTAAGACTCAGAAAATGCGCGGACACAAAGCTGAATAGCCAGCTCACCGCTGCGCCCGTCGCGAGACCGCCCACCGCGATGATCACGAAGCTGATCGACGCGTCGCGCAGTGAAAACACGCCCGTCAGCGCCGCGGCAATCGCAAACTTCAACGCGACAAGACCCGACGCGTCGTTCATCAACGCCTCACCTTCGAGGATATGCATCAGCCGCCCAGGAATCTTGCCCTTGCCGACGATACCGCTCAGTGCCACCGCATCGGTCGGCGACAGCACCGCGGCAAGTGCGAACGCGACCGGCAGCGAGATTGACGGCACCAGCGCGTGGATGAAGTAGCCGACCGCCAGCACCGTCATGAAAACCAGGCCGAGCGCTAGCATCAGGATGGAGCGGCGCGCCATGAACAATTCGCGCTTCGGGATTCGCCATCCATCGGCGAACAGGAGCGGCGGAATGAACAGCATCATGAAAATTTCCGGATCGAAGCTGACGTGCAGCCCGAGCCTCGGCCATGCGAGCATTGCGCCGATCGCGATCTGGACCAGCGGCAGCGGCGAGGCGACCCGCATCATCCGGGTCACGATGCCGGATGCGGCGACGGCGAGCAAAAGAATCAGTACGGTAAAGACAATATCCATCGGTCTATTTATGGAGATATAGCGGTGCTTTCTCTGCGATTGTCGACGATGCCGCCGCCTATCGATCACGAGGCGCGCGTGAGGCACAAGGCAGAAGTTTAGCCCGCTGCAGCGTCACGTCATTGTTAACCCCGCAAGGTCCCGCGAGAGCGGTCGGCAAGCGTCCAGGTAAGGCAATGCACCTTAACGGTGCGCACCGCGCCCACGTGCGGCGCATCGGCTCGTTCATCGGTGCAATCTTTCATGCAAATTTCATTCGAATGTGCGCCAGCGTGCGCATGGAGCTTGCTTAAGGAATATCGATGACGCACATTTTGAGAAACGGTGCCGAGGTTGTTCGCTTCCGCGTTCGGACCGGCCCGGCTCTCGCGTGAGAGGATTGCATGACGATTGCGCAACAGGAAAGGACGGCCAGCGCGCCGCATGGCTTCGATGTCGAGGTGACGTCGGGGCTCGAACGTTTTTCGGTGCAGCATGGCGAGCTGACGTTGACGAGCGTGTTTCAACCCATTTTCAGCCTGTCGCATATGCGGGCAGTGGGCTACGAGGGCCTGCTGCGCGCGCACGATGCGCTCGACCGGCCCGTATCACCGCTCGACGTCTTCGGCGAGGCGGCGCGTCTGGGCGACGTGCTGCAGGTCGACCGGCTCGCCCAGACCCTGCATCTGGAAAACTTCAAGGTACTCGGCGCCGAACGCGAATGGCTGTTTCTGAATGTTCATCCCGGCGCGCTCACCGACCCGTATCTCGCCGCTGCCTTGCTGGCCAACCTCAAGCGGCTCGATCTTTCGCCACGGCGAATCGTGCTCGAGGTGCTCGAACAACGCGCGGAAGATCTCGAGCGTCTCGCTGACGCCGTGCGCCAGTTCCGCGAGCGTGGCTTCCTGATTGCACTCGACGATTTCGGTGCGGGCCATTCCAACGTCGAACGGATCTGGCAGCTGAATCCCGACATCGTGAAGCTCGACCGCATCATGCTTTCGCACGCCGCGCATCGCGCGGACATGGCGACGATCCTGCCTGGGCTGGTGGCGCTACTGCACGAAGCGGGCAAGCTGGTGCTGATCGAAGGCGTCGAAACGGAACATGAAGCGCAGATGGCGCTCGCCTGCGATGCGGACTTCGTACAGGGGTTTTTCTTCGGCCGGCCGAATCCAGGGGCGGCCGACGCGGCGCACGCCGCGACTTGCATTAGCGAAGTCACCGACCGTTATCGCGATCAGGCCGAAGCGCGCGAGCGCCGCAATGCGAGCCGTCTCACACCGTATCTGCGGGCGTTCGAGCGTGCCGCGGAACGGCTCGCCGCCGGCGAACCGCTCGAGGAAGTGTGCTGGAATTTCCTCGCGCTCGACCATGCCGCGCGCTGTTTCCTGCTCGATGCGAAGGGCAAGCAGGCGGGCCGCAACGTCGTGTTGCGCGCCGATCGCGCCGCGCATGAAACGCGCTTTTTGCCGCTTGCCGACGCGCAAGGGGCGAACTGGCTGCGTCGTCCGTATTTCCGTGCGGCGATCAGTGCGCCGGAACGCGTCCATGTGACGCGTCCGTATCTGTCGATCAACGAGGCGTTGCCGTGCGTGACGCTGTCGGTGGCGACGCGCGTTGGTGATCAGACGTGCGTGCTGTGCGGCGATATCGATTGGGTCGAAGAATAGCGATTTGGATGCTTCGATTGGCAGGGCACGCGGCGGTTCTGAGATCATGTCGTTTTTAACGACCCACAGCCGCGCCTATGTCAGTCCTACTCGAAGTCATCGCCACGACCGTTGCCGACACCCGGCTTGCCGCGCAGGCCGGTGCGAACCGTCTCGAACTCGTCACCGCGGTGGGCGAGGGCGGTTTGACGCCGAGCCTTGGCTTGATCGAAGCAGTGGTTGCTGCGAGCGCCGTGCCCGTCAACGTGATCGTGCGCCCGCATAGCCGCTCGTTCGTGTATGACGCCGACGACTACGCCGTGATGCTGCGCGACGTGCGCGCAGTCAAGGCGGCCGGCGCGAACGGAGTGGTGATCGGCATGCTGACAGCGGATGGTGAGATCGACCGCGAAGGCCTCGCGCGTGCGATCGATGCGGCGGATGGCTTGGCGATCACCTTCCATCGTGCGTTCGACGAAACGCGTGATCTACAGAAAGCGCTCGACGTGCTGCTCGGTTTCGACGCTGTGACGAACGTGCTGACTTCGGGCGGAAAACCTTCCGTGCTGCGGGCGGAGTCGGTCGTGCGTGAGTTGGTACGGCAAGCGTCCGGCTCACACTGCACGGTGCTGGCAGGCGCGGGTTTGACGATTGATGCAGTAGCCGGCTTCGTGAGCGCGACGCAAGTTCAAGCGGTTCACTTCGGTTCGGGCGTGCGCGTTGGCGGCAACGGTCTTGCGCCCGTTGATGCGGCGAAAGTCGCGCTGGTGAGAGCGTTACTGGACGAAAAGCGTGATTGATTCGTCGGGAAGATAATCAGCGCTGTTGCGCACAACGCGTGACAAATCCACCAGGCAAAAAAAATGCCGCTTCGAGGTTCAACCCGAAGCGGCATTTTTCATCCACGGAGCGAAAGAGTTACTTCGCGACTACCACCGGAATTCCGCGCAACTGTCCGGCGCCCTTAATCTCTTCCAGCGACTTCTTCACCGATGCGCTCGTCACTGCTTCGATCTGCAAGCGCGCTGCGAGATCGCGTTCGCCGCGCTTCACGCCCGCCAGATTCGCCAGCTTCACGTGACCATAACCGCGTACACGCGCATGCAGATCGGCGAGCTTCACGACGTCTTCCAGATTGTTCGCGTCGAGCTTCGCGAACGCGCGTTGCAACGTGGTTTCGTAGTCTCCGGCGAGTTCGCGCTCCATCTTGCGTTCGAGCGTGCGGCCAAACGGATCGAACATCGTGCCACGCAGACCGCTGAATTTCGCCATCACACCCAAAACCGGCCACATCCACTGACCGAAGGTCTTCTTGGTCGGATTCACGCCCGGCTGAGGACGCGTGAGCGTCGGCGGCGCGAGGTTGAACTTGATGCCAAAGTCCTTGCCCGCAACACCTTCGAATTGCGCTTCCAGTGCTTCGCGGAAGGCCGCATCCGTATGCAGGCGCGCGACTTCGTATTCGTCCTTCACCGCGAGCAGACGATAGAACGTCGTCGCCACTGCGCGCGTGATGCGCTCGCTCTTTGCATCGACCGCGGTTTCAGCCCGACGCGCCGCATCGACCAGCGCGCGATAGCGCTTTACATAGCTCGCGCCACCGTACGTCTGGAGACGGCCCTCGCGATGTGCGATCAGTTCGTCGAGCGTATCGACGCGCACCGCCTGCTTCGCCAGATGCCGTGCTTGCCACAGCGCTTCGAGTGCAGCGGGATCTTCCGCAGCCACACGCCCGATTGAAAACGCCAGTTGATTCATCTGCACCGCGACGTTGTTCAATTCGATCGCGCGCATCATCGCGGCGAACGACACCGGCACGAGGCCAAGTTGCCAGGCATAACCGAGCATCAGAATATTCGCACCGATGGTGTCGCCGAGAAACCGCGTGGCGAGCGCCTGGGCGTCGCACGTCGACATGCGATCGTCGCCTGCCGCGTGGCGCATCTTGTCGATCAACGCGTCGGCATGCAGCGTTGCGTCCGGGTTCTGCACGAAGGTCGCGTTCGGGATTGCGTGCGTGTTGACGACGATGCGCGTGCGGCCATGACGCACCGTTTGCAAGGCATCGGCGCTCGCGCCCACCACCATATCGCAGGCAAGCAGCACGTCGGCCTGTTGCGTGTCGATGCGAACCTGATTGAGCCACTCGTCGCGCGCCGCGAAGCGCACGAACGACAACACCGAGCCGCCCTTTTGCGCGAAGCCCATGAAGTCGAGCACCGACGCGCTCTTGCCTTCCAGATGCGCGGCCATGCTGATCAAGGCGCCGACCGTCACGACACCCGTGCCGCCGACACCCGTCACCAGAATGTCGTAAGGCGCGGCATCGAGATGCGTCGCGGGAATCGGCAGGGCGTCGACGCGTGCGGCGAGCGCGGCCGGATCGAACGCGGCGCCCGCGGCTTTCTTCAGCTTGCCGCCTTCCACTGTGACGAAGCTCGGACAGAAACCGTTCACGCAGGAATAGTCCTTATTGCACGACGATTGATCGATGCGGCGCTTACGCCCCAACGCAGTCTCAAGCGGCTCGACCGACAGGCAATTCGATTGCACGCCGCAATCGCCGCAACCTTCGCAAACTTCTTCGTTGATGAAGAGGCGCTTGTCCGGATCGGGGAACTCGCCTTTTTTCCGGCGACGCCGTTTTTCGGCCGCACAGGTCTGGTCATAGATCAGCACAGTCACGCCGTCGATATCGCGCAACGCGCGCTGCACCGTGTCCATTTCGCTGCGATGGTGGAACGTCGTGCCTTTTGGGAAGAGGTCGTGATGGCCGTCGTATTTCTCCGGCTCGTCGCTGACCACGACGAAACGCGACACGCCTTCGGCTTCCACCTGACGCGCGATCTGCGGCACCGAGATGCTGCCGTCGACCGGCTGGCCGCCCGTCATCGCGACGGCATCGTTATAGAGGATCTTGTAGGTGATGGTGGTGTTCGCGGCCACCGCCTGGCGGATCGCGAGAATGCCGGAGTGAAAGTAGGTGCCGTCGCCGAGATTCTGAAATACGTGGCGCGTTTTGGTGAACATCGAATGCGAGGCCCAATCGACGCCTTCGCCGCCCATCTGAATCAGGCCGGTGGTGTCGCGCTCCATCCACGACGCCATGAAGTGACAGCCGATCCCCGCATGCGCGATAGAACCTTCAGGCACTTTGGTCGACGTATTGTGCGGGCAGCCCGAGCAGAAATACGGCGTACGTTTCACGCTATCCGCTGCATTCGAGAGGATTTGCGGCGCTACCAGATCGACCACGCGCTCGCGGCGATCCAGCGCTGGCTTGTGCTTCGCGAGCCAGTTCGCGAACACCGGCAGAATGCGCGACGGGCGCAATTCGCCAAGCGACGACAGCAGCAGCGTGCCGTCTTCGGCGTTCTTGCCGACTACGATTGGCCGCGTGCCTTGCGTGCGGTTGTACCGATAGTCTTTGATCTGCTGCTCGATGACCGGACCTTTCTCCTCGATCACCAGCACTTCGGACAAACCGGACACGAACGCGTCGATGCGCGTCATTTCCAGCGGGAACGACAAGCCGACCTTGTAGATGCGTACGCCGGCCGCTTCCAGATCGGCCACTGTCAGATCGAGCCGGCGGAGAGTTTCCATCAAGTCCAGATGCGCCTTGCCGCACGTGACGATGCCGACGTTCGCATGCGGACTCGGCGCGATCCATTTGTCTATGCTGTTGGTGCGCGCGAAATGACGAACCGCGTCGAGCTTCGCGTGCATCCGTGCTTCGATCGTTAGACTCGGCAGATCGGGCCAGCGATTGTGCAGGCCGCCAGCCGGTTCCTGAAAGTCCTGCGGGGTGGCCCATTCGGTTTGCAGCGCATCGAGGTCCACCGTCGAACCGGATTCGACTGTTTCCGAGATCGCCTTGTAGCCGACCCACGCACCCGAGAAACGCGACAGCGCCCAACCATACAAGCCGAACTCGAGCATGTCGGCAATGTTCGACGGATTCACCACCGGCATATGCCATGCCATCAACGCGAAGTCGCTCTGATGCGGCATCGACGACGACACGCAGCCGTGGTCGTCGCCCGCTACCACCAGCACGCCACCATGCGGAGACGAGCCGTACGCGTTGCCGTGCTTCAGCGCATCGCCCGCGCGATCCACGCCAGGGCCCTTGCCGTACCACATCGCGAACACGCCTTCGACGGTGCGCTCCGGGTCCGATTCCACCCGCTGCGTACCGAGCACCGCGGTGCCACCCAGTTCTTCGTTGATTGCCGGCAAAAAGCGAATATCACTCGCCGTGAGCAGTTTCTTCGCTTTCCACAACTGCTGGTCGACCATGCCGAGCGGCGAGCCGCGATAGCCGCTGATGAAGCCGGCCGTGTTCAGGCCCTGCGCGCGGTCTGCGGCGCGCTGCATCAGCGCAAGGCGCACCAGCGCCTGCGTGCCGGTCAGGAAGATCCGGCCGCGCGTGGCGGTGAGGTTGTCGGACAGCTTGTAGTCGGCGAGAGCGGGCGTGCCGTCGATGGGCAGGCGAGCGGTCATGGGTGAGTCTCCATTGTTTTGCATCCGCGTGCCGTGGGGTGGGGGCCACAAAAGGCAGCGCGGCGAAAGAGACTCTATTTTTTAGCGCCAATTGGAGTGAATTTTTTCTACTTGGCGAGGCGTTCAACGAAACAGCGCGACGGCTCGCGCGTTTTAATGAAGTTTTGAGATGGATCTGCCGCGCGACGAGCGGGTTCGGGTATGCCCTGGTGCGTTTCAGTCCTGTTTTTACGGCGCGGGCGCCTTCGCCACGGACGCGGCAACAGGCGTCGAATCGAGTGGTACGACCTCGTCGAAATGCGAGTAGTCGATGTGACTCACGCCGTTTTCCTCGCGCATGACGTCGACGAAGCGGTGTTGCCAGAGAATCTGCTCGCAGGGCCACATGTGACGCGCCTGCATGGTCTGCGAGGTCGATTCGTCGACGCCTTCAAGCGTAAGCAGCAGCGACGCGTCGCGCCCTTTGAGCGTTTCGGCGTTCTCGCCGAACAGCGGACTGTTTTCGTCGATGACGTGCATCAGGACCCAGCCCAGTTTGAACACGGGATGCTGGTCACGCACCAGTGTCAGATCGTAGAGCTTGCGCAGCGTAAAACCTTCGACAGTGGTGTCGAGGCGCATGATGCGCAGCCTCGCACGCGCTTCGGCGATCACGTTCTGGCGCGCGTTGGCCGCACGGACCATCAGCGTCATACGGCCGTCGAGCGGCCGCACGACCGCATAGCGGGCAAACATGATCTTCGCGTGGGGGCGGGAGAAGCGCGCAAAAATCAGCCCCGTCGCCAAGGCGATGCTGGACATGCCGACAAAGATTTCGAACGTCGCGACCCAGTGTGCGTAGACGGTTTGCGGATGCATGTCGCCATAGCCGACCGTCGCGAGCGTTTCGACGCTAAAGAAAAATGCGCCGCCGAAGCCCGATGGAAACTGATTGGCGATCGGTGCGTTGCCGAGCATGTAGAGCGCGGCAAAAAAGGTATTGAGCAGCAGGAACAAGACACCGAGCGAGACAAAAAACATCGGCCAGCGGACGACGAGCGCACGGTGATAGAGATCCTGCCAGAGCGGCGTCGGCATGCCGTGGGCAATGACTACGCGATCATCGAGGCGCATCTCGCGGCTACCCCGCGGGCGACGTTTTCGCGCTTGTGCCTCGGCTTCCGTTTCGGTGTCGCCGATGGCGGAAAAGCGGTCTGACGGTTCGGTAGCCATCGCGTGCTCGTGAGGATGAAAACGCGCAAAGCGTAGCACGCCGCCTCGCGCGCTAAAGGTGATTTTCGGCGTGCTGCGCGGGCGGTGAAGGCGGCGTCCGGGCGGGGCGTTCAGCGTGATCTGGCTCACGCCCGGAGTGTGCCGCTGCTACGTACACCTCGCGTGCACGCCTCGCCCGATGCGCCTGTCTTGCGTTACGGAAAGGCCCGCGGCTTCGGAATGCCGGCGCCGTGTTCGATGTCGTCGACCGCTTGCTGGTGTGCTGCGGCGACGGCTTCGGTTTCGTCCGCATAACCGTTGTCGCCGCCAACGGTGGTCCACGACTTCACCGCTTTCTCGCGATGCCGGATCTCGTATTCCGCGTCCCAGCGTGCACCGTTGAGTTCGATAGGGCGGACGTGAATCGAATACACGCCGTAGAGGAAGAGCTGTTCAGCCATGATCGCCTCCAGCCGGTTGATTCAGATGTGGCGCAGCGTGATGGGCGCGGCGCCGGGTTGCCTAGAGTTCGATTTCCCCGAGGATGCGGTGGGCGAGCGCCTTGGCTTCCTCGAGCGCTTCCTCGGGCGTGGACGAAGTGGCTTCGACTTCGTAGACCGTGGTTTCCTGGTCGGTGCCTGCTTCGCCGTCGTCGCGGGAAAGGGTGACGACGCCCTGCCACGTGTCGCTTTGTACTTCTCTTATCGACGCGGTGGCCGTGTAGATGCCTTTGGTGTAGGTGATGTCATCCATGGCGACGCTCCTTGTTCCAAAGGGTTGGGTTTTTTCATCCTAGCACGATGACCGGGGTTCGGTTTTTCGGCTGTGCGGCGCGTATTGTTGGCAACCGGTGTCGACAACAATACGCGCCGCACAAGGCAAAAAAACTACAGCAGCGCCACAACCTCATCCAGGGAAGGTGCATGCGCGCCAGCATGGCGGCAGGCCGCGGCGCCGGCGGCCAGAGAAAAGGCCAGGTGCTCCGGCCATGCTCGTTGCGGTGCCGTCATCAAGCTGAACAGCAGACCGCCGATCGACGCATCCCCCGCTCCCACTGTATCGACCACTTCCACTCGTGGCGGCCGCGCCTCCACCACCATGGCGCCGTCGATCAACATGGACGTCTCCGGCCCACGCGTGACCAGCACGGTGGCGGCAGGATTCATCGCACGCAACTGGGCAAGCGCGCCGGCCTCGTCGTCCGTCTTGAACAGCATGCGCAAATCTTCGTCCGACACCTTGATCAGATCGGCCAGCGCGGCCATCTTCCGCAACGTGGGCTCGTAGCCGTGCTCCATCAGATTGCGGTAATTCGGATCGAAACTGATCTTCACGCCGCGCGAACGCAACTCGGCGGCCAGCGCGGCAAGCGTGTCGCCAAGCGGCTGACGCACCAGGCTGATGCAGCCAAAGTGCGCCCACTTCACCTGGCCGATCCAGCCAGCCGGCAAGCGTGCCGGATCGAACGCCAGATCGGCGCCGTTTTCGCCCATGAAAAAGTATGCAGGCGGATGCGTCTGATGAACGATTGCCAGCAGCGGCGGACGCTCCACGCGCTGCATGAAGCGCATATCGAGCCCCGCGGCGATGCTCGCGTTCCACAACTCATCGGAGAAATTGTCGACGCCCAGCGATCCAGCGCACGCCGTCGGCAAACCGAGTCGCGCCACGCAGCGCGCGACGTTCCAGCCGGCGCCGCCAGGACGCGAGAGCCATTGCGAGGTGCCGGTCCGCACGAGATCGGTGAGGATGTCGCCGGCCGAGACGAAGAAGGGGAATTCGGTGTTCGCGTTCAGGTTGCTCATTTTGCTTACTCCGCGGATTCGGACGCAGCAGCCGCGCCGTCAGGCAGTGCGTGCGCCAGCACTTCGTAGCACGCGCCCATCGTGTGATAGTCGGTCTTGCCGGCGGGACTCTTTTCGTCGCTGTATTTACGGTTGTCGCACGTGAGGATGCGGTACCACGCGCCGTACTTGTGATCGACGAAATGCGCCCAACTGTAGCGCCAGATCTCGTCGTACCAGTCCCAGAAGCGTTCGTTGCCAGTGCGCTTGGCGAGCAGCGCCGCGGTGGCGAAGGTCTCTGCCTGGACCCAGAAATACTTGTCGTGGTCGCACACCGTGCCATCGGGGCCGAAGCCGTAGTAGAGGCCGCCGTGGTCTTCGTCCCACGCATGCGTCATCGCGGCGTCGAATAGTTCGATCGCGCGCGGCAGCAACCACGGCAACGGACGATAGCGTTCCAGAATCAGCAGCAGCTTGGCCCACTCGGTCTGGTGCCCCGGCTGGAAGCCCCACGGACGGAAGATGTTCGAGCTGTCTTCCTCGTTGTAATGCCAGTCGACCGACCAGTCCGCGTGAAAGTGCTCCCACACGAGGCCTTGCGACAGCTTCGCCTGGCGCAGCGTGATGTTCGACGCCACTCGTTCCGCTCGGTCGAGATAGACCAGGTGCCCGGTTGCCTCGTGGGCGGTCAGCAGCGCCTCAGTGGTGTGCATGTTCGCGTTCTGACCGCGGTACGAGCTGACGCGCCAGTCGGGCGTCGCTTCGTCGGCGTAGAGGCCGGCGGCGGCGTCCCAGAAGCGGTGTTCCATCAACTCGAAGGTCGCACCGATCATCGCCTTCGCTTCCTCGATGCCGGCCATCGCCGCATGCGAATACGCGAGCAGCACGAACGCGAGGCCGTAGCAGTGGCGAGTCGCGTCGAGCGTGCGTTTGCGGCCGTCGCGCCATTCGAGCTCCCAGTCGTAGCCCTGGTGCTCAGCGTCCCAATGCGCGTCGCGTAGGAAGCGCAAGCCGTGGCGCGCGTACTCGAGATGCTGCGGGTCGCCGAACTGGCGATACGCCATCGCGTAGTTGAAAACGTAGCGGCACGTGCTCACCAGATGCCGCGTGGTCCTGTTGTAGACCGAGCCGTCGTCGCGGAAGAAATGAAAGAAGCCGCCGCTCGAATCGAGCACGTTCGGCGCGTAAAACTTCAGCGTGTCCTGCACATGAGAGAGCAGGAAGTCGCGGCTGCGAAAGCTGTCGACGGGCGGCGCCGCGACGGCGCCGTTGGCGGGGTGAAGCGGATCGGATTGCGTCATGGCGTTTTTACCAAAGTACTGGCACGGGCAATGAGATGGACGGGCAAGCGGACTTCGAGTTCAGCGGGTGCGTCTTCAAGCAGCAACTCGACGCCGCGTCGGCCGAGCGCTTCCTTGTCGACTGAAATGGTCGACAGGGGTGGTGTGGCATGAGCGGCGGCGGGAATGTCGTCGAAGCCGATGATCGCGATGTCCTCGGGCACACGGACGCCGCGTGCGAGGCACGCGCGCAGCGCGGCGAGCGCAGCGGCGTCGTTGTAGGCGAATACGGCGTCGGGTCGCGGGCCGGGTGCGTCGAGCAACTGGTGCATCGCGCGCGCGGCGCCGGTGTCGGGATCGAGGCCGGCGTCGATCGTGAGTTCCAGCGATGGGTCGAACAGCAAGCCCGCTTCGAAAAACGCGCGCCGGTAACCGAGCGCGCGCTGGGCAATGCTGAAGTGCGCGAGCGAGCCGCCGATAAACGCGACGCGCTTGCGCTGCTGTTCGAACAGATGCCGCATGGCGAGCGTGGCGCCCGCGGCGTTGTCGAGATTCACCGAGCGCAGGCCCGGTGCCCACAGATCGATCAGCACGAGCGGGCGCTGCATCGCTACCAGTGTGGTCAGCGTCTCGGGCTCCACGAAACCGGCGATCGCTACCGCGTCCGGCGCATGCAGGCGCATCTGCTGGATTACGTCTTCGGTCGGACCGGCGGTCAGCACGGAAGGCACGATGCCGCGTTCGCGGCACGCGTCCTCCACGCCGTGCAGCACGTGCGAAAAGAATGGGCTGACGGCGAAGTTGTTGTGCTGACGATGCAACAGAAAGGTGAGGCGGCGGATGCGCGGGCGCAACTGGGCGGCGTCATAGCCGAGCTGCCGCGCCGCTTCGACCACGCGTTCGCGGGTAGCCTCGGAAAGGCCGGGCTGGTTCTTCAACGCGCGTGAGACGGTGCCGATCGACACGCTGGCGGCGCGGGCGACGTCGCGGATGGTTGTGGCCATCGAATGAAGCGACCGCAAGTGGGGCGGCCGCGCGGTGTTTGGGTTCGGCCGATTGTATAGTAAAACGTCGCTAAAACAGCCTTGGAAACGTGTGATCCGTACCCGGAAATACCCGTAGGAGGCGCTGCTGGCCTGATTTATGTTGTTTAGTAAAATAAACTAAACAAGGCGTGGATATTGCCCTCGCGCGCCGGTGCACTCAGTCGATGGGCATCGCCGCCATGTCGGCTTGTCCCTGTAACAGCGCCACGCTCTCATCCGCATCGATCAGCACGAAGCCGCTTGTCTCGTGCTTCGCGCGCCGCTTCGCCAGCGCCGCGACGGAGGCGATTTCTTCGCTGCTGTAAAGCGACGGCCCGCCGTCCGATTCGACGCGCACACAGCCGATCGCCATCGTCACGAAGCCGAAGAAGGTCGGATTGCCACGCCGGTCTTCACCGTGGATGCCGCCGGCCAGCCGGTCCGTGGGCGCGTAGAAGCGCTGCGCGCCTTCGTTGAACAGGTGAATCGCGCGCAGTACACGCTCCTTCCAGTCCTCGCTCTGGAACAAGATCAGGAAGTCGTCGCCGCCGACGTGACCCAGGAAATCGCGGGTGGGGTCGCAGACGTCGGCGAGCACGGCCGCGGCGAACTTCAGCACTTCGTCGCCTTGCCAGTAGCCGTACTGATCGTTGAAGGGCTTGAAGTGGTTCAGGTCGACATAGCACGCGTAGAAGCCCGCGTCGTTGCCCAACAGGCGGGCGATGTGCGAGCTGATCGGGATGTTGCCCGGCAGGAAGGTCAGTGGGTTCGCATAGCGCGCGGCTTCGATGCGCACCTCGGTCACCGCGCGCACCAGCTTCTCGCCGGTGCCGAGACCGGCGTACTTGCCGTCGTTGTCGGTGATGACGAAGCCGTCGGCGAGATAACGCTGGTCGTCGCTGGCAAGAAGCTTGGCCATCTGTTCGACAGTCATCGATTGCTCGATGACCACCGGCGAAGCGTTCGCAAACTGCAGGCACGGCCGCTTGCCGAACAGCTCACGGTGGTAAGGCAGCGCGTAGCGGTCCATGAAACTGCGGCGGTTGATGAGCGCAACCGGCTCGTCGTGTTCGACCACCGCTACCGCATGCAGATCGGGGAGGCGGTTGAACAGTTCGAGCACGTCGTTGTTGGTAGCGTGACGCGGCAGCGCGGGCGCATGCACCATCATCTTCGCCGATGCCATGCCGCCCGACGGCGACGCGCTGCTCGCTGTGCGCGTGGTCTCCGGAAATACGGCGATGTGCCCGGCGCGCAGTGCGTCGCGGGCGTCGTCGGTGACGCTGCTGGCCGGCTGGGCATGCGGCCGGCCGAAGAAAAACCCCTGCCCGCAGCCGATCCCCATGTCGCGCACCACGATCAGATCCGCTTCGTCTTCGATGCCTTCGGCCACCAGCCGCGCGCCGCTTGCGTTGGCGAAGTGCTGCATCGCGCGCACGGCCTCGAATTTCAGCGAGTCGCTGGCGATGCCGTGGATGAAGAATCGGTCGATCTTCACGACGTCCGGTTGCAGGCGCACCCAAAGATTCATGCTGGCGTTTGCGGTGCCGTAATCGTCGAGCGCGAACTGCGCGCCGGCCGCGCGCAACGTCGAAATCACCGGCAGGAAACTGGCGACATCCAGAATCGTGCTTTGCTCGGTCAGTTCGATGACGATCCGTTGCGGATCGACGCCGCGATGACGCAGCAGCGCGAGTGTGTCCTCTTGCGCGTCGGCCAACTGAAGGATCGCTCCCGCGCTGAAATTGAGAAACAGCTTGCCGTCGAAATCAAGTTTCGCGAACGCATTGATGCAGGTGCGCGCGGCGGCCTGCTCGAGTTCAAGCGCGCAGCCCTCGGCGAGTGCTTGCGAAAACAGGGCGAAAGGTGTTTCGAGTGGTGTACCGGCCGGGCCGCGGATCAGACCTTCGTAGCCGAGGATCGCGCCGTCGTCGAAATCGATGATCGGCTGGAATACAGCAGACAACTCACGCCGGGCGATCAGCTCCTCGATGCGCGGCGTAGCGGATCGGGAGGGCGAACGAGGTTGCATGGCAGTTAGGCGTAGCGATCGACCTTCGTCTTATCGACCTATCTTGCTTCGAGTTAAGTGAAGTTTTAGTGAAGCGTTGCACCGGGGTGGTGCGTCGCAGCCTCGGGCCCGCTGCCGGCGGGTGTTGCCACGGCCAGGACTTTGCCTATGCCATCCGGCTGAGGCGACAGCGGCGGCGTTTGAGCGTGAAATAACAAAAAAGCCGCACGAGGCGGCTTTCTTCAAATGACGCTCAGGGAGGGCGCTTATGAATGTCCTGTTTGCATTGCGCGCGTATTCAACGGCGCGCGACAGCGGCGGCGGGCCGCTCGCGCGAAGCCACGCGAGTTTCGCCGCTGGTGTCGCGCGCCCCCCAGCGCTGCGCGAGCGCGGCGCACACCATCAGCTGGATCTGGTGGAACAGCATCAGCGGCAAGACCACGGCGCCCACCGCATGCGAGGCGAAAATCACTTTGGCCATCGGCACGCCGGCGGCGAGGCTTTTCTTCGAACCGCAGAAGATGATCGTGATCTGGTCGGCGCGGTTGAAGCCGAGCCGCTTGCTGACCAGGATCGTCACGGCCAGCGCGAGCGCGAGCAGTACCACGCTGATCAACAGCAGGCCGCCAAGTGCGGACAGCGGGATCTGGTGCCACAGGCCTTCGTCGACCGCCTCGCTGAACGCGCCGTACACCACCAGCAGGATCGAGCCCTGGTCGACGAACTTCAGCACGCCGCGATTACGCTCGATCCACTTGCCGATCAGCGGGCGCAGCAACTGCCCGGCCACGAACGGCACCAGCAGCTGCAAAACGATGTTGCCCACCGTATGCCACGGCGAGGCGCCGCCGCTCGCAGCCTGGTTGGTGACGACGAGGCTGACGAGGGCGGGGGTAATGAAGATGCCCAGCAGGCTCGAGGCCGACGCGCTGCATACGGCGGCCGGCACGTTGCCTTTGGCAATGGACGTGAACGCGATCGACGATTGAACCGTCGACGGCAGCGTGCAGAGGAAGAGGACCCCCGCATAGAGCGCCGGCGTGACAAGTGGCGAAAGGAGCGGCTTAAGCGCGAGGCCGAGCAGCGGAAACAGCGCGAACGTGCTGAGCAGCACTACCAGATGCAAACGCCAGTGCGTCGCGCCCGCCACGATCGCTTCGCGTGAGAGCTTGGCGCCGTGCAGGAAAAACAGCAGGCCGACCGCAACGTTCGTCACCCAGTTGAACCCGACGGCGGCCTGCCCATGAACCGGCAGGAAGCTGGCAAGGATCACGGTGCCTACGAGGCACAAGGTGAAATTGTCGGGAAGCAGTTTCGGGCGAGCCATGGCGGAATCTCGATTCGGTGATGCGGAAAGCAGGGCGCGCGAAATATGCCCGCCTCAGGCTATGGGAAACGCCTATTGTTGTCGAAAATTGATTAAATACGCAAATTCATTTGCCGAATCGATTAATGAGCATCGCGCATTAGATGCATTGCCGTCGCGGTCTCATGCGGCGCCCGCGGCAGTTCCAGTATTGGCGACCGTATCTGTTTGGTCCACTGCCGTTTTGACAATCCGGCGAAAAAAACCGGCCTGGATTTGTCATACGCAAGCACCTTCAGTTGATCTCGCAAAAGCCGCTCAGCCAAGCTGTTTCAAGGCTTTCGCGCAAGGGCTCTGTCGCAGAAAAACGTCGCAGTAACAAGGTGTTACAACAGCGGTCCGGGCCTAACACTTTTTGGCTCGACACCCTTTGCCGGGACCCATAAATTACTGCTCAAAGGCCATCGGGATGCCCCGCGCCGCGACAGATACGCAGCGCTCGCGCCGGTCCCAGAACAAGTCCATCGCAGCTCGAACGGTGGGCTTCAGGCAGGTCTTCGGGCATGTGAGTCACTTGGTGGACGGGTTGTCGAGAACGAAGCACTGGGCGTTGGGCGCGGTTATCGCTGCGCTGTGCTCGTTCGCCTATGCAAAAGTGCCGGGCGTACCGCACGGCGGCGGCAGTGGCGGCGGTTATTCGCATGCCGCCGCGGGCCACGCAATGCGTGGCGATGCGCGCAACAGCGGCTATTACGACGGCGCCACCAATGCAAGACCGGCTCGCAACAACGTGGCCGACAACAACGCGCGCTTGCCGCGTGGCGGCGCGAACTTCGCCACCGGCGGCTACGCCAACGGCTTTGGTGGTTACAACCCCGGCGTGCATCGTGTTACCGGGCCGGCCGGATATCCGAACGACGGCCGCGGCGGCATGCAGTACGCCGGCGCGATCACGCCTGTCAGCGCCGAGTCGCGCGCAGTGCCGCGTCCGCCGCCCAACGCGCCGGTTCGTACCGGTTCGATTCGCGCCGATGTCGCCCGCTACAACGAAGAGCGCGGCGCCTCGCGCGCCATGCAGCGCCCGGGGGACGACCCGCGTCAGCAGGAAGGTTCGCCGTACCGTAACTAACGGCAGTACGGGAGTCTTGCTCCCGCTCAGCGCGGTCTGACACCGCTCCCCGCCTTACCGTTCGTTTCACCGAACTCCCCTCCCACGCTTCGCCGAATCCGCTTTGCCGGCTTTCAAACCGATTGCTGCGGCATTGCGCGTCGCTGCCGTCCAAAAAGCCCCTGTCAATGTGACGTTTCGACACCACACTTTTTTGAAAACATTCGGCAGCAAACCCCCTCCCGTCGTCAAATTTGATCGTTTTCGCCGCGGCGCGTCATCCGCCTGTCGTCTGAACCGTTATCACCCAGTCGGGCGCAATGTCAGTACCGCTTTGCGCCGAACCGCGAAGTCCGCGGCAATGCAGTGAGGACGTACACGGCCACAGCTTTATCAGGCCGATAAGTGACAAAACTAATCAGATCGCTATACCGGCAATAACCCACGATATTTTTGTCCATAAAAATGGTCCGCAAAGATGGTCCCGCCCAGATTGGCTCGATGATCGAACGGACAACAACAATCATTCGCGCGAGCTCCCCCTTTCGCACAGCCTCACCTTTTTGACAAAGACAGGAGAACCCATGAAAACAAGCATCAGCAGTGCGCTGAAGACCACCCTCAAGGTAACCGCGTGTGCCGCCCTGCTGGCCAGTGCATCGTCTGCTTTTGCGCAATCGAGCGTGCAACTCTACGGTCAGGTCGACGAATGGGTTGGCGCGCAGAAATTCCCGGGCGGCAAGACGGCGGTCCAGGTGTCCGGTGGCGGTATGTCGACGTCGTACTGGGGCTTGAAGGGGGCTGAAGATCTGGGCAACGGCTACAAGGCGATCTTCGCGCTGGAAGGCTTCTTCCTCGCGCAGAACGGCCAGTACGGCCGCTTCACGGGCGACACGATGTTCTCGCGTAACGCCTACGTCGGTATTGAGTCGCCGTACGGCACGGTGACGGCAGGCCGTCTGACCACGCCGCTGTTCGTGTCGACCATTCTGTTCAACCCGTTCATCGACTCGTATCAGTTCTCGCCGATGGTATGGCATACCTATCTCGGCCTCGGCACGTTCCCGACCTACTCGACCGATCAGGGCGTGACGGGCGATTCGGGCTGGAGCAACGCGGTGTCGTACTCGTCGCCGAACTTCAACGGCCTGTCCGCGACGGCGATGTACGCGCTCGGCAACACGGCCGGTGAGAACGGCTCGAAGAAGTGGAGCGGCCAGGTGCTGTATTTCCACGGCCCGTTCGCGGCGACCGCGGTGTACCAGTACGTGAACTTCAATAACGTGCCGGGCGACCTTGGCAGCTTCAGTACGTCGGGCGTTCCGGGCCTGAAGAGCCAGAGCGTCGCGCAAGCCGGCGTGTCGTACGACATGAAATTCGTGAAGTTCTATGGCCAGTACATGTACACGTATAACCAGCAGACCATTTCGAGCTGGCACGTGAATACGGGGCAGGGCGGCGTGACGGTCCCGGCCGGCCCGGGCTCGGTGATGGCGTCGTACGCCTATTCGCGCGACGGCGGCGGCCTCAACCAGACCCGTCAAACGGCTTCGGTCGGCTACGACTATCCGCTGTCCAAGCGCACGGACATCTATGCGGCTTACATGTACGACAAGATCAGCAGCCAGTCGAGCGGCGACACGTACGGCGTGGGCCTCCGCGCGAAGTTCTAAGCGTCTGGAGTCAAGGCGGGCGGCGCCTCTGAGCAGGTGCCGCGTGATGCCAACGCTGTTGGACCAGGCAATACCTGCAAAGCCCACCTTCCCCGGAAGGTGGGCTTTGCCGTTTCCGGCGTTCGTTTCTGGTGCGCGCGTTCATCCGATTTGCCGAACAGTCTTTGATAAACCCGGCAAAATGGCGTCGATTGATTCCTGAGGCGAGCGATTGAGATGGATACCCTGGTCAGCATGAAAGTGTTTCGCCATGTGGTCGAAGTTGGCAGCTTTGTCGGCGCGGCCGAACGGATGGAGATGTCGGCGGCGATGGCGAGCAAGCACGTGATGCACCTCGAGCAGCAGCTCGGTGCGCGTTTGCTGAACCGCACCACGCGCCGCGTCGCACCGACCGAGGCGGGCCGCGAATACTACGAGCGCTTGAGCCAGGTGCTCAGCGAACTCGAAGAAGCCGAGCAGGTGGTCGGGGCGGCGAGCGTCGTGCCGCAAGGGCGCTTGCGGGTGTCGTCGCTGTCGGCATTCGGTTTGAGCCACGTGATGGCCGCGGTGGCCGACTATGCCGCGCAGTATCCGCAGGTCACCGTCGACATAACCCTGTCCGACCGTGTGGTCGAACTGATCGACGAAGGCTTCGACGTCGCGATCCGGGCTTCGCCGAACGGACTGAAGTCGTCTTCACTGATCGCGCGGCAGATTGCGACTGCCCATCTGGTGCTATGCGCGTCGCCAGCCTATCTGCGCCGGCACGGCACGCCGAAGACCGTCGCCGATCTGGCGCGCCACAATTACCTGCAGTACGCGGGCGTGTCCGCGCTCGAAATCGCACCCACGACCGGCGATAGCTCGCCACGCGTGCGTCTGTCCGGCAATCTGATCGTCAACCACCTGGAGGCGCAGCGCGTGATCGTGCTGCAAGGCGCGGGCATCGCGGTGCTCGGTACCGAGGTGATCGGCGACGATCTGGCCAAGGGGCACCTCGTGCCGCTGCTGGTGGACGACGTGCCGCCACGTGAGTTGCCGATCCATGTGGTCTATGCGAGCCGCCGGCATCTGTCGGCCAAGGTGCGTTCGTTTGTCGACTTCCTGGCCGAGCGGTTCGCGAACGAATCGCTGTGGCCTTCGCTCGAGCAGATCAAGGCGCTCGCGGTGCGGTAGGCGCGTCACCCCGTTTAGCTATACTGGTTGCCAGCACCCATACGCGTAACGATCTGGGGGAGACATGACCGATCTGTCCACGCCGCAGCGCGCCGGTGGCCACAAGCTGCCCGCGGGCCGGCGCCTGCGTTTCGTCACCGCTGCTGCCCTGTTCGACGGCCACGATGCGTCGATCAACATCATGCGGCGCATCCTGCAAGCGAGCGGCGTCGAGGTGATCCACCTCGGCCACAACCGCTCCGTCGATGAAGTGGCCACTGCCGCGCTGCACGAAGACGCCGACGGCGTCGCCGTGTCCAGCTATCAGGGCGGCCATAACGAATACTTCCGC
The DNA here is from genome assembly GCF_905221015.1 of Paraburkholderia nemoris. Taxonomy (NCBI): domain Bacteria; kingdom Pseudomonadati; phylum Pseudomonadota; class Betaproteobacteria; order Burkholderiales; family Burkholderiaceae; genus Paraburkholderia; species Paraburkholderia nemoris. The sequence goes on along the minus strand of NZ_CAJNBO010000021.1, from coordinate 87,571 downwards.
TATCTCGTCGACCTGCTGCGTGCGCGCGGCGGTGAGCGTATCAAGGTGTTCGGCGGCGGTGGGGGCGTGATCGTTCCTGACGAGATTGCCGAACTCGAGCGTTATGGTGTCGAGAAAATCTATTCTCCGCATGACGGCCAGCGGCTGGGCCTGCAAGGCATGATCGACGACATGATTGCGCGCTGTGCTGAAGTGGCGCGCGCCGCTGCCGCTGTTCGGGAGAGTCCGGTTGGTGAGTGGGTGGCCGATTTGTCGACGTGTGGGTTGCCGCGTTTCGAGCCGCGTGCTGCGTCGCACGTCGAGACGCGGGCTGACGATCACGCCAACGCGCGTGATCTTTCCGGCAAGGCGCGGCAGGCGGGTGGCGCGCTCGACGGCGGCCAGAACGGCGGCGCGGTCAGTTCCGCCGGCACTGCCAACCCGGCCGAACAACCCGACCCCGCAGCCTTCACCTTCCGCCGGCTTGCGCAACTGATCAGCGCGTACGAAGCGGGCCGCGTCAAATCAGCCGAGCAGGAAATACTATCGGTCCTCGCTGAAGCGATCGATGTCCCCGTCCTCGGCATCACCGGCACCGGCGGCGCCGGCAAATCCTCGCTCACCGACGAACTGATTCGCCGTTTTCGACTCGACTATGGCGACGCACTCACCATTGCCGTGCTGGCCATCGATCCGTCGCGCCGAAAATCCGGCGGCGCGCTGCTCGGCGACCGTATCCGCATGAACGCGATCGGTGATTGGGGCGGCGGCGCGCGCGTCTACATGCGTTCGATGGCGACGCGTGACGCGTCGAGTGAAATCACCGATTCGTTGCCCGATGTGCTCACGCTGTGCAAGGCCGCGGGCTTCGATCTGATCATCGTCGAGACGTCCGGGATCGGGCAGGGCAATGCGGCAATCGTGCCGTTCGTCGACGAATCGCTGTATGTGATGACGCCGGAATTCGGTGCGGCGAGTCAGTTGGAAAAGATCGACATGCTCGACTTCGCCAGCTTCGTCGCGATCAACAAGTTCGACCGTAAAGGTGCGCCGGATGCGTTGCGCGATGTCGCGAAGCAGGTGCAGCGCAACCGCGGCGACTTCGCGAAGACGCCGGACGCGATGCCGGTGTTCGGCACGATCGCCTCGCGTTTTAACGACGACGGCGTGACCGCGCTGTATCAGCACGTGGCCGAGGCGCTGCGCACGCACGGCCTGCGCTCGGGCGGTGGCCGTCTGCCGGTGCTCGACGACCTGCGCTTTTCAAGCGGCCGCAATGCCATCGTGCCGCCGGCACGTGTGCGCTATCTGGCGGATGTCGCGCAGACTGTTCACGCGTACCGCGAGCGTGCCGACGCGCAAGCGCGGGTGGCGCGTGAGCGCTGGCAACTTACGGAAGCCCGCCGCATGCTCGCTGAAGCTGAAGCTGAAGCTGAAGCTGAAGCTGATGCAGGAGCAGGCACAGAAGCATCCTTTGATGCCGCTGCCGCCACCTCTGCCGCCTCAGGCTCAAATGCCTCGCCAAACTCCGCGAACACACCCCAAACCCAACTCGACACACTCATCACCCAACGCACCGCCGCCCTCGGCGAACGCGAACGCAAACTCCTCGACGCGTGGCCGCAAACCGTGGCCGCCTATTCCGGCGACGAACACATCGTCCGCGTGCGCGACCGCGAAATCCATACTGCGCTCACCGTCACGACGCTATCCGGATCCGAAGTCCGCAAAGTCGCGCTGCCGAAATTCGTCGACCACGGGGAAATCCTGCGCTGGCTGATGCTCGACAATCTCCCCGGCTACTTCCCGTTCACCGCCGGCGTGTTTCCGTTCCGCCGCGAAAACGAAGACCCCACACGGATGTTCGCCGGCGAAGGCGATCCGTTCCGCACCAACCGCCGTTTCAAATTGCTCTCTGAAGGCATGCCGGCCAAACGTCTTTCGACAGCCTTCGATTCGGTCACGCTTTACGGCGAAGAGCCGCACGAGCGCCCGGACATCTACGGCAAGGTGGGCAACTCGGGCGTCTCCGTCGCAACGCTCGACGACATGAAAACGCTCTACGACGGCTTCGATCTGTGTGCGCCAGAGACGTCGGTGTCGATGACGATCAACGGCCCGGCACCGACGATTCTCGCAATGTTCTTCAACGTCGCGATCGATCAGCAGATTGCGCGTTTAAACGACGGGCTGCAACAGGAAGGACGCCAACGCCAACCTACCGGCGAAGAACTCGCCGCCGCGCGCCGCACAGCGCTGGAAAACGTGCGCGGCACGGTACAGGCCGACATCCTGAAGGAAGACCAAGGCCAGAACACGTGCATCTTTTCGACCGAGTTCAGCCTGAAAGTCATGGGCGATATTCAGGCGTACTTCGTTGACCACGGCGTGCGCAACTTCTATTCGGTGTCGATCTCCGGCTATCACATCGCCGAGGCCGGCGCGAATCCGATCTCGCAGTTGGCCTACACGCTTGCGAACGGCTTCACCTATGTCGAGGCCTACCTCGCGCGCGGCATGTCGATCGACGACTTCGCGCCGAATCTCTCGTTCTTCTTTTCGAACGGTATGGACCCGGAGTACACAGTGCTCGGCCGTGTCGCGCGACGCATCTGGGCCATTGCAATGCGCGAGCGTTACGGCGCGAACGAACGCAGCCAGAAGCTCAAGTACCACGTGCAAACCTCAGGCCGCAGCCTGCATGCGCAGGAAATCGACTTCAACGATATCCGCACCACGCTGCAAGCGCTGATCGCGATCTACGACAACTGCAATTCGCTGCACACCAATGCTTTCGACGAAGCGATCACCACGCCCACGGAGGATTCGGTGCGCCGTGCGGTGGCAATCCAGTTGATCATCAACCGTGAATGGGGGCTCGCGAAGAATCAGAATCCGAATCAGGGCAGCTTCGTGATCGAGGAACTGACGGATCTGGTAGAAGAAGCGGTGCTGGTGGAATTCGATCGACTTACAGAGCGCGGCGGCGTGCTAGGCGCGATGGAAACCGGCTATCAGCGCGGACGGATTCAGGACGAGTCGATGCTGTACGAGCACCGCAAGCACGACGGCTCATATCCGATCGTCGGCGTGAACACGTTCTTGAGCGCGCATCCGCATGAAGCGCCGCAGCCGATCGCGCTCGCCCGTTCCACCGACGAAGAAAAGCAGAGCCAGCTGAAGCGTCTGCGCGATTTTCAGGCACAGCATCGTGACGACGCACCCGCGGCGCTTGAATGCCTGAAGCGCGCAGTGATCGACGATGACAACGTGTTCGCGGTGCTAATGGACGTCGTGCGTGTCTGCTCGCTAGGGCAAATCACGCACGCGTTGTTTGAAGTGGGCGGGCAGTACCGCCGCAATATGTAAGTGCCGGACATGCTGCGGCTCCAGAACCGGGAGCCGCAGCAAAACACCTTAACCGGGCATTTACCGCGCAATCCCCAGCCGCGCTTTCGCGTCGTCATATTCCTTCGTCAGGCGCTGAACCAGCTCACCAACGCTCGGCACGTCGTCCATCAGACCGACACCCTGGCCTGCACCCCAGATGTCTTTCCACGCCTTCGCCTTGTCGCTGCCGAAGTTCATCGCGGTCTTGTCCGATTCCGGCAACGCATCCGGATCCAGCCCCGCGTTCAGGATACTTTCGCGGATGTAGTTGCCGTGCACGCCGGTGAACAGGTTCGTGTAGATGATGTCCGAGGCCGTTGAATTGACGATCGCCTGCTTATAGCTGTCGACCGCATGTGCTTCTTTGGTCGCGATGAAACGCGTGCCCATGTAGGCGAGATCCGCGCCCATGGCCTGCGCGGCGAGGATTGAGCCGCCGTTGGCGATCGAGCCGGACAGCACGATCGGGCCGTCGAACATGCGCCGCACTTCGCCGACCAGCGCGAACGGCGAGGTCGTGCCCGCATGGCCGCCGGCGCCCGACGCCACCAGGATCAGCCCGTCGACGCCCGCTTCCAGCGCCTTCTGCGCATGCCGCAGGTTGATCACGTCGTGCAGCACGATGCCGCCGTAGCTATGCACCGCGTCGACGATCTCGCGCGCCGGTGCGCGCAGGCTAGTGATGAAAATCGGCACCTTGTGTTCGACGCACACGCGCACGTCGTGCTCGAGCCGCGTATTCGACTGATGGACGATCTGGTTGACGGCGATCGGCCCGATGATCGCGTCCGGATTGGTCGCCTTGTGCTCGGCGAGCTGTGCCTGAATCTGCGTGAGCCATTCGTCGAGCAGTTCGGCCGGGCGAGCATTCAGCGCGGGGAACGAACCGACGATGCCAGCCTTACATTGAGCCAACACGAGTTCGGGATAGCTGACGATGAACATCGGCGAAGCGACGACGGGCAGCGCGAGTTTTTGCAGGACGGCGGGCAATGCCATGGTGCGAGTCTCCTGATGAACGGACCGGTGCGGTGTAGAGCGCCCGGCGATTGTGAGTTTAGCGGCCCATGGCCTGTGGTGCGTCGAGACTGAACAGCAGCCGTGCCGCCGCTGCGATCCCACCACGCACCTGCCACGTGTTTGCCATGACCGCCCAAAATTTAAGAACGATCGTTCGATTATAGGCGAAGCGGGCGGATCGTGTCCGTTTAGAACAGTTGGAAGGAGTGTTCAGGTTCTATGCCTGCGTGGGCTATCCCACCCCGCATCGACACATTGCGCTTCTACAATGGTTTGACTCCCAAACGACAAGAGACCCGCTATGGCCTTCGAGGATTTCACGCCCTTTCGTGTCGCCGTGGGCGACGTCGATATTTTCGGAGTGAAGGGCGGGTCAGGGCCGCCCCTGCTGTTGTTGCACGGTCACCCGCAGTCGCATCTGATCTGGCAGCGGTGCGCGGCGCAACTGGCGGAGCACTTCACCGTCATCGCCACCGACTTGCGCGGTTACGGCGCCTCGGGCAAACCGCCCAGCGACCCCGACCACACGCCATATTCCAAACGCGCGATGGCGGCCGATCAAGTCGCCGTGATGCGCCACTTCGGCTTCGAACGATTCCTCGTGTGCGCCCATGATCGCGGCGCCCGCGTCGCGCACCGGATGGCGCTCGATTATCCCGACGCCGTCGAGCGCTTGATGCTGCTCGACATCGCGCCGACGCTCGCGATGTACGAAGCCACCGACCGTGCCTTCGCGACCTATTACTTCCACTGGTTCTTCCTGATCCAGCCGGAGCCGTTGCCGGAAACGCTAATCGGCGCGAACCCGGCCGCGTATGTCGATGCGGTGATGGGCAGCCGTCACGCGGGTCTCGCGCCGTTCGCGCCCGAAGCGCTTGACGCTTATCGCAGCGCGCTGGCGCAACCCGGCGCCGTGCATGCGATGTGCGAGGACTACCGGGCGTCGGCGAGTATCGACCTCGAACACGACCGGGCCGACATCGAGCGCGGCCACAAGATCGGCTGTCCGTTGCGCGTGCTGTGGGGCGACCAGGGGGTGATCGAGAAGTGCTTCGACGCGCTGGCCGAATGGCGTCACGTCGCGCGGGACGTGAGCGGGCGCTCATTGCCGTGCGGGCACTACATTCCTGAAGAGGCGTCGGGCGAACTGGTCACGGAAATGCTGTCGTTTTTCGAGGCGGTCGAGCAGTAAGCGGCTTCGTTCAGCGCGCGGCGCGGCCGCGCGTTCCGCTCAGCCTAGCGGCGGCAAACGGCGCGCGACCGGCGTCGACTTGACGATGGCGGTGCTGGTCTCCGCGCGTTCGGTCACCTTCGAAAGAATTTCGTCGAGCTGCTCGATCGAATGCAGGTAGAGGCGGCAGATGAAGCAGTCGTCGCCCGTCACCTTGTCGCATTCGACAAATTCCGGAATCCGCCGGATCACGTCTTCCACCAGATGCAACTGCCCGGGTAAGGGCTTCACGCGCACGATTGCCTGCAGCGTGAAGCCGAGCGCGCGCGGATCGATCTGCACGGTGAAGCGTTCGATCACGCCTTGTGCTTCGAGCCTGCGTACGCGTTCGGCCGTACTTGGCGCCGAAAGGCCCACCCGGCGCGCCAGTTCGCTGACCGGCTGGCGGGCGTCCGCCGCCAGCGCGGCGAGCAGCGCGCGGTCGGTTTCATCGAGCGTGGCGGGTGTGGCGGGAACAAGGCGTTTGGTCATGACGGCCTTCGATTATTAGGTTTCTTCGCGGGAAGACTTAAGTTTAGCCCTGTATTCGGGCGATCGGATTAATTACACTGCTTCTCACGCAGAATCAATTCGAGGATCGAATCATGGCGTCAAATGAGATTCGCCGCGGCGCGGCGGAAATGACCATGGCCATGCTGATGTCCGGCACCATCGGCTGGCTGGTGGTGTCGTCGCAGCAGAGTCCGTTCAACGTGGTGTTCTTTCGCTGCATTTTCGGCGGCGCGACGCTGGCGCTCGTGTGCGCCGTGCTTGGCCTGTTCAGGCGCAAGCTCTTTTCATGGAAGATGCTCGGCCTCGCGCTGCTGGGCGGCGCGGCCATCGTCATCAACTGGGTGCTGCTGTTCGCGGCCTATTCACGCGCTTCGATTTCGATGGCGACGGCCGTCTACAACACGCAGCCGTTTATGCTGGTCGCGCTTGGCGCGCTGGTGTTTCGCGAGCGCGTCAGCGCGTCGACGATCGCCTGGCTGGTGGTCGCGTTCATCGGCCTCGTGTTCGTAGTGAAGGTCGAGCCGGCGGTGTTGGCGGTGCCGGGCCAGTATCTGGTTGGTGTCGCCTATGCCGTGGGCGCAGCGGCAATGTACGCGGTCTCGTCGATTATCACGAAGCGCCTGAAGGGTACGCCGCCGCATCTGATTGCGCTGATCCAGGTATCGCTCGGCGTCGTGATGCTGGCGCCGTTCGTGCGCTTCGATGCGCTGCCGACCAACGGCGTGCAGTGGCTCGAATTGATCGTGCTCGGTATCGTCAATACGGGGCTCATGTACGTGCTGCTCTATGGCGCGATCCAGAAGCTGCCGACTTCGATGACCGGCGCGTTGTCGTTCATCTATCCGGTGGTGGCGATCATCGTCGACCGGGTTGCGTTCGGACAGACACTCGCGTGGATTCAGGTGCTCGGCGCGGTGCTGATCCTGCTCGCGGCCGCCGGCGTGAATCTCGGCTGGCGGATCGTGCCGCAGAAACGCCTGTCTTCGACCGGATGGAATGGCTGAGATGCCGATGGATTAGTCGGCAATAGTACGGATTCCGGAGCAATCGGCGCGTTGCATTGTTCATATGGACGGACCAATGACGTTCAACACGTGCGACTACGAAGCTTCGTAATGTTGTCTGTATGCGGGTTTAAAAGGCGGTGTCAAACTTCTGTAGGGAAATCACCGATGCGGTCAAAAAACCGGCACGCGTATCATTCATATCGACGCTGATCACGTCCGACAGAATTTCCGCCGCTCGCCGTAATGGTCGAGCGGCTTTCTTTTTGGGGCGACGGTTTTGGTGTCTTGCTTGCCGCGTGCTGGCAGCCGCGCGGCCGCCAGCCCCGTGCGCGTCAAGCCTGGCGGGCGACGATGCGCTCGCCATCAATCTCCAATGGCCCGTTTTTGGCCGCCAGTTCCTCGACGATCCCGTGCACCAAAGTGGACCATTCGCCACGCGGCTTGAGCATGGCGGCGGCAGCGCGCATCGCGGCGGCGTCGTCGAGCATCCGCAGCAAGGTGTCGAAGCTCATCGCGCGGACTTCGAGCAGCTTGAACACGATCAGCACCTTCAACGCATTCTTCGCATTACGTGCCGGATCGGCCCGTAGCCACGCGACGCGCGAAAACGCCCGTTCCAGCGCCTGCTCGACATTTGTGAAGGGTGCGCCATGGCCAGGAATCACGAGCCGTACATCGAGCTTCGCAATGACTTCGAGCACCGCCTGTTCTTCGGCGAAACCGCTTTCACCTTCCAGTTCGGGAAAGATCACGCCAAAGCCGTTTTCCCACAACGCGTCCGCGCTGATCAGGATGCGTTCATCCTGGCAATACAGCATCAACGAATGCGGATCGTGGCCGGGTGCGCCGAGTACTTGCCAATCGAGCGCACCGAGCCGCAGTTGCGCGCCGGGCGCGATCGTCTCGGTGAAGGTGAAGCGCTCGCAGGTCTGGCCGGTAGCGCGAAACGTCAGGCGGGTTTCGTCCCAATCGCGCACCGCGTCGGCTTCGGATGCGGGAATCGCGGTACGGCACGGCCATGTCGACTGCAACAGTGCGTTGCCGCCGCAGTGATCCGAATGCAGATGCGTGTTGACGATCAGATCGAGTGGTCGCGCGCCGAGCGTTTGCTGCACGAGCGCGACGGTTTGCGGCGCGTGCGTCGCGTAGCCCGTATCGACAAGAGCTGCACATGTGTCATCGACCAGCAGCACATTGTTCGACGAAAGCCAGCCGCGTTCGAAGACCCGGATCGATGCCGGTAGGTTGATCATGGTGCGCCTGTGTCCGGGTTTGTGCTCGCGTTCGCATTCGCCGATGCTTCGGGTTTCGGCATCACCAGGATTGTCGACGTGCCGATCAACATGGTGTCGCCGCGCTGATTCACCACGCTTCCTTCGAGATGCGTCAGATCGCCGTTCAGACTCGGCTTCCAGTACGCGTCGCGCACGCGCCACGTGATCGTCAGCGTATCGTTCGCGTGGACGGCTTTCTTCAGCTTGATATCGAACTCGAGACCGAGCGGCTGCGCGTACGTCGAAAAATAGGTCGCCAGTAGCGCCATGAAATGCGCTGTTGGTTGCGTGCCGGACGCGATCAAACCGCCGAAGCGGCTTTGCGCTGCGTAGGCGTCGTCGTGATGTAACGGATTGAAATCGTTGACGAGCGTGGCGAACGACTTTACCGAGTCCGCCGACAGCTCGAGTGTCGAACTGAACGTCTCGCCGATCGTTACGATGCGCGGCGCGGCGTTCACCGCGGCACCTTCGCTTGCCTGGCCATGAACTCCGCGTGGCGTTCCTCGATCGCGTCCCAGACGGCGCGCTTCGCGTCGTCGTCGAACGACGACCAGTTGGCGATCTCGTCGATCGTGCGCAAGCAGCCTTCGCACCAACCGGTCGAGGCGTCCATCCTGCACACGCTGATGCACGGTGACGGCACGGCAGCCTCGTCGTCTTCGTTATCGATGCCTGCTGTCATTGCGTCACGCTGTCTCGCGCAGCGCCACGTCGAGCGCCGGCGCGCCCGTCAACGCAATCAGTTCCTTCGCCGTCAGATTGAACACCGCATGCGGATGACCCGCAGCGGCCCACAGGCTGTCGAGTTCCAGCAGATCGGCGTCGATCAGCGTGACGGGCGCCGTGGCATGCCCGATCGGGCAAACACCGCCGATCGCATAACCCGTTTTCTCGCGGACGAACTTCGCATCCGCACGGCCGATCTCGCCGACTTGCGCCGCGACTTTCTTTTCGTCGACGCGATTCGCGCCGCTCGCGACCACCAGTACCGGCGCGTCGTCTTCGCGGCGGCGAAACAGGATCGACTTGGCGATCTGCGCAACCGAGCAGCCAAGGCCGGCCGCGGCTTCGGCGGATGTCTTGCCGGTTTCCGGCAGCATCACGATCCGTCCAGCGTGGCCGCGTTCGCGCAACAAAAGCGCGACGCGGCGTGCGGAGTCAGGCAATGCGGCGAGATCGTCGGAGTCGAGGGAAGCGTGATCCGTCATCGTTTCAGGTCCTGAATGATTTGGCTAAATGTGTGGCCTGCGTCAAACGCAGTTGGCCTGTTCGCTGCGTGCTTTGGCAAGCAAGGCCTTGCCGGCGCGCGAGACATTGGGCCGGCCGATCGACGTCGAAATGAAATCACCGATCGCAACGACTTGCGCGAGGTCGATGCCGGTCTCGATGCCGAGGCCGTTCATCAGATACAGCACGTCTTCGGTCGCGACGTTGCCGGTTGCGCCCTTCGCATACGGGCAGCCGCCGAGCCCCGCTACTGACGCGTGATAGATCTCGATACCTTCCTGCAAGGCCGCGTAGATGTTCGCGAGCGCCTGACCGTAGGTGTCGTGGAAATGCCCCGACAGACGTTCGCGTGGAAACACCTTGGTGACTGCCTCGAACACTTCACGCGTGCGCTTCGGCGTGCCGACGCCGATCGTGTCCGCGATATCGATCTCGTCGCAACCGAGCGCCGCGAAACGTTCGACCACATCGACCACCGACGCGACCGGCACTTCGCCTTGATACGGACAGCCGAGCGCGCACGACACGCTGCCGCGAATCCGCAGGCCATGTTCCTTCGCCGCCTGCGCGACGGGCGCGAATCGATCGATGCTTTCCGCAATACTGCAATTGATGTTCTTCTGCGAAAACGCTTCGCTGGCGGCGCCGAAAATCACGATCTCGTCCGCCCTCGCGGCGAGGGCGCCTTCGAAGCCGCGCAGGTTCGGCGTCAGCACGGAGTAGATCGTCCCGGCGCGGCGCTCGATGCCGGTCATCACGTCGGCGCCGTCGGCCATCTGAGGCACCCATTTCGGCGAGACGAACGAGGCGGATTCGACGTTGCGAAAGCCGGCCGCCGACAAGCGGTTGATCAACTCGATCTTGATCCCGGTGGGGACGAATTCTTTCTCGTTCTGCAGTCCGTCACGCGGACCGACTTCGACGATTTTGACGCGTTGGGGCAAGGCCATGATGTGTCTCCCATGCAATGAGCCCGCGCGTGGCGGCACTCCTTCAGATGAATTCGGCGGTGTGCAAAACCCGTGCTCGATATTTTGCTCAGTATCCGCGCTCAGTACCCACGATCGATATCGACCACGCCGCTCACCGTTTCGCCGCGCATCAGCGCCATCATTTTCCGCGCGACTTGCGCGACGCTTTCTTCGCGCAAGGTAAGCGCGGAAATATGCGGCGTAATCGTGATGCGCGGCTCCTGCCAGAACGGATGATCGGGCGGCAACGGTTCTTCGCGGAACACGTCCAGCATTGCGGCGGCGACCTGACCGCTTGCTAGCGCTTCGAGCAGATCCTGTTCGACCAGATGGCCGCCGCGTGCGACGTTGATCAGATAGGCGCCCTTCTCGAGCTTCGAGAAGGTGCGCGTGTTCAGCACATCGCCCGTATCCGGCGTATGCGGCAGCAGATTGACCAGCACTTTCACGCCGTCGAGAAACGCATCGAACTGCGATTCGCCGGCGAAGGTCGTGACGCCGTCGATTTGCCGCGCACTGCGGCTATACCCGCGCACCGGCATGCCGAACGCCGCGACTGCTTGCGCGACATGCGTACCGAGGACGCCGAGGCCGAGCACGCCAACCGTGAAGGTGTCGCGCGGATGCGGATCGAGCACTTCCCAGCGATGCTCGCTTTGCAGCGCCTGATATTCGTCGAAACGGCGCAGGTAGCGCAGCACCGCATGCGTCACATATTCGGCCATTTGCAGGGCCATGCCCGTGTCTTCGAGCCGGATCAACTGGGCGCTGCGCGGCAAGGTACCGGGCTGCTCGTGTTCGAGTCCGAGGATCGCATCGACGCCCGCGCCGAGATTGAAGATCGCGCGCAGACCGTCGCGGCCGGCCAGCATTTCACGCGGCGGGCGCCACACGACCGCGAAATCGGCTGGGTCGGTGTCGCCCGGCTGCCATTCGCGCAGATCGACTTCCGGCAGCGCATGGGCGAAGTCGTGAAGCCACGCGGCGGCGTCGGAATGCGGCATGTAGAAGAGGATTTTCATACGGTCCGGAAGGCGCGTGCTTTGTCGAGTCGGATGACGGGAGAGGCCCGGTAGAACGGCTGCAACGCCCGCGGCACTTCACACGACGCTTGCGGCATGGGCCTCCTCCTTTTACGGATAGGCTTCATTCTACTTTTTCGCCGCGAATCGCGCGCGTTTGCGCACGGGCGTGCGATTTGCCGCTACTACATGGCCGCGCGTTTGCCCCATAAACAAAGCACAAAAACTTGGTTCGCCCTTGCGACGCCCGGCGGGACAATCATTTCCCGGATTCCGGCAGCGAGGGACAGACATGCTTTCATGCACCAAATCGACATGGCCGCCGCGGCTCGTCACCGTTCCCGGCCTCCACGGCAGCGAGGGCGCGCACTGGCAAACATGGCTCGAACGGCAATTCGCGCGTTCGCTGCGCGTCGAACAGGCCGACTGGGACGCCCCGGACGTCGCCGTCTGGGCGAAGTCGCTGCGCGATCTGCTCGCGCGCGAACGCGGGCCGTTCGTGCTGGCTGCCCACAGCTTCGGTTGCCTCGCGACTGCGCACGCGTTGCAGCAGGCGTCATATGCGAACGATGTGGTCGGCGTGCTGTTCGTCGCGCCGGCAAGCCCGGAGAAATTCGCCTTCGCCGGACCGTTCGACGCGCGGCGTCTCGGCGTGCCGTCGATTCTGATCGGCAGCGAAACCGACCCGTGGATGCCGCTCGCCGGTTCGCGCGATCTCGCGCAGCGTTTCGGCAGCGCATTCGTCAATCTCGGCGACGCGGGACATATCAATACGGCGGCGGGATTCGGCCCGTGGCCACGTGCCAAGTATTTCGTCGATACGCTGGTGCATTGCGCGGCGCCGCTGCGTTTTCGCGAGGAGACGCTCGAGGTCGCGCAGCACGCGTTTGTTTGAGTGAAGGAGGACTTGAACACGCAGATGAGCGCGCAGATGAGCACGCAAATGCGCGCGAGTGAACCAGTAAGCGATCCGTTAGAATCCCGCTTCACGCTGCACGCTTGTGCGGCCACCGGTTTTCATCATCGATAGGCGGGGACAAGATGGCAGGCAAGACGGGGACATCGCGCTGGCTGGCAGCCGGCATGACGGCAATGACGCTCGCGCTCGGCGGCATCTCGACGGCGCACGCAGACACGTCGCTGCTCAACGTGTCGTACGACGTGACGCGCGAGCTGTACAAGGACATCAATGCCGGCTTCATCACGGCATACAAAGAGAAGAGCGGCGAGACCGTGTCGATTCGCCAGTCGCATGGCGCGTCAAGCGCGCAGGCGCTGTCGGTGCTGCAAGGACTGCAGGCTGACGTCGTGACGATGAACCAGCCGAACGACATCGACCTGCTCGCCGAAAAGGGCCAACTGGTGCCCGCCAACTGGCGTGCGCGCCTGCCGGACGACAGCGCTCCGTACACCACGACGATGGTGTTCCTCGTGCGCAAGGGCAACCCGAAGCACATCAAGGACTGGGACGACCTCGCCAAACCCGGCGTGCAGGTGGTGATCGCGAATCCGAAGACTTCGGGTAACGGCCGCTACGCGTATCTGGCCGCATGGGGTTATCGCAAGCAGCACGGCGGCACCGATGCGCAGGCGATCGACTTCGAAAAGGCCATCTTCAAGAACGTGCCGATTCTCGACACAGGCGGCCGCGGTGCGACGACGACTTTCACGCAACGCGGTATCGGCGACGTGCTGGTGACGTTCGAAAACGAAGTATCGTTGATCGACACGGGCGTGGGTGCGGGCAACTTCGAAGCGGTGTATCCGTCGGTGAGCCTGCTGGCTGCGCCGCCGGTTTCGATCGTCGACAAGGTGGTCGACAAGCGCGGCACGCGCAAGGAAGCGCAAGCGTACCTCGACTATCTGTGGTCGCCGGCCGCGCAGGAAATCATTGCGCAACACCACCTGCGTCCGCGTGACAAGAACGTGCTCGCGAAGCATGCGGGCGAGTTCAAACCGATCAAGACCTTCACTGTCGAAGAGATGTTCGGTAGCTGGCAGAAAGCCCAGCAAACGCATTTCTCCGATGGCGGGACGTTCGATCAGATCATCGTCGACAAGAAGTAGATCTTTGCTTGGAAGTAGAAAGGCCACCTCGGAAACGAGGTGGCCTTTTTAAATTGCGCGCGATCTATCGCACGCGCTTCGTACGCGTAGTTCTTTAGTTCGGCGCAGCGTGCGCGTTTTGATCATGCGCGCAGCCATGTTCGCAGCCGCTCTGATCCAGCGGCATCTGCTGCGCTGCTTCTGCGCGAATGCCAAGGCGTTCGAGCAGCTTGCGGTCCGCTTCGGCTTGCGGGTTGCTGGTGGTCAGCAACTGGTCGCCGTAGAAAATCGAGTTCGCGCCGGCGAGGAAACACAGTGCCTGCAACGCTTCGTCCATCTGCTCGCGGCCTGCCGACAGACGCACCATCGCGCGCGGCATCGTGATACGCGCAACCGCGATCGTGCGGACGAACTCGAACGGATCGATCGCTTCGGTGCCGGTCAGCGGCGTGCCTTCCACTTGCACCAGGTTGTTGATAGGCACCGATTCCGGATACGGCTCCATGTTCGCCAGTTGCGCGATCAGGCCGGCGCGCTCACGGCGCGATTCGCCCAAACCGACAATCCCGCCGCAGCATACGTTGATGCCCGCATCGCGCACGCGTTCCAGCGTATCGAGACGATCCTGATACGTGCGCGTCGAAATGATCTGGCCGTAGAACTCCGGCGACGTATCGAGGTTGTGGTTGTAGTAATCGAGACCCGCTTCGCGCAGACCTTGCGCCTGATGCGTTTCCAGCATGCCGAGCGTCACGCAGGTTTCGAGGCCCATCGCCTTCACGCCGCGGATCATGTCCTTGATCGGCTCGAGGTGGCGGTCCTTCGGATTGCGCCACGCCGCGCCCATGCAGAAGCGCGTCGCGCCGTTTTCCTTGGCGACCTTGGCGGCGGCCAATACTTCATCGACCGGCATCAGCTTGTCGGCTTGCAGGCCCGTGTCGTGATGCACCGACTGCGGGCAGTACGCGCAATCTTCTTCGCAACCGCCGGTCTTGATCGACAGCAGCGTCGACAGTTGCACGGTGTTGGCGTCGAAGTGTTCACGATGGGTTTGTTGCGCGCGGAACATCAGGTCGTTGAACGGCAGTTCATACAACGCGACGATGTCGGCGACGCGCCACTTGGCCATCGGCTTGGCGCCTGCTGCAGCGTTGTTATGGGCGGCGGCCGTGTCGGCTGGCGTCGGAGCGATGTTCAGTTGCGTCATGTCGTCAATCCTCATGGATGGATGTAATGGGTTATCAGCGCTGCGCGTGGCGCAGCGTCTGCAGGAGTCGGTTGATGTCGAGTTGATCCGCCGCAAGCTCGGGCGAAGCCGGGCTCAAATGCGGCACGATGCCGAGCAAGGGGGCATCGTATTCACGCGCAAGATGCTCGCGAATCGAAGCGATGTTTTCGTCGGGGAACGTCATGTCCGGATCGATACGGTTCGCTACCCAGCCGGCGAGCGTGAGGCCACGCGCGGCGATCGCTTCGGCGGTGAGCAGCGCGTGGCTGATGCAGCCGAGGCGCATGCCGACCACCAGTACGACGGGCAGCTTCAGCGCGACGGCGAGGTCGGCGGTATCTTGCGTTGCGGTTAGCTGCACGCGAAAACCGCCGACGCCTTCCACCACGACGATCTCGGCTTGCTTCAAAGCCTGCGCATGGCAATCGACGATGTGATCGATATCGAACGTGACGTTTTCCAGTGCGGCGGCGATGTGTGGCGCGGCCGGTTCTTTCAAGAGATACGGCGTGCGAATCTCCGGCGACAGCAGGACGCTTGACGCGGCGTCGAGTTGATCGGCGTCTTCGTTATGCAGCACGCCGTTCACTTCGAACGCGCCCGCGGCGATCGGCTTCATCGCGGCGGCTTGCAGGCCTTCGCGAACGAAACCGCGCAGCAGCGCTGCGGAGACGAAGGTCTTGCCGATTTCCGTATCTGTACCGGTGACGAATAGAGACAGGGCGCTTTGACTCGAGCTACTCATGCCGCCTTCGCCCCGAGTTGTTGCAAGCCTGCTTCGAGCCGGTCCAGATCCGCTTGCGAATGCGCGGCGGAAAGCGAAATGCGTAGCCGCGACGTACCCACGGGCACGGTCGGCGGACGGATCGCCGGCACCCAGAGACCTGCGCGATCGAGCGTGGCCGCGATGTCGAGCGTGGCATCGTTCGCGCCGATGATCAGCGGTTGCACGGCAGTGTGCGAATCGACTGGCAGCCATGGCGTCGCTTTGAGCATCGCGCGCGTGCGTTCGATCAGTTTCTGCAGATGCGCACGGCGCGCATCGCCTTCCTCGCCACCGATGATGCGCAGGCTCGCCGACACCGCATGCGCCGCGGCAGGCACCGACGCAGTCGTGAAGATGTACGGACGCGCGCGCTGCACGAGCCATTCGATCACGGTCCCGTGAGCGACGACGAATGCGCCCGACACGCCCGCGGCTTTGCCAAGCGTGCCGATCGAAATCAGATTCGGCGAGCGCAGCGCGGCTTCTGCAATCGCGCCACGGCCTTGCGGACCGAGCACGCCGAAACCGTGCGCGTCATCGACGATAAGCCATGCGCCATGCTGTTCTGCGAGTTCAAGCAGACGTGCCAGGGGCGCGATGTCGCCGTCCATGCTGAAGACCGTATCGGAGACGATTACTTTGACTTCGGCGTCCGAGGCGTCGAGCATCGCGCTTAGCGCTTCCGTATCGCAGTGCGGATAGATCTGCACGTCAGCGCGGGACAAACGCGCGCCGTCAATCAGCGACGCGTGATTCAACGCGTCGGAGAAGAGCGTCGTGCCGCGGCCCGCGAGCGCGGTGAGCGTCGCGAGATTCGCCATGTAGCCGGTGCTGAAGTAGAGCGCGCGCGCATTGTCGACGAAGCCGCCGACGAATTCGGCCAGATCGTCTTCGAGTTGCGCGTGTGCGCGCGAGTGGCCGCCGAGCAGATGGGAACCGCCGCTGCCGGCGCCGTAGCGTTCCGCGCCTTCAGCGATAGCGGCGATCAGTTTCGGATGCGCGGCGAGGCCGAGATAGTCGTTGCTGGCGAAGCCGATGATCGCGCGGCCGTCGACCGTCATGTGTGCGGCGCACGGCGTGTCGGCGGTACGACGACGGCGGCGCAGACCGCGCGCGTCGATTTCCTTGAGGCCTTCGGTGAGTGTGTCGAGCAGATGCATTAGCGGGTCTCCGCGAGCGTGGCTTCGAAAGTTTCGCTTGTGCGCGAAGCGAGCAGCGCGATTTCTTCGTCGTCGAGGATGTAGGGGGGCATCAGATACACCGTGGTCGAAATAGGGCGCAGCAGCAGTTCGCGCTGCAAAGCGTTTTCGAAGAAACGGCGCGAGAATGTTTTGGCTTGCTGAGCGTCGTCGATCACGGCATCGAACGCGAAGATCGTGCCGCACTGACGCAGATTGCGCACGTGCTTATGTTCGGCGAGCGGCGCGAGCGCGGCCTTCAGCCTGGCGGATTTCTGCGCGTTGACGGCGAGCACGTTGTCGCTCGCGAACAGATCGAGCGTGGCGAGCGCCGCGCGGCACGCGAGCGGATTGCCCGTGTACGAATGCGAGTGCAGAAAACCGCGCGCGGTATCGTCGTGATAGAAGGCGTCGAAGATTTCATCGCGCGACAGCACGATCGAGAGCGGCAGATAGCCGCCGCTGATCCCTTTCGACAGACACAGGAAGTCCGGCCAGATGCCGGCCTGTTCGCACGCGAAGAACGTACCGGTGCGACCGCAACCCACGGCGATTTCATCGGCGATCAGATGCACGCCGTACTGATCGCA
Source organism: Paraburkholderia nemoris (assembly GCF_905221015.1). Lineage (NCBI taxonomy): Bacteria > Pseudomonadati > Pseudomonadota > Betaproteobacteria > Burkholderiales > Burkholderiaceae > Paraburkholderia > Paraburkholderia nemoris. The sequence goes on along the minus strand of NZ_CAJNBO010000021.1, from coordinate 70,147 downwards.
CAGCGCGCGCAAGCCGGCGATATACGACGCGTCGTGCATTGCCATGCCGGCGGCGCATTGCACGAGCGGCTCGACGATCAGCGCCGAGATTTTCGTGGCGCGTGCTTCGAACAACGAGCGAACCTGATCGAGCGCGCGGCGCGCGACGTCGGCGGCGGTTTCGCCTGCTTGTGCAAGGCGCGCATCGGGCGACGCGACGACATGCGCGTTGCGGATGAGCGGATCGTAGGCGTCTTTGAAGAGCGCGACATCGGTGACGCCGAGCGCGCCGATGGTTTCGCCGTGATAGCTGTTGGCGATGCAGACGAATTCCTGCTTGTCCTCGAAGCCGCGATTGCGCCACGAGTGGAAGCTCATCTTCAGCGCGATTTCAACGGCGGATGCACCATCGGACGCGAAGAACGCGTGACCGAGCGTGTTGCCGGTGAGCGCGCCGAGGCGCTCCGCGAGTTCGATGGCTGGCTCGTGCGTGCAGCCGGCGAGCATGGCGTGTTCGAGCGTATCGAGTTGGTCTTTCAATGCCGCGTTGATGCGCGGGTTGGCGTGGCCGAACAGGTTGACCCACCAGGAGCTGATCGCGTCCAGATAACGGTTGTTTGCGCGGTCGTAGAGCCACGCGCCTTGACCACGCGCGACCGGGATGAGCAGCAGACGTTCGTGGTGTTTCATCTGGGTGCAGGGGTGCCAGACGGCACGCAGGCTGCGGGTGATCCAGTCTTCAGGGGATGCTGACTTTTCCAAAAGGTACTCCGAGGTGCTTTTTTGCCGTTGCACGGCTGGCTTTTTTAGGGCCATTTCAATCGCGGCGCGGTTGTTTCTTGCGCTGCGCGCGGCCTTTGGGGAGGCTTGCGGGGTCGAGATTAGCGGTTTATTTCTTGCTGTGCACTAGGGGGTGAGGGGTGGTTTTTGCCTTCGGCGATGGGGTTGGGTGCTGTTCGCGGCAGGTGGTTTCTGTTTCAAGCCGAAGGTCGCTGATCGGAGGAGTTGACGACGTCAAAGTAGTTGGTCCCTTCGGGCGGGAATTTGGGGTTTGGTGCCTGCTCGGCGGATTTTTGGTGTGGGGTTTGGCCTGCGCGGCGCTTGTTTGTCAGTGTTCTTAGGGCTTTGGCCTTTCCTTGATTTGTTAGTGGTCTATTAGCGTTGCCCCTGTGCGGGGCGGCACTTACTTTCTTTGCCGCCGCAAAGAAAGATAAGCAAAGAAAGCGGCTAGAAGCCCCTGCTAAGTGGGCACCGTGGTCTGCTAGGGGTAGTGGTGCGACTGGAATCCGTGTTCTCGCGCATTCGGCGTTAGTGACAAAGGACTCATCAGCTCCCACTCCGCACTACGTGCGTCGCGGACGGGTCTGCAGGGGAAACCACGGGCTTCGTTTGAGATTGGTGGGACCCGAGCGAAACGGGGGAGTGAAACGTAGAGGGAGGTTTTATGAATTACGCTTCGGCGCGCGAAGCGCCGCCGGAAGTATGACGCCCTTGTCACAAGCGTATGCAGGTGCACGAACACAGATTCCAGATGCACCACTACCCTGTGTGCGCTGCGGGACCCGCTTAGCAGGGGCTTCTAGCCGCTTTCTTTGCTTATCTTTCTTTGCGGCGGCAAAGAAAGTAAGTGCCGCCCCGCACAGGGGCAACACTAATAGACCACTAACAAATCAAGGAAAGGCACGAAAGCCAGAACAAGGAAAGGCCAAAGCCCCAGGCAACCGAACAACAAGCGCCGCGAAGGCAAATCAAAACAGTCAATTCCGGCTAGCAATAGCGCGCCGATCATTAGCAGCCCCAGCTGCCGACGAAGAACCAGAATCCGCCGTCTGCGAAGACCCCTTCCCCCATACAACGGAGTTGTCAACGGCATACAACCGGCAAGGCGCCGAACTCTGCTTCTGGCAATTAGCAATAGCAACCGACATCGGATTATCACCACCTTCCGCCCACGACCAAGCCCCCGAATCCGACACAGCAAAAGCCCGGCTAGGATACTGATGCAAGAAGTTGCGATAACCGTTACGCCCAGCTTCATCCACAAACGGAACAGAGTCAACCGCGTCGACAGCAGCAAAACCACTCGCCTTCGGCGCCGAAGGATCATCGACCCGATACTGCACGCCCGTAGGCATCCCGACGCGCGCAAGAAACGCCTCGACAGCAGGCCACCAGATCTGCACGCCATCGCGATCGCCCACCAGCCGATGTGCATCGTTCTTGTAGTTGCCGAAATCCACCATCTTCGCGCTCGCACCGTGCGCGGCGTACGCGGCATACATGCCGGCCACCAGCGGCGCGGTCCACACCGAATCGTTATCGCCGTACAACCACAGCGACGGCACCTTTGTCTTCTCGCCATAGGCGCCAAATGCGCGCGTCAGGTTGCCCTGCCAGTCGGCGCACGCGTCCTGCCGCAAACCACCTGAGAAATTAATCAAGGCACGCACGCCCGATGCAGCCTCGGGGCCGTAAGCAATCGTCGCGAGACCGCCGTGCGAGGTGCCGGCCACGACGATGTGCGTGGCATCCACGTACGGCTGCTTTGACATGAAATCGATCGTCGCGGCCACGTCGCCGGCCTGGCCGATGCCGTTGCGTTCGACGTCGCAACCGTCCTGCTGATACGTGCCGTCCGAATGGCCGAAGCCCTGGCGGTTCGGTGCCACCACCACGTAGCCGCGGCGCACGAATTCGCGCGCGAACGGCCGCGGGTCGCTGCGTTCCTGCGTGCGTGGGTCGCCGGGAATCTTGCCGTGGTTGAAAACGATCATCGGAAACGGACCTGCGCCGTCCGGTTTGTAGATCGTCGTTTCGAGCGTCGCGGTGCCGGCAGCGTTGACCGGCACGCGGATGATCTGTTCGTTGAGGCCCGCGGTGGGCAGATAGACATCGTCGTCGAGTGCGATGCGCGGCACGTGCGCGCGAGTGAGAGGCCCCGCCTGGGTGTCGGCGAGCGGCTCGGCATGCGCGAGTGCGATGGCGCACATCGCTGCTGCACAAGTCACCGCGCACTTCGTCAGAACCTTGCTGAACACCATTGACGCACCTGCCTCAAAAACCTGCCCTTAACACCGTGACGTTTTGTCTGTCGAATATCGTCGCTGACAATTGCCTTTCATCGGCGTTTTCGACAAACAAAAACACACTCGCGTACGTAGTGCTGCAAGCGCACGCACGCTGATCGAGATCGCACGGGATGAACCCAAACGGCCGACGCGACCCCACGCGCCGATGATGAGCGCCACACATGCTGCCCGGAACCGCCGCCGAACCCTTACTGGTGGGCTATCGGCAGCTACCTGCGCATTTTGCGGAAGCGGTATGGACCGGTTCTCGCAACGTGACGTCACAAACCTACGGCCTCATCCTGGCACGACAATTTTGTTTTGTGCAATAAAGGAGAACCCGCGACGCAATAATTGCCGGGTGCGAATCAGGGCGTATTCGCCCGTCGGGAGGCCGAAAAGCGCCTGCCTCGCAGCGCTTGGTTGCACGAAGTAATTTGTCGAAATACACGCGCTGTGGTGTCGAGCCAACACGAAAAAAAAGCCTTCGTTTGAGGGCCATATGTGATGACGGTGCTATTGCGCGCCGCTAAGCGGTGTAAGGCTTTCGAAGGTACTGCTTATTCGCTTACGTCACCGTCGACATAGCGCCAGCGTCCGTCCTCGCCGCGTATGAAGCGGCTCAGCTCGTGCAGCCGGTGGGCACGGCCGCCTACCTTGTATCGTGCGACGAATTCGACGGTCGCATGATCGGCGCTGGTTTCAGCGAACGCTTTGATCTGCAGTCCGAGCCAACGCGGCGCGTCGGGAGCGGCAGGGTCGGAGCCGAGATCCGCGGGGCAGGTGTGCGGCGCCCAGGTCGCGCGCAAATAATCCGTTGCGCCCACAACATACGCGCTGTAACGCGAGCGCATCAGTTCAAGCGCGCGTGGCGCTGTTTCACCGCCATCGATATAGCGGCCACAGCATTGCGCGAAGCGCGGCGGTTTGGCGCCGCTGCGCTGATCGGGTGCGGCGCCGCCGCAGGGGCAGTCGGACGGTCGTTGCGTTGACAACAATGGCTTATTCATCAGACTTTCAGGCAAGACCGCGTGCGATCAAAATTTTCTGGATGTCGCTGGTGCCTTCGTAGATCTGGCACACGCGTACATCGCGGTAGATGCGTTCGACGGGGAAGTCGCTCAGATAGCCGTAGCCGCCATGAATCTGCAAGGCGGCCGAGCAGATGCGCTCGGCGGCTTCGGATGCAAACAGCTTGGCCATCGCGGCTTCGGTCAGACAAGGTTGCCCGGCGTCTTTCAGCGAAGCCGCGTGCCAGATCAACTGGCGCGCGGCTTCGAGTTGGGTCGCCATATCGGCGAGGCGGAATTGCACGGCCTGATGCGAGAACAACGGCTGGCCGAAGCTCTCGCGCTCCTTCGCATAGCCCAACGCCGCTTCGAACGCGGCGCGCGCCATGCCGACGCTTTGCGCCGCGATACCGATGCGCCCGCCTTCGAGCCCCGATAGCGCAATCCGATACCCTTCGCCTTCCGCGCCGATCAGGTTCGCGGCCGGCACGCGGCAATCTTCGAAAATAATCTGCGCGGTGTCCGACGAGTGCTGACCGAGCTTTTCTTCGACGCGCGCGACGACGTACCCCTTCGTATCGGTGGGCACGATAAACGCGCTGATGCCGCGCTTGCCCGCCGCCTTGTCGGTCACTGCCATCACGATCGCAACGTTGCCGTTCTTGCCGCTCGTGATGAACTGTTTGACGCCGTTCAACACGTAGCTGTCGCCATCGCGTGTCGCCGTGGTGCGTAGCGCGGAGGCGTCCGAGCCCGCTTGCGGTTCGGTCAGGCAAAACGCGCCGAGCATCTCGCCACGCGCGAGCGGCGTGAGCCAGTCGCGTTTCTGCGCGTCGTTGCCATAGGTCAGCAGAATGCTGCACACGGGGCAGTTGTTGACCGAGATCGCGGTCGAGGTGCCGCCGTCGCCCGCAGCGATTTCTTCGAGGATCAGCGCGAGCGCCAGCGCGTCCATGCCGGCGCCGCCGTATGCTTCGGGCACCAGCACGCCGTACGCGCCGAGCTCGGCAAGCTGGCGATGCACGTCCTTCGGAAAAGTGCGTTCGCGGTCCCATTGCGCCGCATACGGCGTAACGGCTTCGCGGACGAACGTGCGCACCGCGTCGCGGACCATCAGATGATCCTGATCAAGCACCATGGCTCGGTCTCCTCATTAGTCTCCCCACTTGGCTCTTCGCCTGCATCTTCACCATTCGAGCGCCGTGCCGTCGTATTGGTAGAAGCGGCCGTTGAATGCGTCATGTGCGGCCGCGGCCTGCGCAAGCACTTCACGCATGCCGGTGACGCTGCGCACCGGATCGATCGCCGCTTGCGCGCCACCCATATCGGTGCGCACCCAGCCGGGATGCAGCGAAATACAGGTTGCGCGCGTGGCGTCCAGTGAGGCGATCTTCAATGCGTCGTTCAGCGCAGCTTTGCTCGCCCGATACAGCCAGCCGGTCGTGCCGCTTGCGTCGCCGATGCTGCCCATCTTGCTCGAGATCACCGCGAACACACCGCCCGCCTCTTCGACGAGCGGCAGCAGGATCGGCATCAACTGCATCGGACCGCGCACGTTGGTATGCATGACCTGGTCGAAGTCTTCCGATGTAATCGTCTCGATGTCCTCGGTGCGTGGGCCGTACACGCCGGACACCAGCACTGCCGCGTCGAGCCGTTCGCCGTCGAGCTTCCAGCCGAGTGCGGCGATTTCTTCGGGTGCGGTGACGTCGAGTGAAAAGGTCTCCGCGCCGAGCGCCTTCAGCGCGTCGAGCGCGGCGCCGTCGCGAGCGGTGGCGAGCACGCGCCAGCCGCTCTTGATGTACTGCCGCACAAACTCCTGGCCGATGCCGCGCGATGCACCGACGATCAACACTGTCTTCATCGAATCACCTCAAGCTTGCAAACACCTGGTAACAGCGCGTCAAACCAGTTCAATGCCCATCGCGGTTGCTTCGCCGCCGCCGATGCACAGCGTCGCGACACCGCGCTTCAGACCGCGATTTTTCAACGCGCCGATCAGCGTGACGAGAATCCGCGCGCCCGATGCGCCGATCGGATGGCCGAGCGCGCAAGCGCCGCCGTTCACGTTGACCTTGTCGTGCGGCAGGTGATGTTCCTTCATCGCGGCCATGGTGACCACCGCGAACGCCTCGTTGACCTCGTACAGATCCACTTCGTCGGCGCGCCAGCCGTTCTTCTCGAACAGCTTGCGAATCGCACCGACCGGCGCGGTGGTGAACTTCGCGGGTTCCTGAGCGAAGGTGGAGTGGCCGACCACGCGAGCAAGGGGCTCGACGCCGAGACGCTTCGCGGTCGATTCACGCATCATCACGAGCGCTGCGGCGCCATCGGAAATCGACGACGAATTCGCTGCCGTCACCGTGCCGGTTTTGCTGAACGCGGGCTTGAGCGTCGGAATCTTGTCGAGGTTCGCCTTGAACGGCTGCTCGTCGTGATCGATGGTCACGTCGCCCTTGCGGCTTTCCACTTTCACCGGCGCGATTTCCCATGTGAACGAACCGTCTTCATTCGCGCGCTTCGCACGATTCAGGGACTCGACAGCGAACGCGTCCTGCGCTTCGCGTGTGAAGTCGAACGAGGCCGCGCATTCCTCGGCGAAGGTGCCCATCAGGCGACCTTTTTCGTAGGCGTCTTCGAGACCGTCGTAGAACATGTGGTCGATCACCTGGCCATGGCCCATGCGCATGCCGTTACGCGCTTTGGGCAACAGATACGGCGCGTTCGTCATGCTCTCCATGCCGCCCGCGACGATCACATCGACCGAGCCCGCGGCCAGCATGTCGTGCGCGAACATCGCCGCGCGCATGCCGGAGCCGCACATCTTGTTGACGGTCGTGCTGCCGGTGCTCAACGGCAAGCCGGCGCCGAGCGCGGCCTGGCGTGCGGGCGCCTGGCCGAGGCCGGCGGGCAGCACGCAACCCATCACCACCTCATCGATCTGCTCAGGCTTCAACCCGGCGCGTTGCACGGCGGCTTCGATTGCAACCGAGCCCAACTGCGGTGCGGTTAGCGTTGCGAAATCGCCCTGAAATGCCGCCATCGGCGTACGGGCCACACCTACGATTACGATCGGATCAGACTTTGTCTCGCTCATGTTTGTCTCACTCATGTGGGTTTCATTCGTGCTTAAGTTGTTTGATCACACCTTCGACGATGGCCGGCACGTCGCCGAGCTGGGCCGCTTCGGCGGCCGCCGCATCGTTGTCTTCCTGGTACACACCGCCGGCCGATACGGCCGCGATGCAGCGCTTATAGGTTGCATCGAGCGCCGCGGGGTCGTTGATTGTCATGCCGAGGTCGCGCACCTTGCCGTCATGCACGCCATACACCCAGCTGTGCACCGTGAGTTCCTGGCCACGCGCCCACGCGTCATTGATGATGGTGGTCCGGCATACGTTCATGACCTGTTCGATCGCATTCAGTTCGACGAGCCGCCGATGACGCGCCTCGCCGAGCGGCCATTCTTCGATCAGCGCAGCGTGCTTGGTGCGCACGTCCTGCACGTGATGCAGCCAGTTATCCGCGAGACCCACACGCCGGCCGTGCAGCGCCGCGCCGACGCCCGAGCAGCCATAGTGACCCACCACCATGATGTGCTTGACCTTCAGCAGATCGACGGCGAACTGGATCACCGACAGGCAGTTCAGATCCGTATGCACCACCACGTTGGCGATATTTCTGTGCACGAACACTTCGCCTGGCGGCAGGCCGATGATCTGGTTGGCCGGCACGCGCGAATCGGAGCAGCCGATCCACAGATATTCGGGTGTCTGCTGGTGCGCGAGACGCGAGAAGTACTCCGGGTCTTCGGACAGCTTGCGGGCCACCCACGCGTCGTTATTGTCGAACAGATGGGCAAGCGGATTGGCAGCGGGAGAAGCGTTCGTGTTCATGTTGAGTCTTGGCGGTTGCTCGACCGATTGACCGGTCGATGTCGTTGCATAAGGTTCGGACGATGCATTCAACGATGCGGGCGGCGCATAGTGCTTACGCCACGCGCACGGTGCGTTCATCTGCCTGGTTCTCCGCTGGTCCGGACGCCGTATCGGCGAATCGTTCCGGATAGCGGATGCAGAAGCGCACGCTGCTGTCGTACGGGAAAACGTCGGGCAGTTCGCCTTTCAATAGATGATCCTTGTGCCGTTGCCACAGCGCTGGATCGAAGAAGTCCGCGTGATGCTGCATGAAGGACCGGCGCACGCGTGGATCGCCGAGCAGAAACGTGCCGTATGTCTCCGGGAAAATGTCGTGTGGGCCGACCGAGTACCATGGCTCGCCCGACATTTCGTCTTCCTCGTAACGTGGCGCCGGCACCGCGCGCACGTTGCATTCCGTCAGGTATTCGATTTCATCGTAGTCGTAGAACACGACGCGGCCGTGACGCGTCACGCCGAAGTTCTTGTACAGCATGTCGCCAGGGAAGATGTTTGCCTGCATCAATTCCTTGATCGCGTTGCCGTATTCCTTGATGCCGTGCTCGACGTCGTCATCGCTGCCGTTTTGCAGGAACAGATTGAGCGGCACCATGCGGCGTTCGATATACATGTGACGAATCACCAGGTTGTCGCCATCGTATTCGATCAAGGACGGCACTTCCTTTTCGAGTTCGCGCAGCAGCCCTTCGTCGAGCCGCGAAATGGGCAGTGCGACGCTCGAATATTCAAGAGTGTCGGCCATGCGGCCCAAACGGTCATGACGCTTGACGAGCTGATACTTTCGCTTGATCTGCTCGCGCGTGGTTTCCTTCGGCGGCGGAAAGTGGTCTTTGATCAGCTTGAATACGTACGGAAACGACGGCAGCGTGAACACCAGCATCACGAGCCCCTTGATGCCGGGCGCGATGATGAACGGATCGCTGGAATGCTTCAGATGGTGCAGCAGATCGCGATAGAACAGATTCTTGCCCTGCTTCTGCAAACCCACCGAGGTATAGATTTCCGCCTTCGGTTTGCCCTGCATGATCGTGCCGAGAAATTCGACGTACGCGGAGGGCACTTCCATGTCCACCAGGAAGTACGAATGCGAGAAGCTAAAAATGATCAGCAACTGGTCGCGTTTAAGCAGCACCGTATCGAGTGTGAGTACGCCCGGTTTCACATGGCGCAGCGGCACCGCGAATGGCAGCAACAGATCGCCGTTGATGATCCGTCCAACGATATACGCCGACTTGTTCCGATAAAACAGCGACGAAAGCACGTGAATCTGGAAGTTGGGCGCTTCGTCGAACACGCCGAACGCGTCGTGGATCGCCTGCATGACGCATTCGACGTCGCGCGTCAGGTCTTCGAACGGCGGCTCCAGTTGGAAGTTCGTGACGATGCGCTCGAGCGTCGCGGCAAGACCGTCCTTGCCGGGGTAATACGCGCGATAGGTCGGCTTCGCCGCCGGTTCGTCGTTCTCGATGTATTCGGTCGAGATCGCCGGGCGCACGAAAATGAAGTCGTTGTTGAAATACGAACGGTGCAGGATCTTGCAGCACACCGAATTGAAGAACGTCTCCGCGCATTCGGGCTGGCGGTGCGTGGTCAGGAGGCCGATGTAGTGGAGCTTGATCTGCTGCCACACTTCGTCGTCGATATTCTCGGCGTCGTATTCGTCTTCGAGCAGTTCGACGCATTCCTCGACGCGATCGTCATACGAGGTGATGCGCTCGCGCGCCAGCGTTTGCAGGCCATGCCAGTCGGCGGCTTCGAAGAGCGTTTTGGCATGGATTGCGGCGTCACGGAAGATGCGGTAGTGCCGATCGAATCCTTCGAGCATCGTCTGGGCGACGTCAAAGCCGATCTGTGACGACAGCAGTTTGGGAAAGTGATTCATGTCGGCCGTGCATTCATCCCATGTCGTGAAGACACCCGTGATTGTATCGTCCGGGTGCACCCGCGGCGCGTCGCGCCGTTCTCCGCTCAGGCGGACCTGGTCTCGCGTGAACCGCCTTCCAGCAACGCGCGCGCCTGAGTTTCGTACTGCGCGAGGTCTTCGAGCGTTGCGTTCAGATCTTCCAGTTGACGTTCGAGCACGTCGCGATGGCGCGCCACCGTGGCAAGGAAGGCCTGCAATTGCGGCACGGTGTCGGTCGGCGACTCGTAGACGTCGAGCAGATCGCGGATCTCCGACAACGTGAAGCCAAGCCGCTTGCCGCGCAGCGTGAGCTTCAGACGAGTTCGATCGCGGCCCGAATAGACGCGCCGCAAGCCGCTCGATCCCTCACGGCTGGGCGAGAGTAAACCCTGGTCTTCGTAGAAGCGGATCGCCCGCGGCGTGACGTCGAATTCCCGCGCGAGCTCGGTGATCGTGTATTGCGTGTTCATCGGGGCATCCCGTAGCCGGGCAGAAAATCGGATTGAACGATAGAATCGACGTTTACGTTATCGTCAACTTGATCGAAACGCAACTACGGCGCAATACGGCACCGGCATGTCCCGGCCGGGCCGCAACCACGCCGTCCGGCATCGCATACCTCGCCATGCCGGATGGCCGACGGAGGAAGACAAGCACAATGAATGCACTCGAACATCAACTCGACTACCCGTTCAAGGACACCTTGCCCGAAGCGGGTCAGACACTGGAAGTCGCGCCCGGCGTGTTCTGGCTGCGCATGCCGCTGCCGTTCGCACTCGACCACATCAATCTATGGCTGCTACGCGATGAGATCGACGGCCAGCAAGGCTGGACGGTAGTCGACTGCGGCATTACGTCGGACACGATCAAGGAGAACTGGGAGAAAGTGTTCGACTCGGTGCTCGACGGACTGCCGGTGCTGCGCGTGATCGTCACGCATTGCCACCCGGATCACATTGGCCTTGCGCACTGGATTTGCAGCGGCGGCGACAAGAAACGGTGGGACGTGCGCCTGTGGATGACGCTCGGTGAATACATGCAGGCCCGCGTAATGGCGGCCGGCGACGGTTCGAATGCGGGCGGCGAGGGCGCAGCGCGCCACTTCGCACGTCACGGCCTGAACGACGAGGCGTCGCTCGAGAAGCTGCGCAATCGCACGAGCTACTACGCGAGTCTCGTGCCGGCGATTCCTGGGCAGTACCGCCGCCTGCGCGAAGCCGATGGCGTGAAGATCGGCGGCAAGACGTGGCGCGTGGTAACGGGCTTCGGCCATTCGCCGGAACACTGCGCGTTGCATTGCGAAGAGACGGGCACGTTGATCTCCGGCGACATGGTGCTGCCACGCATTTCGACCAACGTCTCGGTGTTCGACATGGAGCCGGAAGGCACGCCGCTTGCGCTGTATCTGGAATCGCTCGGCCGCTACGAGACGATGCCGGAAGACACGCTCGTGCTGCCGTCGCATGGCAAGCCGTTTCGCGGTGTGCGTACGCGGATCAAGCAATTGCGTGAGCATCATGACGCGCGTCTGGCTGAAGTGCGCGAGGCCTGTGCGGAGAAGCCGCAGAGCGCGGCGGATATCGTGCCGCTGATGTTCAAGCGCCAACTCGACATCCATCAGATGACATTCGCGATGGGCGAGGCGTTAGCGCACTTGCATTTGCTGTGGCTGGCCGGCGAGTTGAAGCGCACGCACGATGCGGATGGGGTGATCCGGTTCTCGGCGTGATTGCGTCGACAGGTTGATACGTCGATAAAAAAGCCCGGTTGCTTTTCGCAACCGGGCTTTTTTTATGCGGCGAGGCAGAGGCTTATTGCACCGCCACCGTCCCAAAGTTCTGCCGTCCAAATGGACTCACGTGATAGCCGCTCACGTTCGTACGCGTGATCGCCGCTGCGGTCGGGTAACCCAGCGGAATCCACAGCGCCTGATCGTGGATGATCTGCTGCGCCTGCTCATACGCCTTCGCGCGCTTGGCCTGATCGGGCGTGGTCTTGCCGTCGGCAATCAGCTTGTCCAGATCCTGATCGCAGAAGCGCGCGAAATTGATCCCCGACTTCACCGCATTGCAACTGAAGAGCGGTGACAGATAGTTGTCCGGATCGCCGTTATCGCCGGCCCAGCCCATGAACAGCGTGTCATGCTGGCCTTGTTTGGCCTGCTTGATCAGCTCGCCCCATTCGATCACCTTCACATCCGCCTTCACGCCGATCTTGGCGAAGTCGGCTTGCAGCAGTTCGGCGCCGGCCTTCGGATTCGGGTTCAGCACGCTGCCGTTCGGACGCACCCAGATCGTCGTTTCGAAGCCGTTCGGATAGCCCGCGTCCGCGAGCAGCTTCTTTGCCTTCACCGGATCGTACGGCCACGCCTTGACGGCCTTGTCGTAGCTCCACGTGTTCGGCGGATACGGATTGACGGCCGGCGTCGCGGTGTTGTCGAAGATCGCTTTCAGGTAGGTGGTGCGGTCGAACGCCATGTTCAGGGCCGCGCGCACCTTCTGGTTGTCGAGCGGCTTCTTCTGCGTGTTCAGCGCGACGAAGGCGGTCATGAAGGCCGGCGTCTGCACGATGGCGAGCGACTTGTCCTCCTTCGCTTCGGCGAGATCCTGCGGCTTCGGCGACAGCGCAATCTGGCATTCGCCGGCCTTCACCTTTTGCGCGCGCACCGTGGCATCCGGCGTGATCGCGTAGATCAGGCGGTCGATCTTCGGTTTCGTGCCCCAGTACGTCGGATTCACGTCGTAGCGGATCACCGCGTCTTTGGTGTAGCTCTTCAATTCGAACGGACCGGTGCCGATCGGCTTCGCATTCAGGTCGACCTGTTTGCCGGCCTTGAGCAACTGGTCGGCGTATTCAGCGGAATAGATCGAGGCGAAACCCATTGTCAGGATCGACACGAAGGTGGCGTCCGGTGCGTTCAGCTCGAACTTGACGGTGTTGTCGTCGACCTTGCTAATCGACTTGATGAGCTTCGGCAAGCCCATCGATTGCGCGTGCGGGAAGCCGCTCGCGCCCGCCACCTTGTGCCACGGATTGCTGTCGTTGAGCATGCGGTCGAACGTAAAGACGACGTCGTCGGCATTCAGCGCGCGGCTGGGCTTGAAGTAGTCAGTGGTCTGGAACTGCACGTTCGGGCGCAGATGGAACGTGTAGGTGAGGCCGTCGGCGCTCACGTCCCATTTGTCGGCCAGCGCGGGCACGACTTTCTTCGCGGCTTCGTCGTACGAGACCAGCGAATTGAAGATCACGTCGGCCGACGCGTTGGTCGTCACGAGCGAATTGAACTGCACGACATCGAAGCCGTCGGGGCTCGACTCGGTACAGACGGTCAGCGGTTTGGCGAGCACGAGCGCGGGCGCCGTGAACAGTACGGCGGCTGCGAGCAGTTTGAAGCGCATAGGATCTCCCATAACAAGCGCAGTCAGGCAGTGCGTCTGGTTGTGTGGTTATGTTCCGTTGACGGGTGGCGACCGGTCTGGCCGTCGTCTTTATTGTGATACGTTTCCGGCGCTGGCGCATGCTTTGGCTGCTGCGCTACATGTACGTCCTCGCCTTCGCGAAAGCTTATCGAAGGGTGGTTGTGGCGACAACAATTTAATCAGCATATCCATATGGGCTGAGGGTGTTGCTGCTCATGACGCCGCTCATGATGCCGCCGCGCGCTGCATCAGGTAACCGATGCCTTCGATCGCGCGCACGCCGTACCACGACACCAACTCCCCATCGATCAACTCAATGCGCTTGCCGGCCAGACGCGGATCACGCTTCAGCGTGTCGCAATGCGCTTGTGTGAAGCGATAGGGCTCGCTGGAGAGCAGTATGCGATCGACGCCGGCAAGCCACGGCGCGAGGTCGAAGTCGAGCACGGGATAGCGCGCGGCACCGGCCGCGCCGCCTTCCACGTCGGGCAGCGTCTGCCAGTTCACGAGCCTGAGCATCGCGGCGATATAGGTGTCGCGCGCCACCGTCATCCATGGCTCGCGCCAGATCAGATACAACACGTTTTGCTTGGGAAACACCTGCGCGGCCGCCTCATGCAGACGTATTTCGAGCGCCTCGCTCAGACGCTGCGCTTCCTGCTCGCGGTCGAAGATCGCGCCCAGCAACGCGTACAGCGAGAGATTGTCTTGCGGCGTCTGCGGATGGGTCACGACGATATGCGGCACGAACGCACGCAATTGCTCGACTGTGTCGCGCTCGTTTTCGTCGATATTGACGATCAGATGGGTGGGGCGCAAAGCACGAATCGCGTCGATATTCACCGCCTTGGTGCCGCCGACCTTGCGTATCTGCCGCACCTTGTCGTGGGGATGCACGCAAAAACCAGTGCGTCCGACAATCTGCCTGTCGAGCCCCAGAGCGAACAGCAACTCGGTGATGCTTGGCACCAGTGAGACGATGCGCGCACCGGCGCCCCCAATTTCGTGCGCGACGCCGGCTGCATCGACCGCACGCGGCTGCATGATTTACTCGGTGGCGGCGCGCGGTTTGCGCGGCGCGCGTTCGAAGGCGCGGTCGTAGAGCCAGCGCGGCAGCACGTGCAGCAGCATCGCCACGATGCGCATCTGCCATGGAAACACGGCAAACGCGGTTTGACGCTCGACCGCCCCGGCAACTTTCACCGCGAAACGGTCGGCATCCATCAGGAACGGCATGGTGTACGGGTTGTGCTCGGTCATCGGCGTGCGGATATAGCCGGGGGCGATCGTGACGACGCCAACGCCAAGCGGCCGCATCTCGACGCGCAACGCTTCCAGATACTTGAGCGCCGCCGACTTCGACGCGCTGTACGCGCCCGACCCCGGCAAGCCGCGTACGCTGGCCACGCTGGCGATCCCGACCAGCGTGCCTTTCTTCGCCGCGACCATCGCGGCGGCGAACGGCTCAAAGGTGGCGACCATGCCGAAATAGTTGATATCCATCACTTCACGGAACGTGCGCAGATCGCCGTGCCCGGTGAGCGCACCGCGGCTGATGCCGGCATTGGCGATCACGACGTCCGGCAATCCGTGCTGCGCGATGAACTGCGCGGCCGCTTCGGCGAGCGCTTCGGCGTCACGGACGTCGACGGAATAGGTGGAGATGGAATTCTGTGGATGGGACTGCTGGAAGGCGGCGAGAGCGTCGCCGCGGCGGGCGACCAGGCCAAGAATCGCACCGCGCCGCGCATATTCGGCGGCGAGCGCGAGGCCGATGCCACTTGAGGCGCCGGTAATGAAGACCTTCAGGGGGGAGCTCATTCCGGCGCCTTCGACATCACATCTTCTTGGCGCGGACCTGCTGCACCAGATAGTCGAGCACCTGAACCGTGCCCGGCAGGCTGTTGGTCGCAGCCGGGCCGGTTTCATACTTGCCTTGCACGGCCAGCGTCGGCACGCCGTCGATCTTGTAGTCTTCCATCAACTTCTTGTCTTTTTGCAGCGCGCTTTGCGTCGAGAACGAGTTATACGCGTCCATGTACTTCTTCGGATCGACGCCGTTCTTCGCGAGGAACTTGGTCTGGTCTTCCGGCGTCAGCAGGTAGTTCTTGTTGACGTGGATTTCATTGAAGACCTTCGGCGTGAGTTGCGTGGCGAGGCCGAGTGCGTCAAGCGCGTGGTACATCTTCGAGTGCGGAATGAAGTCGTCGCGGAAGGCAACCGGCACGCGCTTGAACACCACGTCCGGACCTTGCTTCTTCACCCATGCTTCGAGGTACGGGTTGAATTCATTGCAGTGCGGGCAGCCGTACCAGAAGAATTCGGTGACTTCGATCTTGCCGGCCGGCACGTCCGTAGGTTGCGGCGTGGACAGCACGGTGTAGTCCTTGCCGGAAACCGGTGCGGCCGGCGATGCATGCGCCGTGGCGGCAACCAGGCCCAGCGAGAGGAACAGAATGCTCAGCAGTTTTTTCATGTTGTGATAACCCAAGTAGGCGGTAAAGCGGTGGCGCCACGCAAATGCCCGTCACCGTTTTTAATGTCGGCGTTAGACGCTCTAGTCGTCCGTTGTGCTTGTCGGTTGAGCTTGTGACTCGCGCCGCACGCCGATAGTTCGGCGGCGGCGCGTTCCGGCAAATCACGGTTTGTTTATTGTTGGCTTATTGCTTCGTAAAGCGGATCACGGCTGTATCCACGCCCGCGTCGGACAGACGCTGACGGCTCGAATTCATGTCCTCGAACTTCGAGAACGGGCCGATCCGCACGCGGTAGTACGTCACGCCGCCTGCATCGCGCTGCGTAACCTTCGATTCGAAGCCCTGGAAGGCAAGCCGCGCGCGCTGCTGCTCGGCGTCGGCCGAGGTCTTGTAGGCGCCCACTTGCAGGAAGTAACCGGTGTTCGCGTCGCCCGCTGTCGGCGCCGCGCCTGAACCCGGCTTGGCGTTGGCAGCCGTGGTGGGCGCCGTACTCTTCGGCGCGGAGCCTGCCGCGGTGGCGGCCGGTGCGCTTGCGCCTTGCGGCTTTTTCACCGCACCGGTGGCCGTGCCGTTGCCGTTATCCTGCGCGGGTTTCGGTGCGACTGCCGTGCCGTTCGCATTGCCATTCGACGGCGGCACTTCAACGATCTGCGGCTCTTCCAGCATGCCCGACTGCGTCTGCGCATTGGTCTGGCCCGGCGCGGTGTTCGGCGGCGCCGGTTGCGCGGCTTGCGGCACCGGCTGGCCCGGCGTCTTGCCTTGCAGCGGACGGTTCGGGTCGTATTGCTGCGCCTGGCTCGCGCCCGTATCGGGCGCCGCGGGCGGCGCGACCTTCGAGACGAACGGCGTAGGCGCACGGGTGATATACAGCGCCACCACTACCGCGATCGCGAGACCGACGATCAGGCCCAGCACGATGCCGAGAAAAGTCCCCCCGGTTTGTTTCGATTGCGATTGCTTTGTTGTGCGGCGTGGTTTTGCCATCGTATGAATCACCTGCAAAAAGAATCCTGGAACGGCCGTCGATTATAACGACGGCCGCATGCATGTTGCGCCGGAGGACTTACATCTTGACGGGAGCGGAGACGCCGATCGTCGCGAGACCGTTGGCCAGCACCTGACGTGTGGCCGCAAGCAGCGCGACGCGTGCATTGCGCTCGGCAGCGTCGTCGACCAGCACGCGTTCGGCTCTGTCATTGTAGAACGAGTGGAATTCCCCGGCGAGGTCGCGCAGATAGAACGCGACCGCGTGCGGCGCGAGTTCGCCGGCGGCGTGCTCCAGCATGTCCGGGAACTCGGCGAGCTTGTTCAGCAGGGCCATGGCGCGTTCGCTGGTGAGCGGCGACACGTCCACCTGTGCCAGCGTGCTCTCGTCCGTGTTGTAGCGTGCCTTGCATTCCGCGATGACCGAGCAGATCCGCGCATGCGCATACTGCACGTAATGCACCGGATTTTCGTCGTTCTGTTTCAACGCCAGGTCGATGTCGAACACGAATTCCGTATCGGCCTTGCGCGAGATCAGGAAGAAGCGCACGGCGTCGCGGCCGCGGCGAATCGTCTCTTCGTCGATCAGGTCGACGGCGGCTTCCGAGCCCGGTGTCGCGCCGCCCGACCATTCGATCAGGTCGCGCACCGTGACATAGCTGCCGGCGCGTTTCGAGATCTTCACCTCTTCGCCGTTGCGCATCACCGTGACCATCTTGTGCAGGATGTAGTCGGGATAGCCCTTCGGAATGCCGATGCCGAGACCTTGCAGGCCGGCGCGCACCCGCGCGATCGTGCCGTGGTGGTCCGAGCCCTGAATATTGATGACCTTGGTGAAGCCGCGTTCCCACTTGGCGACGTGGTAGGCGACGTCCGGCACGAAGTACGTGTAGGTACCGTCGGTCTTGCGCATCACGCGGTCTTTGTCGTCGCCGTCGTCGGTGGTGCGCAGCCACAGCGCGCCTTCCTGTTCGTAGGTTTTGCCGGCGGCGATCAGCGCGGCGACGGTCTTCTCGACCCGGCCTTCCTTGTACAGCGACGACTCCAGGTAGTACTCGTCGAACTTCACGCCGAAGGCCTGCAAGTCCATGTCCTGCTCGCGGCGCAGGTAGGCCACGGCAAAGCGGCGAATCGCTTCGAGGTCTTCGACGTCCGCCGCGCCCGTGACAGGTTCGCCGTCGCTCGCGGCAACCGTGACGCCGTTCAGATAGTCTTTGGCGATGTCGGCGATGTACTCGCCGTTGTACGCCGAGGCGGGCCAGCCTTCGTCGCCGGGGGCGAGGCCGCGGGCGCGTGCCTGGGTCGACAGGGCGAGCGTCTGGATCTGCACGCCGGCGTCGTTGTAATAGAACTCGCGGTGCACGTCCCAGCCTTGCGAGGCCAGCACGTTCGAGAGCGCGTCGCCGAGCGCGGCCTGGCGGCCGTGGCCGACGTGCAGCGGGCCGGTCGGGTTGGCCGAGACGAATTCGATCAGCACATGCTTGCCGGCTTCGCGCTGCGAACGGCCGAAGGCGTCCTTTTCCGCGAACACGGCGGCGATCACGGCCTGTTTGGCGGCGGCCGCGAGGCGCAGGTTGATGAAGCCGGGGCCGGCCACTTCGGCGGCTTCCACGAGCCCTTTGGCTCGCGGCTGCGCGAGCAGCGCGTCGACGATCTGTTGCGCCAGCTGGCGCGGGTTGGCGCGCAGCGGCTTGGCGAGTTGCATCGCCACATTGCAGGCGACGTCGCCGTGCGCGGCGACCTTGGGACGCTCCAACGTGATCGTGGGCGACACGAAGGCGGCTTCGCTCGCGCCCTGGGTTGCGTCAGCAACCTGCTTCACCGTGTCGGCGAGCAGTGTTTCGAGGGTATGTTTATGTGCAGGCAGCATGCTTGTTGCGAGTCCAGTGAGGCAATCCGGTGATGCGGAAGAAGCGGCGGCCGCGCGCGAGGCGCAGCCGATTCGTCAGAAGCGTGGAAAGCGGCGCTGCACCGGCCGGGATGCGCCGGGCACTTCGGGCGTCATCAGGCACGTGGCGTGCATCGCGTTTAGCGCCGCGCGCGGCGCATTGCGGCGCGCTTTTCCGTCCAGACGGATTTTAGCAGGTGCTAATATGTTCAATGAGATGCCCACCAAGGGCCGTGGCCGCCGTGCCTGATCGGTGTGTCAACGTAACGCGCGCCGACGGCCGGCTTACAAGCCGTTCGCGCGTCAATCCAACATAACGAAAAAGGGAACAGTCATGCTGATTACTTTCAAATGTCGCGCCGCGCCCGACGTGATGATGCTGGAAAATCTCGCTCAGTACCTGGTCGGCATTGTCGGCAAGCGCCTGGGTGAGCGAGGTGTCATCACCCACGACGAACTGAGCGTCGCGATCACGAAACTCGAATCGGCGATCAGCGTCGACAAACAGGAACGTGCCGAGCACGACGGCCATTTTCACGAAGGCGAAGACGGCCACGAGCATCATGAGATCCCGCCGGGACTCGCCCAGCGTGCGTATCCGTTCCTCGACATGCTGCGCGCCGCGCAGAAGGAAAACGCGGATATCGTCTGGGGTCTCTGATCCCGCGGCGGTCCGCCGGCGGTGGTGTTCGCCGCGCTCGCGGCGCTGGTCGTGACGTGTCAATGAAAAGAGCCCGCATTCGCGGGCTCTTTGTTTTTTGCGGGTTCTGACGGCCTGTCTGCCGAACCTGCTTACTGGCTGGCGGCGTCCGCCGGGGCGGCCATCGGTGCCGACGCACCCTTCTTCATTTTTTGCTTCTTGGGCTTCTTGACGTGCTTCACGGTGGGCGGCGAATACGAACTGACCGCGCTGGAACCGGCCGGAGCGGCGGGCTGGGCAAGCGCCACCGAGGCGCCTGCGGCGAGCGAAACAGCAGTCAATAACAGCGTCAGCTTCTTCATACGATTTTCTCCGTTGACGATTGCAATTTGATAAGCCGACGCGTTTTGGCCGCGTCTGGCGGGTTGATGCCGTTTCAGTCTACAAAGCCGAAAATTACACTGCCGCAAATATTCAGCCTAGCGTGCCCGATATAGTAGGTTGCCCGCCCTGCAAGGCTTACAGCAAAGGCGCGAGCGCCCGCTCAGCGTCTGTTTTCGACAACGACATGCGTTTTGCGTAGTCTTCCAGCTGGTCCTGGCCGATCTTGCCGACCGAAAAATAGGTGCTGTCCGGGTGCGCCAGATAGAAGCCGGAGACGCTGGCCGCCGGCAGCATGGCCAGCGATTCGGTCACGCTCATGCCGATTTCAGTGGCTTGCAGCACGTCGAACATGTCGCGCTTCACGAGGTGGTCCGGGCAGGCCGGATAGCCCGGCGCCGGGCGGATGCCGTGGTACTTTTCAGCGATCAGGTCTTCGTTGGAGAGGGTTTCGGCGTTCGCGTAGCCCCACAGGTCGCGCCGCACGCGGGCGTGCAGTCCTTCGGCAAACGCCTCGGCGAAGCGGTCGGCGAGCGCCTTGAGCATGATCGCGCTGTAGTCGTCGTGATCCTTTTCGAACTGCTTTTCTTTCACGTCCACACCCAGTCCCGCCGTGACCGCGAACATGCCGATGTAATCGGCCACGCCTGAATCCTTCGGCGCGATGAAGTCGGCGAGCGACCGGTTCGGCCGCATCACGCCGTCCACCACCGGCCGCACGCTTTGCTGGCGCAGGTTGCGCCACGTGAGCGCGACTTCCGAGCGCGATTCGTCCGTGTAGATCTCGATGTCGTCGTCGTTCACCGTGTTGGCCGGGAGCAGGCAGATCACGCCGTTGGCCTGCAGCCAGCGGCCCTGGATCAGGCGCGCGAGCATCGACTTGCCGTCCGAGAACACGCGACGCGCTGATTCGCCGACGATCTCGTCGTTCAGGATCGCCGGATACGGGCCGGCCAAGTCCCAGGTCTGGAAGAACGGACCCCAGTCGATGTAGTTCGCCAGCTCGTTCAGATCGAAGTTCTTGAACACGCGGCGGCCGATGAATTTCGGCTTGACCGGCTGGTAGCCGGCCCAATCGACCTTGGTCTTGTTCGCGCGGGCTTCGGCGAGCGTGACCATGGGCAGCGCTTTCTTGTTGGCGTGCTGATCGCGGATACGGTCGTAGTCGGTTTTGAGGTCCTCGACGTACTTCGCCGCGCCTTCATCGGACAGCAGGCTCGAGGCCACGGAGACCGAGCGCGACGCGTCCGGTACGTACACCACCGGGCCCTCGTAATGCGGTGCGATCTTGACCGCGGTGTGCACGCGGGAGGTCGTTGCGCCGCCGATCAACAGCGGAATCTTCTTGATGCGGAAGTAGTCGTCACGTTGCATTTCCGAAGCGACATAGGCCATCTCTTCGAGGCTCGGCGTAATCAAACCGGACAAGCCGATGATGTCCGCGCCTTCGACCTTCGCTTTGGCGAGAATGTCGTTGCACGACACCATCACGCCCATGTTGACCACTTCGAAGTTATTGCACTGAAGCACCACCGAGACGATGTTCTTGCCGATGTCGTGCACGTCGCCCTTCACCGTAGCGATGACGATCTTGCCCTTCGCGCGCACGTCGGCGCCGGCTTCGGCCATCAGCTTCTTTTCTTCTTCGATGTACGGGATCAGATGCGCGACCGCCTGCTTCATCACGCGCGCCGACTTCACGACCTGCGGCAGGAACATCTTGCCCTGACCAAACAGGTCGCCGACGATGTTCATACCGTCCATCAGCGGGCCTTCGATCACGTTGATCGGACGGCCGCCAGCTGCGGCGATTTTCGCGCGCACTTCCTCGGTATCCTCAACGATGAAGTTGGTGATGCCATGCACGAGTGCATGCGACAGACGCTTCTCGACGGGCTGGTTGCGCCACTCGAGGTTCTCTTCCTTCTTCGCGGCGCCGGTCTTGAACTTGTCGGCGATTTCCAGCAGACGATCAGTGCCGTCTTCGCGGCGGTTCAGCACGACGTCTTCAACCCGCTCGCGCAACTCCGGATCGAGGTCGGCGTACACGCCGAGTTGACCCGCGTTGACGATGCCCATGTCCATCCCCGCCTGAATCGCGTGATAAAGGAACACGGTGTGGATCGCCTCGCGCACCGGATCGTTGCCGCGGAACGAGAACGACACGTTCGACACACCGCCGCTGATCTTCGCGTAGGGCAGGTTTTCCTTGATCCAGCGCGTGGCGTTGATGAAGTCGACAGCGTAGTTGTTGTGCTCTTCGATGCCGGTCGCAATCGCGAAGATGTTCGGATCGAAGATGATGTCTTCGGGCGGGAAGCCCACTTCGTTCACGAGGAAATCGTAGGAGCGCTTGCAGATCTGCGTCTTGCGTTCGAACGTATCGGCCTGGCCTTGCTCGTCGAAGGCCATCACAACAGCCGCCGCGCCGTAACGGCGAATCAGGTTCGCGTGATGGCGGAACGCTTCTTCGCCTTCCTTCAGCGAGATCGAGTTGACGATTGCCTTGCCTTGCACGCACTTCAGACCTGCTTCGATCACGTCCCACTTCGACGAGTCGATCATGATCGGCACGCGTGCAATGTCCGGTTCCGACGCGATCAGATTCATGAAGCGGACCATCGCCGCTTTCGAATCGAGCATCGCCTCGTCCATGTTGACGTCGATGATCTGCGCGCCGTTCTCGACCTGCTGCCGGGCGACTGCGATTGCGTCGTCGAACTGGTCGTTCAGGATCATTCGCGCGAACGCCTTCGAACCGGTCACGTTGGTGCGTTCACCGACGTTGATGAAGAGCGTCCCGGTCGTGACGTTGAACGGCTCGAGGCCGGAAAGGCGCATGGTGTGATCGGTCATGGCGTAGGTGCGGTTCGGTTGCGTGCGATTACTTGCGTCGGGTTCGATAGCGCGGCGGATCAGGATCGAGCCGCCGGACTCAGGCTGCGTCGCGGTATTGCGTCGGCCATTGGCGCGGCTTCACTTCAGCCAGCGCCTTGGCAATTGCCGCAATATGCTCCGGCGTCGTGCCGCAGCAGCCGCCGGCGATATTCACGAGGCCGGCCTGCGCGAACTCCTTCAGCAATCCCGACGTATCGGCCGGCAATTCGTCGAAGCCCGTATCGCTCATCGGATTCGGCAAACCGGCGTTCGGATAGCACGACACATAGGTGTCGCACAGTTTCGCCAGTTCGGCGATGTATGGGCGCATCAGCGCCGCGCCCAGTGCGCAGTTCAAACCAAAGGTGAGCGGCTTGGCGTGACGCAGCGAGTTCCAGAAGGCCTCGACGGTTTGTCCCGAGAGAATCCGGCCCGATGCATCCGTGACGGTGCCCGAAATCATGATCGGCAGACGCTCGCCGGTGTCTTCGAACAGCTCGTCCAGCGCGAACAGCGCGGCCTTGGCGTTGAGTGTGTCAAAGATCGTTTCGACGAGGAACAGATCGCAGCCGCCGTCGAGCAAGGCCTTCGCCTGCTCGTAGTACGCCGCGCGCAGTTCGTCGAACGTCACGTTGCGTGCGCCCGGATCGTTCACGTCAGGGGAAATGCTTGCTGTCTTCGGCGTCGGTCCGATCGCTCCGGCGACAAAGCGCGGCTTGTCGGGCGTCGAGTATTTGTCGCAGGCGGCGCGCGCCAGCTTCGCCGATTCGAGATTCATCTCGATGGCGAGGTCTTCCATTCCGTAGTCGGCTTGCGCAACCGTGGTCGCACCGAACGTGTTGGTTTCGATGATATCCGCGCCCGCCGCGAGGTACTGCTCGTGAATCTCGCCGATGATCTGCGGCTGCGTAATCGACAGCAACTCGTTGTTGCCCTTGATGTCGCGCCCGTAGTCCTTGAAGCGCTCGCCACGATAGCGGGCTTCGTCGAGCTTGTAGCGCTGGATCATCGTGCCCATTGCGCCGTCCAGAATCAGGATGCGCGACTTGAGCAGCGCGGGCAGCGCCGTGCCGCGCGTGTAGGCGGCGTCGGGACGGACTGGCGTGGCGGATTGAGCAGGCTGGTTCATGGCGGACGAGGGCTTGCGCCGGCTTTTTCGGGAAACCTGTCATTGTAGCCGCTGTGGGGCGGTCCCGCCCGGCGCGCGCTCAGCAGGCGGATGCGCGTGTCGCGGCAACGGTGGCCGGGCCTGTGGCCGCAGCGGAAACAAACAGAGGAAACGACAGAGGAAAGAAACGGGGAATCTCCAGTGGAAACAAAACGGCCCAGTCAGGTGAATGCCTGCTGGGCCGCGTTACTTCAACTGACCGACTTGTAAAGGCCGCCGGCTAAGCCGGTCGGCGCGGTCGATGGTTGTCGCCAAACCGTTACGTTAAACCCTTCAGTTAGTGAAGAATCACCGGTTGATGCATCAGGCTGTCGAATTGCCCGAGGAATTCGTCTACCTCGTCCAGCGACGGTTCCTCTTCGATCAGTTTTTGCACATGCTCGCGGAAACGCGCTGCCATTGCACCGTCAATGTAGATTTCGCGCTGCATGTTCTTGTCGACGATCTCGTAGCCGCCGGATTTCATGGCCAGCGGGCCTTCCTGCGGCGGAAACTCGACGACACAATAGTTGGGGCTGTTATAGATCATTTGCATGGCGACACTCCTTATTTCCGTTGGCTCCAGGCCATTCCTGCGCCATAGGTGGAGCTTGTGGTGTGGAATTCAAGGGGTGGGTCCGGATTGACGCTTGTACAGTTCCGAACCTACCGGTTAGACCGGCTTTCCAAGAAACGTTTCAAGCAGTGCTGCAAAACGGTGAGATTGCTCGATGGGCGCGAGATGAGCGGCATCGAGTAGTTCGAACTGCGCGCCTTGGATGGCGTCTGCTATTGCCTGCGTAGCAGCAGGTAGCGTGCCCGTGTCATGGCGGCCTCCCACGGCCAATGTTGGGCAACGAATTGTTCCCAGCTTACCGCGTAGATCGAAATCGCGCAGGGCTTCGCACGCCATTGCGTAGCCTTCTGGCAACGTATGGCTCAGCACGTCGCGAATCTGCTCGACTGCTTCGGGATGTGCTGCCTGGAAATCGGGCGTCAGCCAGCGGCTCAATGTCGCGGGCACTAGGGACGCCATGCCGTCCGTGCGCGCCGCCGCCGCACGTTGATCCCATATCGCACGGCCTTCGGGCGGCGTGCCGCTCGTGGTGTCGGCAGCGGTCAGCGTGTCGACGCGCGACGGGTAGTCCAGCGCAAATTGCTGCGCGATCATGCCGCCCATCGACATGCCGACGAGATGCGTTGTGGGTGCGCCGAGCGCATCGAGCAGCGCGGCGAGATCGCGGGACAGATCGGCGACGCTGAACGGTTCGCTCGATACCGCGGTCTTGCCATGGCCGCGCAGGTCGTAGCGCAGCACGGTGTAGTTATCGCGGAAATAGCCGGCGAGTTGGTCCCAGACAGACAGATCACCGCCGAGCTGATGAATGAACGTCAGCCACGGGCCGCCGCCCTCATTGCTCAGGACATAGCGCATCTCGATACCGTTGATTTTCACTTGCATGCGGGCTCCTTGAAGGGGGATGCAGTGGAACGAGCCGTTTGCGCGCTTCTCCCGCCTTCACTATACCTACGTGGCGGCCGCGTGAACGGTTGCAGTTCATCGTGCGAGTGCGTCGCGTCGCGGAAGTTTCAGCGATCTGTTCGAGACCCTGCTCGGGTTCAGGGTTTTTCGGGCGCGTTGCCGGGCACGGTCGAATCGACCGAGGGCGTGGTTTCGGGTGTCATCGCTTGTGCGCTGGCGGGTGATTGGTTTGCCGAATTGTCAGGCGAAGTATTGCCGGTGCCATTGGAACCGCTCGTGCCATCGACGCTGTTGGCCGGACTGCCGGTACCGTCCGCATTGAGCTTGCCGCGCCACACCAGTTCGAATTGCGTGCCATTCGGCTCGGTCTGCATGATTCGCGCGGGCAGCCAGCCAAGCGACGGCGCGAGCCATACATCGATGCGGCGCAGATCGCCGTCATGGCGAGGCAAGCGTTTGAAGTGACGCGTTTCGAGGTAGCCCTGCGCGGTGCGGATGGTTTCGTCGCCGATTGTTTCGACTGGCCAGTTCTCGCCGCTGTTGTTGTCGACCACAAAGAATTGCCGCGTCACGCCCGGCTTATAGGCGGCCGGGTCGCCGCGCACGAGGCTGGCGAGTTGCATCACCACGCTGAAACGGTCTTGCGCGCCGTCGGGCAGCGGCAGCGTGGTGGGCGTGCGCGTGAAGGCGATATTTCTGTCGGTGCGATTGAAGATCGCCACGTCTTCCGGACGACGGCCGCGCTTTTCGATGTATTGATCCGGCGCGAGGCCGAATGCATCGATGCGGCCATGGCTCGAATATACGAACGTGCCGACGAACGGCAACGGCACGGAGACGACCATTTCGTAACTCTGTGCGTTGCTGGTCCAGTGGATGGTGCCTGGCTGGTTGCGCACGCCGTTGTAGAACGTGTCGTACTGCAGTTCGCCGGACGGCGGAACGGAGAACTTCACGCCAGCAGCAGCTTGAGGCGCGCTCGCAGCAGCGGGGGCGCTGGCTGTGCCGGCGGCGGTTGCGCCCGCCTTGGCGTTGGCATCGGGGTGACTCGCGGCAGCCGATGCGCTCGCCGCGGCATCCGATGCGGCCGCGACCGCGGGTGCCTGTTTTGCCGGTTGCGTCGCGGTCAACACGTGTTCACGCGGTTTGCTCGCGACGGCCTTGTGCGCCGGAGCCGGGGTTGCCGCTTGCTGCGCGTCGGCAGCGGGTTTGCGCTCGATACGCTCGGGTGTCAGCAGCGCAACCTGCACGGGGACATGCTCGTTGTCTGATGGATTCAGCGTTGCGCGGTTGCGCTCGACCCATTGCGCCGCAATCCAGTGCAGGACGGCCACCGCCAGCAGAACCGCCAACCATCGCCCCAGCCGCAAACCGGCGCCCGGCCCGACGGGCGGCGTGCGATCAGAGCGGCCTGCGGTGGAAGGTGAGGACATGGGCGAATCGTCAGCGTGGCGTCGCACTATACCCGAGCTCATACGAGAGCTTTTGCGCACATTCGCGCAGCGCCGTATCGATCTCGCCGCCCCAGCGGATATCGAATGCGCCCTCATGACCGAGCGCGACAAGGCCCAGCGCAAGATCGCCGGTCGAATCGAAGACCGGCATGCAGAACGCGTGGATGGTCGGCAGCAACATGCCCTCCACACGCGCTGCTTCGTGCTGCCGCACCTCCGCCAGCACCCGCTCGACCTCGTCCCGTGTGCGCGGCCCAACTATGTGCGACGAGCGCCGCGAATCGGCCAGTTCGCGCTCCAGCATCGCGGCGGTCTTGCTCGACGGCAGATAGGCGGCAAACAGCAGACCGGTGGCGGAACTGAGCAGCGGCATTACGTCGCCGAGCTTGAGCGACGCCTTGGCCGGATGACTCGATTCCATCCAATGGACCATCGTCGGCCCCTGATTGCCCCACACCGCGATGCCCACCGTCAGATCGAGCCGGTCGCGCAGTTCGGCAAGCGCAATGCGCGCAAGCTTCACGCCGTCGACGCGCGCAAGCCGCGCGAGCCCCAATTGCAGCGCGAAGCCGCCCAGTTCGTAGCGGCCCGACAGCGGATCCTGCGCTACCACGCCGAGGCGCAGGAAGCTCACCAGATAGCGGTGCGCTTTCGCCGGGCTCATGCCGGCACGCTGCGCCAGATCGCGCAGCATCATCGCGCGCGGTTCGTGGGTGAGCACCTCGAGCAATCTGAAACCGACTTCGATCGACTGGATGCCGGAGCGCAGCTTTTCCTCGCCGGCCTCGACGCTTTCGTCGTCGGATTCGGGCGCGTCGAGCGGTTCCTGCGGTTCAGCGGAAGCGGAGTCGGTATCGGTGTGGATCGCGCCAGAGCGGGCAATTGGAGGCATGAGCGAGGCGCATCGAGCGCGTTCAAAAGACAGTGAGAGAGGCGTTAGACGCAAGGGCGCTTGGGCCGCGCCGATTCACCATCGTAGAATAGATTCCTTCTATCGTCACTAACGGTTCTCTCCCCTATGAAACTTGCCACGCTGAAGGACGGCACGCGCGACGGTCAGCTGATCGTCGTGTCCCGCGACCTGCATACCGCGGCCGTCGCCGACGCGATCGCGCCCACCATGCAGCGCGTGCTTGACGACTGGGCCTTCTACGCGCCGCAATTGCAGGACCTCTACGACGCGCTCAACCAGGGCCGTGCGCGCAACACCTTCCCGTTCGACGCCAAAGAATGCATGGCGCCGCTGCCGCGAGCGTTCCAGTGGGCCGACGGCTCGTCGTACGTGAATCATGTGGAGCTGGTGCGCCGCGCGCGCGGCGCGGAAATGCCGCCGGAATTCTGGACCGATCCGCTAATGTACCAGGGCGGCAGCGACGACTTCATCGGCCCGAAAGACGACGTGCTGTGCGCCTCTGAAGAATTCGGCATCGACTTCGAAGCGGAAGTCGCCGTGATCACCACCGACGTGCCGATGGGCGCCACCCCTGACCAGGCGCTCAGGAGCATACGTCTGGTGACGCTCGTCAACGACGTCTCGCTGCGCAATCTGATCCCCGCTGAACTCGCGAAGGGCTTCGGTTTTTTCCAGAGCAAGCCGGCCACGTCGTTCGCGCCGGTCGCGGTGACGCCCGATGAGCTTGGCGAGAGCTGGCGCGAAGGGCGCCTGCACCGGCCGATGATCGTCCACTGGAACAACAAGAAGGTCGGCCAGCCCGATGCCGGCACCGACATGGTGTTCCACTTCGGCCAACTGATCTCGCACGCGGCGAAAACGCGCAACCTGCGCGCCGGCGCGATTGTCGGCTCGGGCACGGTGTCGAACAAGGACGCGAAGCGCGGCTATTGCTGTATCGCTGAGAAGCGCTGCCTCGAGACCATCGAGCACGGCGCGCCGCAAACCGAGTTCATGAAGTTCGGCGATACCGTGAAGATCGAGATGTTCGACGAAGCGGGCAAGTCGATTTTCGGTTCGATCGATCAGGGCATCGCGCCGCTGGATTGATGCGCCGTTTTGGTGCGGATCGCGGCATCAGGACCGCGCCGCGCGCGCTTCATTGCTTACGAAAGGGTTTCGCCCGATGCCGCCGTCACGACGCGCCGCTACACTGACTGGCGCGGCGGCGGCCCCGGGATAGCGGCTGTCTGTCGATCGCGAAAGCAACGCAAAACCATCGCGAAGCCGCACGTGGGCAGGACATAAGCAATACATAAGTAACACCCAAGCAGCACATCGGCGCTACATCAAAACGAAAAACCGAGGTGAGGAGACAGCATGCCGCGATTTGAAACCACCGAACGAGAAATCCAGGGCGCTCGCACGTCGAGCGTGCGTGCAACACCATCGCGCCGCGGGCTCGCCCGCCTTGCCGCTGCGCTGTGTGCCGCGCTGCCCGCCATCGCCATTGCGCAGGTGAAGATCGGCCTCGTGCTGTCGCTGACCGGGCCGGCCGCTTCGCTCGGTATTCCCGCGCGCGACACAGTCACACTGCTGCCCAAACAGATCGGCGGCCAGAGCGTCGAATACATCGTGCTCGACGACGCGTCCGACACCACGCAGGCCGTGCAGGACACCAAGAAGCTGATCTCGGAGAATCACGTCGACGCGATCATCGGCTCGTCGATCACGCCGAATTCGCTCGCGATGATCGACGTGGTTGCCGATGGTGAAACTCCCATGATCTCGCTGGCCTCGTCGGCGAAAATCATCGAGCCGGTGGATGCAAAACGCCACTGGGTATTCAAGACTCCGCAGACCGACGCGATGATGGCCTCGGCGATTGCTGAGCACGCCAGTACGCACAGCGTCAAAACGATCGCGTTCATCGGCCAGGCCGACGCGCTCGGCGAAACCTTCTACACCGAAGTCGCGAAGTTCGCGCAACTGCATCACATCAACGTGGTGGCGAGCGAGCGCTTCAATCGCACCGATCCGAGCGTGACCGGCCAGGTTCTGAAGATTCTTGCGACTCATCCGGATGCAGTGGTGGTCGGCGCGGCCGGCACGCCTGCCGCGCTGCCGCCGAAGACCCTCAGGGAACGCGGCTACAAAGGGCTGATCTATCACAATCACGGCGTGGGCAATAACGACTTCCTGCGGGTGTGCGGCGCGGACTGCAACGGCACGTTCCTGCCCGCGAGCCCGGTGCTGGTCGCCGCGCAACTGCCGGCGGACCATCCGGCCAAACGTCTCGCGCTCGACTACATCGCGCGCTTCGAGGCGTTGCGCGGACCGGGCAGCGTGTCGGCGTTCGGCTCGTACACATGGGACGCCGGCATGCTGCTCAGCAACGCGGTGCCGATCGCGCTTAAGGTGGCCGCCCCTGGCACGCCGGAATTTCGCGCCGCGTTGCGCGATGCGCTGGAAGCGACACGTGGGCTTGCGGACACCAACGGCGTAGTCAACATGAGCGCCGCGGATCACCTCGGACTCGATCAACGGGCGCGTGTGATGGTCGAAATCATGAATGCGAAGTGGGTTTATCAGCCGCATTGAAATTTTGCTGGGTTTGCGCGGGACTAGCGCGGAATATGGCGAATGTGCCCTTAGCTTGGGGCGACGGTTTCAACCGACATACCGATAGACGGATTGCTCATCATGTCTCAGGCACCACACAGTAACGACGCGTTTTACGCGCACTACCACTCGCTGCAATTGCACCGCCATCCGCATGGCGTGCTCGAAGTCGTGATGAGCGGCGAGGGCGCGAACAAGAGCGGCCTCGCCACCGCTAACGCGCGGATGCACTTCGAACTCGCTGAAATCTGGCGCGATATCGATCGGGATCCGGACACGCGTGTCGCGATCATTCGCGGCGAGGGCAAGGGCTTTTCGGCCGGTGGCGATCTGCAACTGGTCGAAGACATGGCGACCGATTTCGACGTCCGTGCACGCGTGTGGCGTGAGGCGCGCGACCTGGTCTACAACGTGATCAACTGCAGCAAGCCGATTGTTTCGGCGATGCACGGCCCGGCTGTCGGCGCGGGGCTCGTGGCCGGGCTGCTTGCCGACATCTCGATCGCGACGAAGTCGGCGCGCATTATCGACGGCCATACGCGTTTGGGCGTGGCCGCCGGCGATCATGCGGCGATCGTCTGGCCGCTCCTGTGCGGCATGGCCAAAGCCAAGTATTACCTGCTGCTGTGCGAGCCGGTGAGCGGTGAGGAGGCTGAGCGGATTGGCCTCGTGTCGCTCGCCGTCGACGAAAACGATCTGCGGCCCAAAGCATTCGAAGTCGCGCAAAAACTGGCCAACGGTTCGCAAACGGCAATTCGCTGGACCAAGTACGCGCTGAACAATTGGCTGCGCTCGGCGGGACCGGCGTTCGATACGTCGCTGGCATTGGAATTCATGGGCTTCGCCGGGCCGGATGTGCGCGAAGGCGTGAACTCGCTGCGCGAGCGGCGCGCGCCGGATTTTGGCGGCGCGGACCCTTGGAATGGGCAGCCGCGGCACTCGCCAGGCGGCGGCGCATCGGGCGGCGGGCGCTCCTGAAACCGGAGGCCGGCGCATATTGCGCAAAGCCCCGCCGGTCGGCACTTGAGGTGCTGCGCGAGCGGGGCAAACATGGGGCAAACCGCAGCCCAAACTAAGCGCGATTCGCAGCACCACGCGCGGTATGATCGAATTCGAATCAAACGCGCGCGGGACGGCGCTATTTCCTTCCCTTTATGCAGCGAGGCGACAAGCATGACTGATACATCTGGCACCACGCCGCCCTTTCCCGGTTTTCCCGGTTTTCCGCCCGCTGAAATGCTCGAACGCATGTGGGGCATGATGCGTCTCTCGCCGTTCGGCTCGGCGTTTTCGGGCGCGCAGCCTGGCAGCAACCTCGGGCCGTCGCTGTCGATGATGTCCGACATGATGGCGCCGCTTACCAACGTCGAAGAACTCGATAAGCGCATTACCGACATGCGCGCGGTCGAGCAGTGGCTCAAGCTGAATCTGAACATGCTGCAGTCCGCCATTCAGGCGCTCGAAGTGCAACGCGCCACGCTCGCGACGCTGCGTGCGTTTGGTGCGTTCGCGCAGTCGTCGATGGCGCAGCCGGCTTCCGCCGCTGCCGCGCCAAGTCCCTCGCCGACCGGCTGGCCGCACCCGGAAGCCACTGCGGCTTCGGCCAGTGCAAGCCCCTCGGCCGCGCCCGAGCCGGCACCCGAAGAAGGCGAGGCCGCCACGACACCACCGTTCGATGCCTCCGGCTGGTGGAATCTGCTGCAATCGCAGTTCAATCAGATCGCCCAGTTTGCGATGACGCAGCCAGGTGCGGCCGCATCGGACGGTTCGGCAACGGACTCGCCAGAAGGCGCGGCGAGCGCTTCGGCATCGGCAGGCGAAGCGGCTGACGCGCCGGAGGGAACCGCAGCGGATGCCGGGGCCGCAGCCAAACGGCCTGCAGCGAAACGGGCAGCGACGTCGGCTTCAACGTCCGCGAAGCGTGCAGGCAGTGCAAGCGCCGCTCCGCGAGCGACGAAAAAGGATATTTGACAGCAGGAATGGAACGGGTTGGCGCGTTCTGCGCGCCGACAAAGAGCATGGCCGGGCGACCGGCGGTGCCAACGAAGTGAATTCGCTGCCTGTCATGGTTTTGACCCCGATCGTCGGCCACACTCCGTGAATCGGGCTGTTTATTGAGAGAAGTCAATCAGGCGCAGGAATTGCGTCTGCTACGGCACAGGAACCGTAAAGTCAGCGTGCTATCATTGTGTAAGCTTCATTTGGCTTTTGGGCGGGCGCTGAAAACTACCAATCCGGCCGCCCTTGCGCCATTCGCCGCCGGTACCACCGGCGCAGAGCTGGACGGTGCGGATTCATCGCAGACTGGCTCGACCTCAGGCATAGGGTATCCCTCACCCACGGTTGGCCGCGCAGCGCGTAACTTCTGGTTAGCAGCGCCGCGCAAACGCCGGACTTCTTTGCTGCCCGGTGCATCTAGGCGGCCGATTACCGCGTAAAATTGAATGCTTGGCCGATAAACGGTGCACAAAACGGTGCGTTTCGTTCGTCATAAGCAAAAGTGCTACACGTAGTAGTTACAGACACAGACAGTATGCGCAGAACAGGGGTGGGACTATGAACACCATGCTTTATCCGGAACTTTATAAATCGCTCGAATCCGTTCGATGGGACATGGAGAAAGACATTCCCTGGGACAAGTTCGATGCATCGCTATTGACCGACGAGCAGGCAGCGACGATCAAGATGAACGCGATCACCGAATGGTCGGCGTTGCCCGCCACGGAAATGTTCCTCCGTGACAACCATCACGACAGCGATTTTTCCGCGTTCATGAGCGTGTGGTTCTTCGAAGAACAGAAGCATTCGCTGGTGCTGATGGAGTATCTGCGCCGTTTCAAGCCGGAAATGTGCCCGACCGAAGAGGAACTGCACGCTGTGCGCTTCGAATTCGATCCGGCGCCGCCGCTCGAAACCCTGATGCTGCACTTCTGCGGCGAAATCCGTCTGAATCACTGGTATCGCCGTGCTGCCGAATGGCACACCGAGCCGGTCATCAAGGCCATCTACGAAACCATTTCGCGCGACGAAGCGCGCCATGGCGGCGCGTACCTGCGCTACATGAAGAAAGCGATGATGCAAACCGGCGACATCGCGCGTGCTGCGTTCGCCAAGATCGGCGTCCTGATGGCATCGGCGCGCCGCACGGAAAAGCCGCTGCATCCCACCAACCTGCACGTGAATCAGGCGCTGTTCCCGCGCGACACGATTCAATCGCGTCTGCCGGATCCGGAATGGCTCGAACGCTGGCTCGACGAGCAGATCCGTTTTGACGACGGCTGGGAAAAGAAGGTGGTCGAGCGGATTCTGCACAACCTGTCGATTCTGTTCGAGCGTACGTTCAACACGGCGCAGGAACTGAACCGTTATCGCAAGGAAGTCGTCCTGCGCTTGCAGGCCGATCAGAAATCGGCTGAACAGCCGGCTTGATGGGTTCAGGTTCGCGGTTTTAAAGTTTCAGGAACGGCCCGGCAGGCGTGAGCTTGCTGGGCCGTTTTGCTTCATGCCGTCCCGCGTGTATCGTGGCGGCACTTCTTTTTTCTTTGCGACTCCGTCATGGCCGCCACTTTTGAACGCAAGATTTTTACGCGCGATGCGCTGGTGAAGCTCCGCGCTTCGATGTCCGCACCGGTTGTATTTACCAATGGGGTGTTCGACATCCTGCATCGCGGGCATGTGACGTATCTGGCCGACGCCAAAGCGCTCGGCGCTTGCCTGATTGTCGGCGTCAATAGCGATGCTTCCGTGCGCATGCTAGGCAAAGGCGATGACCGGCCGATCAATAACGAAGCTGACCGGATGGCTTTGCTGGCCGCGCTGGAGAGCGTCGATTACGTGGTTTGCTTTGGCGAGAAGACGCCCGTGGAGCTGATTTCGGCGCTGCGGCCGGATGTGCTTGTCAAAGGCGGCGACTACGACATGGATGTTTTGCCGGAGTCGGCCATTGTGCGAGGCTGGGGCGGCAAGGCTTTGGCGATTCCGTTCGAGCATGAGCGCTCGACTACCGCGTTATTGAAGAAGGTTCGCGCGCAAGGGTGATCTTTACTGCGGCAGCGCCGATGCAGCAATCGGCGCCGCAGGCGCCGGGCCGCCTACCACTGCCTGGTCGGCGGCATCGGCTGCCGTGACGGGCCGCACCTTCAACCACTCCGCATGGAGCTGGCGGTTCAGGTGGTTCGGCTCGCGGCCGCCGGCTGTGGGCGTCGGGCCGAATACGCCGCGCATCGCGACGAATGCCAGCATATTGGCAAGAAACAGGATGGCGATCAGCCAGCGCAGCATCGTTAGTATTCCCCGTTAATGAGTTCAGCCGCCGTTCTCGTGCCGCTATTCCGCCGTTATCCAGAAGGTCGCGGCTCAGGCGCCGCGTTCCATCGCGTGCTCAGCAGCAATCAGCGCAAGCCCCGACAGCACTAGCGAATCGTGGCGAGTATGCGGCACTTTTAGCGCACTTGTCACTTCGTCCACGGCGCCGCCGCTTACCACCAGGCGCACCGGCACCTGCCATTCGTCCTGCAAGTCACGCCACATGCGCTCGATCAGACCGGCTTGCGCCAACGTGCATCCGGCCGACAACGAGCGCGGCGTGTCCGTAGCGAAGAACGGGCCGCGGCGCTCGCGATCAGACGGGGCGTCCGCATCGAGCAGGCCGCGCGCTGAGTGGGCATCGAGCGTCGGCAGTTGCGCCGTGTGCTCGCCGAGCGAGCGCATCATCAAGGTCCAACCCGGCGCAATCAGGCCGCCGACAAAGCTGCCGTCCGCACGCAACGCTTCGAGCGTGGTTGCCGTGCCGAACGTTGCAATGAGCAGATTCTCGCCGGGAAACGCCGCGTGCGCGCCAATCAGGCCCGCCCAGCGATCGCTGCCGAGCGCATGCGGCGTCGTATAGCTATTGGTCACGCCGCATTGGTGCGCAGAGGCGCGGATCGTCGTGCGCGGCAGTTGCGGCCAATGAGCGTCGAGTAGCGCGGCAATCCGTGCCGCTACGCTTTCGCCCGCCACGTTGGATAACCATGCGCCGCTCGGCGTCGGCAACGCCGACCAGTCCGGTAGATCAGCGCCGCCATGCGCCAGAGCGCCGGCTGCAATTTGCGTACCGTCCGGCTGCACCAGCGCCCACTTGACGCGACTATTGCCCGCGTCGATCAACAGATAAGGCGCGCCGCTCGTCATGCCGTATCGTCGGCCAGACGCAGCGAGACGTCACCTGTCGCGACGGAGAGACGCCCGGCCGCCGTATTGAGTAGCAGTTGTCCGCTTTCGTCGACGCCTGCGGCCACACCGCGCGCCAGCTCTTTACCTTGCTCCAGCAGCACGACTTCACGGCCTGCGTACGCGTGCACCGCGTTCCAGCGCGTCTGGAACGGTGCGAAGCCTTCCGCGCCGAAGCGCTGCAGCGCGGGTTCGAGCGCGTTCAGTTCCGCCGCCAGCGTATCGGTGAGGTTTGCATTCGGCAGCGCGCGTTGCAGTGCGGTCGGTGTGGCGCCGCGCGCTTGCGCCGGCACGTTCGCGTTGAGCGCGCCGACCTTGGCGGCGAGCTCGTCCGCACCCTTTACATTGGTGCCGATACCGATCACCACGGCGCTCGCCTCGTCCGTGCTCCATGCGGTTTCGATCAGGATGCCGGCCAGCTTGTCGCCTTCGAGCAGCACGTCGTTGGGCCACTTCAGCGCGATTTGCCCAGGGCCCGCGACCGGCAACGAGCGCAGCCCGTCGACCAGCGCCACGCCCACCGCGAGGCTCAAGCCCGCCAGTCCTTCGAGCGGGCGCGGCAGCACGCAGGCCACCGAAAACAGCAGTGCATTGCCCGGTTCCGCATACCATGGACGGCCACGACGGCCGCGGCCCGCGGTTTGCAGATAGGCGACCCGCACGATCGGCCGCGGCAGCGCGCCGGCCTTGCGCGGCAATGCCTTGACGCGGGTCATCAGGTCGGCGTTGGTCGAGCCGGTTTCCTCGACGATTTCGATTGGCCAGTCATGCGCATGCGCACCGAATAGCGCGACGGCGCGCTCGCGGTCGATGCGCCAGTCGGTGGCCGCAGCGGCTTGGGGTGGGGTCTTGGAGGCGTTCATGTCTCATATTGTAGCCACTGCGAACGCTACGAGTCCGTGAGCACGGTTCAAGCGCCGCGCCTTCGTTACAATGGCCCCTAATCCGATAACCAGATTCCAGCGATCCTTGAACTACGACACTCCGCCCGGCCTTGAAGTCGCGGCCGGCAGCCAAGGCAAGATCGTCCGGCTCTCGGGCCAGTGGACGGCGCTCGCGCTCGCACGCGACAAGGCCACCGGTCACGTGATCCCTTTGCTGGGCACGCTGGTCGGCGCTGAAGGCATCCGCCAGTGGGACCTGTCGCGTGTCGACCGGATGGATCACGTCGGGGGGCAGGCGCTGTGGCGCGTGTGGGGCCACAAGATGCCCCCGGACACCACGCTCACCGATACGCAACGCGACATTTTCGAGCGCATCGCACTGCTCGACACGGCGCGCGAAAAGGTCGAGCCGGTAATCAAGTTCGATCCGTTCACCCGGCTGGGCCTCGCGATCTTCTCGTTCTTCGAGCATCTGTACGGCGGATTCGGCATGCTTGGGCAGGTCGTGCTCGATCTTCTCGCGATCGCGCGCAAACCGAAAATCACGCCGTGGACCGAGATCTCCGCGAACGTCTATAACGCAGGCACCAAGGCCTTGCCGATCACCGCGCTGGTCGCGTTCCTGATCGGCATCGTGCTGAGCTATCTGTCCGCGCAGCAACTGCGGCTGTTTGGCGCGAATCAGTACATCGTCAATATTCTTGGGCTGTCGGTGATTCGCGAACTGGGGCCGGTGCTGTCGGCGATTCTGGTGGCGGGCCGCTCGGGCTCGGCGATTACCGCGCAGATCGGCGTGATGCGCGTCACCGAAGAACTCGACGCCATGCGTGTGATGGGCATCCCGCACGGCCTGCGGCTGATTTTGCCGCGTGTGGTCGCGCTCGGCGTGGCCATGCCGCTCCTCGTGATGTGGACTAACATCATCGCGTTGACGGGCGGCGCGCTCGCCGCGAAGATCGTCCTCGGCATCGACATGAGCTACTTCGCGCGCGCCTTGCCGGGCGTGGTGCCGGTCGCGAACCTGTGGATCGGCCTTGGCAAGGGCGTTGCGTTCGGCATGCTGATTGCGATCGTCGGCTGCCACTTCGGCTTCCGTATCAAGGCCAATTCGCAAAGCCTCGGCGAAGGCACGACGACCTCGGTGGTGACCTCGATCACCATCGTGATTCTCGCGGACGCGGTGTTCGCGATCCTCTTCCAGAACGTGGGGCTAGGATGATCGCGCCACTCACCCAGGCCGTACGCGGCCAACCGATGCCCGAGATCGCGGAGCCGGTGATCGAGGTGATCGACATCACCAAGCGCTACGGCCGCAACATCGTGCATCAGCATCTGAATTTCGACGTACGGCGCGGCGAGATCGTCTCGATCGTCGGCGGCTCGGGCTCGGGCAAGACTACGCTGGTGCGGCAGATTCTCGGGCTGGAGCGGCCGTCGTCGGGAACCATCAAGCTGTTTGGTCAGGACATTGCGACCATTTCGCCCGAAGACGCGTTGCTCATGCGCAGCCGCTCCGGGATGCTTTTTCAGCGCGGCGCGCTGTTCTCGTCGCTCTCGGTGTTCGACAACGTCGCGCAGCCCTTACGCGAACTCGGCAAGGTGCCCGACGACCTGCTGCGCGACATCGTGATGCTTAAGCTCGAGATGGTCGGCCTGCCATGCAAGCACGCGTCGAAGATGCCGTCGGCGCTTTCGGGCGGGATGATCAAACGCGTGGGCATTGCGCGCGCCATCGCGCTCGAGCCCGAGCTGCTGTTTCTCGACGAGCCGACCGCCGGCCTCGATCCGCAGGCGTCGGATGAATTCGTCGAACTGATTTCCGCGCTGCATCGCGCGCTCGGTCTGACGGTGGTGATGGTCACGCACGATCTCGACACGATGATCGCGCTGTCCACCCGCGTCGCCGTGCTGGCGGATCGCAAGGTGCTGGTCGCCGCGCCGGTCGAAGAGGCGGCGGGCGTCGATCATCCTTTTATCCGGGAATATTTCCTCGGCCTGCGCGGGCGTCGCGCGCTGCAGGCGCTGCCGCCGGAGCGCCGCGCGAAATTGCCGCGTGCGGCGCTCGAATCGGCATCGTCCGAATTGCCGCTGTGAACCAGGGAACCTGACAATGGAAAATAAATCACATGCCTTCTGGGCAGGGATCTTCACGGTGGCCTTGCTGGCTGCAATCGCAGTGGCGGCTTTTTTGTTCAACGTCGACCGTTCCGTGCGGGTGCCGTACGATCTGATTGCGCGCACCAACGTTACGGGGCTGTATACCGACGCGGCGGTGCGCTATCGCGGGCTCGACGTCGGCAAGGTGCAGTCGATCAAATTCGATCGGGATCATCCTGGGCAAATCCTGATCCGCATCCTCGTCGACACGCACGCGCCGATTACACACTCCACGTTCGGCAGCCTCGGGTTCCAGGGCGTGACGGGTATCGCCTTCATTCAGCTGGATGATAGTGGGCGCGATCCGACGCCGCTCGCGTCGTCGGCGAAAGCGGTGGCGCAGTTGCCGATGCGCCCGGGCCTGCTCGATCAGTTGCAGCAACGCGGCGACGTTTTGCTGCGCAAACTCGAAAGAGTCACCGACGACGTCGACAATCTGTTGTCGCCGGAAATGGTCAGCCAGTTGCAGGGCACGGTAGCGAGTCTTCAGAAGGCCGCCGACGGCGTCGCCACGCTGACCCAGCAGATGGCGCCGGCCGCCGGCAAGCTGCCCGCCACGATCAACACACTGGATCGCACGCTGGAATCGACCAATCAGTTGATCACCAGTCTGAACCGCCCGGACGGCCCGTTCGAGACCAACCTGAACAAGGTCGGGACGGCGGCGCAGCAAGCGGGCGATGCGCTGGTGTCGATGGACAGTTCGATCCAGGAGTTGTCGGCGCGCGTCGGTTACGACACGCTGCCGCGCGTCAATTCGCTCGCCGAAGACGTGCGCTCCGCGGCCCGCTCCGTGGACCGCGCTGCCGACACGTTCAGCACCAATCCGCGCAGCGTGCTGTTCGGTGCGCCGCGTGCGGCGCCGGGTCCTGGCGAAGCCGGTTTCTCATGGCCCGCCGCGCGCGCCGCTGCGCCCGGGGTTACACCCGTCGCCAAATGAAATGAATTGCAGGTTTTGAAGAAGGAAGATTGTCATGTCACGCTTGACCCACCGATTGTTGTCCTCTGGCGCCACGCTTGCGATGCTGCTCGCGTTCGGCGTGCTGGCCGCAGGTTGCGCCGGCACCCCCGCGGCGATCTCGGACATCCGCTACGACCTCGGGCCGCCGAATCCGGCCGCCTCGGCCGGCACGCTGCCGGCGGTGAAGGTGCTCGATGTCACCGCGCCCGACAACCTCGAATCCGACAAGCTGATTTACCGGCTCAGCTACGCCGACGCGCAGCAGACCGCGTCGTACGCGAATAGCCACTGGACCATGGCGCCGTCGCAACTGCTGACCCAGCGTCTGCGCGGTGCGCTTAGTTCGCGCGGTACCGTGCTGACCGGGGCCGACGGCGTGCACGCGCCGGTCCTGAAGGTCGATCTGAGCGAGTTCGAACAGGTCTTCGATAGCCAGTCGGAAAGCCACGCCGCAGTCACCGCGCGCGCCACGTTGACACAAAACGGCAAGGTGATCGGCCAGCGCACCTTCCTCGCCCGCGCGCCGTCCAGTTCGGGGGATGCCGCTGGCGGCGCGCAGGCGCTCGCCGCGGCCAGCGACGACCTCGTCGCGCAGATCGGTGCATGGCTCGGCGTGCAGGCGCTGGTCGCCGCGCAATGACCTGCATGCAGCGCAAAGAACGGAGCGCTGCATGAGCGTTAAGCCCTGGCAGCGTCGCCCGTCGGCGCTCGCCCGGCAGACGTTGGGGCTGTATACGGCGCTGATCGTCTACGGTTCGTGGTATCCATTTTCCGGCTGGCGTTCGCTCGGCCTTGCTCCGTTTGCCTATCTGTCCGATCCCATGCCGCAGTACCTGACGGCGTTCGACGTCGTCACGAACGTGCTCGGGTACATGCCGTTCGGCGCACTGGTGGTGCTCGCGGTGTATCCGCGCTGGCGCGGCACGCTGGCGGTCGCGTTGGCTTTCGTGCTCGGTGGCTTGCTGTCGGGCGTGATGGAAGCGGTGCAAACCTATCTGCCGACGCGCGTGGCCTCCAACCTCGACCTGGCCGCCAATGCGCTCGGTGCGCTGCTCGGCGCGGCGATCATGTCGCCGGCCACCGGCGCGTTGCTCGATCGCGGCTTGCTGCGGCGTGCGCGGCTCCTCTGGTTCGAGCGCGACACGGCGGCGCTTGCCTGTCTCGTCGCCTTGTGGCCGTTCGCGACCATGTACCCGGCGCCGCGGCTGTTCGGTCTCGGTAACTGGCCGCGCGAGCTGTGGCTGCGTTTCGATTCGACGACGCAAGACGCCTTGCTCGCGTGGACGCCGACGGCCTGGCACGTCGGCGCGTGGCCGGCGCTGGTGGCCGCCTGGCTGCCGGACGACGCCTGGGAAGCCGTCATCACCACGCTCAATCTGTTCGCCGCACTGGCTCTGGCCTCGCTGCCGGTGCGCCGCCATGCGCCGCTCGTGCGCCTGTTGCTCGTGTTTATCGTCATGACCTTGTGCGTGAAGGCGGGCGCGACTTTTCTGCAATCGCAATCCGGTCTTGCGTTCGATTGGGCGACGCCCGGCGCGCTGGAGGGGCTTGTGTGCGGCACCGTCGCCGCACTGCTGGCGCTGCGCTTGCGGCGCAGGTTGCGGGCGGCGCTCGCGGCCTGCGCGCTGACGGTCGCGCTCGTGTTCGTCAATCTGCTGCCGGTCAATCCGTATTTCGATGCTGTACTGGCGGACTGGCGCCAGGGACGGTACCTGCACTTCAACGGTCTCGCGCACTGGATCGCGTGGATCTGGCCGTATGCGGCGCTAGTGTGGCTCGCCTATCTTGTCGAACAGGTTTGGCTCAAGCGGCGCGTGAGGGGCACATGAGGGGCACATGAGGGGCACATGAGGGGCGCATGAAGCGTGCATGAAGCAGGGGCGGCGCATGAGTGCGGGCGCGCGTCCGCCGCTCAGCGACCGTCAGCCCCGCTCGCTATAATCTTCCGCACAACAGGCGCGCTGCGGCGCTTCGAGCGCCATTCCCACTCTTACAGTTTC
Source organism: Paraburkholderia nemoris (assembly GCF_905221015.1). Taxonomy (NCBI): domain Bacteria; kingdom Pseudomonadati; phylum Pseudomonadota; class Betaproteobacteria; order Burkholderiales; family Burkholderiaceae; genus Paraburkholderia; species Paraburkholderia nemoris. The sequence continues at coordinate 28,772 of NZ_CAJNBO010000021.1, read as the reverse complement.
GCCCCTCCGGACATCATGGATCCCTACTACAAGTACCACGTCTTCTTCTGTCTCAACCAGCGCGATCCCGGCGCGGAGCGTCCGAGCTGCGCGAATTGCAATGCGCAGGCGATGCAGGAACACGCAAAAAAGCGCGTGAAGCAACTCGGCCTTGCAGGTCCGGGCCAGGTGCGTATCAACAAGGCCGGCTGTCTCGAGCGTTGCGAACTCGGCCCGGCGCTCGTCGTGTATCCGGAAGGCGTCTGGTACACGTACGTCGACGAGAGCGACATCGATGAAATCGTCGATTCGCATCTTGTGAACGGCAAAGTCGTTGAGCGTCTGAAAATCGATCAATAAACCGCGCCATGAATACACATACGAAGAAGTATCTGATCGACGGCCCGGTCGGCAAGATCGAAGTCGCGCTGGATCTGCCTGACGACATGCGTGACAACGGCGCCGCGCCGCGCGGTATCGCGCTGGTCGCGCACCCGCATCCGCTGTTCGGCGGCACGATGGACAACAAGGTCGCGCAGACGCTTGCCCGCACGCTCGTGCAGTTGAACTACGTGACGTACCGCTCGAATTTCCGCGGTGTCGGCGAAACGCAAGGCGAGCATGACGCCGGTATCGGCGAGCGCGACGATCTGCGCGCCGTTCTCGACCACATGCGCGCCCAGGCAGGACAGGGCGATCTGCCCCTCGTACTGGCGGGTTTTTCGTTCGGCACCTTCGTGCTGTCGCACGTGGCCGCGAAGCTGCGCGAAGAAGGCCAGGCGATCGAGCGGATCGTGTTCGTGGGCACCGCGGCGAGCCGGTGGGAAGTCGCGCCTGTGCCGGAAAACACGCTCGTGATTCACGGCGAAATCGACGATACCGTTCCCATTCAGTCGGTTTTCGACTGGGCGCGGCCGCAGGAATTGCCGGTTGTCGTGATTCCGGGGGCAGAGCATTTTCTGCATCGTAAGCTGCACGTCCTGAAGCGGATCATCGTCGACGCGTGGCGCTAAGGGGCACACGCGAGGACGCACGCGGAGGGCGCCGCGCGTGTTTTCCGGGGTACAGGTATGGGCAAACGCAAATTAATCGCCGACCTTTGCTCAAAGATACCAGGATAGCGCGCGTATAATGAGCGCTCTTTTTTGGGCGCAGCATTGCCCACCCGGCAGTTCGCGCGACGCGTAGCTTCTTGCTCGTGCGCAGCGGTGCCGGATGCGAGGCGTGCTGCGCGAACCGATCGCGTCGCCGGAAGTCCAATGGGCGCCGCGCCGTTTTTACGGCCTGACGCTCGCCGACCGGCTCCTCCAATCTGTGCGCCCTGCGCGCGATGTATTTTTCCGCACGAATCGACCCTATGCGTTTCTCCACCTCCGGCCGCACGTCATTCCCGTCAGTTTCTTCTTTCGTTCCCACTACGCTTAGCCGTGCCGTGACCCTCGGCATCGTGCTGCCGGCCACGCTCGTTGCCAGCACGGCGTTCGCGCAGGTGCCGCCGCCCGGGGTGAACGCGCGTTCGTGGGTGCTCGTCGACGCTACCAGCAATCAGGTGCTCGCCTCGGGCAATCCCGACGAACGTGTCGAACCGGCCTCGCTGACCAAGCTGATGACCGCGTACCTCGTCTTCGAAGCACTGCAGACGAAGAAGATCACGATGGAGCAGACGGTGATGCCGAGCGAAGCGGTGCGCCGCGTGCGCACCGACGAATCGCGCATGTTCATCGAAGCCAACAAGCCGGTGACCGTGCACGATCTGGTGTACGGCATGATCATCCAGTCGGGTAACGACGCGGCGATCGCGCTGGCCGAACTGGTGGGCGGGAGCGAAGCGCAGTTCGTCAACATGATGAACACCGAAGCGCAGAAACTCGGCATGAAGAACACGCATTTCGCCGACGTGAACGGCATGCCCGACGCGCAGCACTACACCACGGCGGGCGACCTCGCGGTGTTGTCGGCGCGCCTGATTCGTGACTTCCCCGACTACTACAACATCTTCTCGGTCAAGGAATTCACGTACAACAAGATCAAGCAGCCGAACCGCAACCGTCTGCTGTGGATCGACCCGACCGTGGACGGCCTGAAGACCGGTCATACGCAAGCGGCCGGCTACTGCCTGATCGCCAGCGCGAAGCGTCCGCTGCCGGGTACGGCCGACGGCTCGCGCCGTCTCGTCTCGGTGATGATGGGCGAGGTCAAGGAACACGACCGCGTGCAGGACAGCCTGAAGATGCTGAACTACGGCTACACCGCGTACGACACGGTGCGTCTGTACAAGGCGAACCAGGTGGTCGGCACGCCGCGCGTCTACAAGGGTGCGCAGGACACCGTGCAGATCGGCGTGAAGGGCGATCAGTACATCACCGTGCCGAAGGGCATGGGCGACAAGGTTAAGCCGCAGATCGAGCAGATCGATCCGCTGATCGCACCGATCGCGAACGGTCAGCAGGTCGGCACCGCGAAACTCGTGGCCGACGGCAAGGTGCTGGCGCAATTCCCGATCGTCGCGTTGCAGGCCGTGCCGCAAGCCGGCGTGGTCGGCCGCGTGTGGGATTCGCTGATGCTGATGTTCAACAAGAAGAAGTAAGAGCCCGATTGCGATGACCGCTGTTTCCGATGTTTCGCTCGACCCGATCGTTTATCTGAACGGCGAGCTGGTGCCCTTGTCCGAAGCGCGCGTGCCGGTTCTCGACCGCGGCTTTATTTTCGGCGACGGCATTTACGAAGTCGCGCCCTTGTATCCGCATGCGAGCGGCCGTACGGCGTTTCGCTTCCGGCATCATCTGGCGCGCCTCGGGCGCTCGCTGGACAAGATCGGCATCGTCAATCCGTTCGACGATGCCGGCTGGCGCGAGCTGATCGACCGCGTGGTCGCGGCCAATGAAGCGGACGCAGGCCTGCGCGCCGATCAGAACGCGATTGCCTACGTTCAGATCACACGGGGCGTCGCGAAGCGCGGTCACGCGTTCCCGGCCGGCATCCAGCCGACCGTGTTCGTGATGGTTACGCCGCTGAGCCTGCCGGACGCCGCGCAGCGCGCGCAGGGCGTGCGCTGCGTTACCGCCGAAGACCGCCGCTGGCTCAATTGCGATATCAAATCGGTATCGCTGCTCGGCAATGTTCTGATGGCGCAGTACGCGGCTGAAAACGACGCGTTCGAGACGATCCAGTTTCGCGACGGCATGCTGACCGAAGGTTCGTCTTCAAACATCTGGATGGTGAAGGACGGCGTGTTGTATGCGCCGCCGCGCAGCCACAAGATTCTCGAAGGGATTCGCTACAGTCTGATCGAAGAGCTGACGGGCGAATGCGGCATCCGCTTCGAAGCGCGCGAGATCGCCGAAGCCGAGTTGCGGGCCGCCGACGAGATTCTGGTCAGTTCCGCCACCAAGGAAGTGCTGCCGGTCACGCAGCTCGACGCTCAGCCGGTCGGTAACGGCAAGCCGGGCGCGGTGTTTGCGGCCTTGTACGCGGCCTATCAGCGCGCCAAGGCCAAGGAAGCGCAAGAAGCGCAGCAAGGAGTAGAAAGTGAATCCCGCGAAAGAATCATTGCTTGAGTTTCCGTGCGACTTTCCCATCAAGATCATGGGCAAGTCGCATCCCGAGTTCGCCGAGACGATCGTGACGGTGGTTCGGCAGTTCGATAACGAAGTCGATCCCGCTCGCGTGGAAACGCGGCCGTCCAGCGGCGGCAATTACACCGGTTTGACGGTTACCGTGCGCGCGACGAGCCAGGCGCAGCTCGACGATATCTATCGCGCGCTGACCGGCCATCCGATGGTGAAGGTGGTGCTTTAAGGCTAGCCAGGCTCTGTGCCTACGGATGCCTCTGGATTACGGCGTGACGCGCAATGCGTCCGCCGCCAGATCTGCGTTTGGTGCAGGGCCCGCCTCGCAAGCCCGCTCGAAAAGCTGTTTGAACCGTCCCACTTCTTCGAATACCCAGGCGCGGAACGCCTTGACACGCGCGGTTTCGAGCATCTGCGGCGGGCAGATGAAGTAGTACTGCCACGGGCTCGGCCCATCCACATCGAATAGCCGCACAAGGCGGCCGGCCGCGATCTCGTGCATCGCCAGCGAACGGCGCGTGAGCGCGACCCCCTGGCCGTCGATGGCCGCCTGCAGCAGGTTCGACGAATCCTGGTACAGCACGCCGCGCTTCGGCTCAGGCCAGTCGGTGAGGCCGGCGGCGTCGAACCACGGCCGCCAGAGTTCGTCGTCCGAGCGCAGCAGTTGAACCTTGGCCAGATCGGCCGGCGTTTGCGGCAGCTTGCCGCCGTTGAAATTCGGCGCGCAAGCCGGAAAGAAGATCTCCTCCAGCAGCAACTCCGCGTGCAGCCCCGAATATTTGCCGTAGCCGAAACGGATCGCCACGTCGACGTCGTCGCGCGCGAAGTCCGTCAGCGCGTTGGTGGACAGCAGTTCGAGGTCCCACAGGGGATGCGCCTCGATAAAGCCGCCGATGCGCGGCGTCACCCAGCGCGCCGCAAATGAGGACAGCATGGACACGACGAGGCGCCGTTCGCGGTCTCCGGCGCGGACTTCGCGAGTGGCGTCAGCAAGCCCCATCAACGCGGTGCGCACGCGCGTGGCATAGCGGCGGCCCGTGTCCGTGAGCCGTACGCGCTTGCCGTCGCGGGCGAACAGTGCGATGCCCAATTCCTCCTCGAGCGCGCGAATCTGGTGGCTGACGGCGCCGTGCGTGACGAACAGCTCGTCGGCGGCACGCGAGAAGCTCTCGTGGCGGGCGGCGGCTTCGAACGCCTTGATGGCGTTCAGCGGGGGTAATTGCCGGAGGTCCATCGCAATATTTCTCACATAGAGGTGAAAATAGATCGTTTTGCGTAAACCCTTGCTACGCCTAGGATTGTAGTCATGAAACGAATTTTGGCGAGGGCATCATGCGAGAAATTTCCTCTAGTATCGCTTTTGAAATCCGCAACGGCGAAACCATTCCTATGAAGGTAGCACGCAGCACCAAGCTGGTCGTGCACGGCGGCGCGGTGTGGGTCACGCGCAGCGACGATACCGAAGACTACTGGCTGCAGCCCGGCCACACGCTGCGGCTGCGGCGCGGTGAACGGCTGTGGTTGAGCGCCGAGGGCAGCACGCATGCGAAGGTCGCGTTTTCAGTGCCGACACGCTGCGATGAGCGTGCGCTGAACTGGCTCGCACGGGTCGGCGAGCGGCTGGCTGCCCGTATGCGTGGGGGCTGGCGCACGGTGTGAGCGGTGGCGGCGCCGTGACGCGATAGCGGAGCGGCGCTGCAGTTGAACGGCGCTCAGGCGCGAAACGAAGCGCGACTCTGGTTAAACGGAGTTCCGGTACGAAACAAAGCGCCCCGAGTCCCAAAGTGGGCGCGCCCGGCGGGGATGCCCAGATTTCGGTAAACTGTCGGGATCATGTGCACCACCCCGGTTTCCCCGTCTCCTTTGCCCGCCACGGCGCCGCTTACGCTGCGCTGGCTCGGCAACGAACCTTACGAAGCCAGTTTCGAAGCGATGCGCGCGTTCACCGACGCGCGCACCGCCGATACACCCGACGAGATCTGGCTGGTCGAACACCCCCCCGTCTTCACGCTTGGCCAGGCCGGCGACCCGGCGCATCTGCTGGCCGCCGACAGCGGCATTCCGCTTGTCAAAGTCGACCGGGGCGGGCAGATCACGTATCACGGGCCCGGACAGGTGGTTGCCTACCTGTTGCTGGACCTGCGCCGACGCAAGCTGATGGTGCGCGAGATGGTCACCCGGATCGAGCAGGCCGTGATCGACACCCTCGCGGCGTATAATCTCGCCGGAGAACGCAAGGCGGGTGCCCCCGGTATCTACGTGGCGCCCGGGCCGGACGCCGGGCTGCATGCCGGCGCCAAGATCGCCGCGCTGGGTCTGAAAATCCGCAACGGCTGCAGCTATCACGGCGTGAGCCTGAATGTGAACATGGACTTGCGGCCGTTTCTGGCCATCAACCCATGCGGCTACGCGGGGCTCGAAACAGTCGATATGGCAACGCTGGGCGTTGCCGCCGGCTGGGACGACGTGGCCCGTACCTTTGCAGCACGCCTCACCGCAAACCTCGACGGCAGTCCCGCGGCCGTCGCCCAACCGCAGGCCGGTGCCCTCACCGCCTGACTGGACCGAACGAATGACTGACGTTACCGCGAACCTCGCAGCTTCTCCCGCTCCTGATGCCGTGCCGGCTCCCGCCGCTGCCTACGACGCCACCGCGAAGCAGAAGGCGCAAGCCAAAACCGCCCGTATTCCGATCAAGATCATCCCGATCGAAAAGCTGAAAAAGCCAGACTGGATCCGCGTCAAAGCGGCCACCGGCAATTCGCGCTTTTCGGAAATCAAGCAGATTCTGCGCGAGCACAATCTGCACACGGTGTGTGAAGAAGCGAGCTGCCCGAACATCGGCGAATGCTTCGGCAAGGGCACCGCGACGTTTATGATCATGGGTGACAAGTGCACGCGCCGCTGCCCATTCTGTGACGTCGGCCACGGTCGCCCCGATCCGCTCGACGTGGATGAGCCGGGCAACCTGGCGCGCACCATCGCCGCGCTGAAGCTGAAGTACGTGGTGATCACCAGCGTCGACCGTGACGATCTGCGCGATGGTGGCGCTGCTCACTTCGTGGAATGCATCCGTCAGACGCGCGAGCTCTCGCCGGAGACGCGCATTGAAATTTTGACGCCGGACTTCCGCGGCCGTCTGGATCGCGCGCTCGGCATTCTGAACGCCGCACCGCCTGATGTGATGAACCACAATCTCGAAACGGTACCGCGCTTGTACAAGGAAGCGCGCCCCGGTTCGGACTATGCGCATTCGCTGAAGCTGCTGAAGGATTTCAAGGCGCTGCATCCGGACGTCGCGACCAAGTCCGGCCTGATGGTCGGCCTCGGCGAAACCGAAGAAGAAATCTTGCAAGTGATGCGCGATCTGCGTGAGCACGACGTGGACATGCTGACGATCGGCCAGTATCTGCAACCTTCGGAACACCATCTGCCGGTGCGCTCGTATGTGCATCCGGACACGTTCAAGATGTACGAGGAAGAAGCGTACAAGATGGGCTTTACGCACGCAGCAGTGGGTGCGATGGTTCGCTCGAGCTACCACGCCGATCTGCAGGCGCATGGAGCCGGGGTGGTTTGAACGGTTTCGTGTGTTGTCAGTTTGAAAATGCAAAGCCCGCACATGTTGCGGGCTTTTTTTTGGGGCGCGGAAGTGGGCGGTTCAGCAGTTCCGCCCTGATATCTGCCTGCGTTGCCTAGCGGTAATAACGTGCGAGCAGACTGCAAGTAAAGGATATCATTCCGCCGATGATCGTGAACGGGTAAAGAAAGAGGATGAAGCGATGGCGCAGTGCGCGGTCTTCGATGAGGCGGTCGATCAAATTGGGCATGCTGGATCTCCGTGAGACTAGGATGAAAATTATAGATCAGAGCGCCGAATTTAGTTAGGTAAACGAATAATGAGATGCGGAAAAGGAGACTGCGACGACAACGGTTATGAGCAGCGAAAACCACATCAACCAACCATCATGCTCCTGTTCTCCCGCGTGACGCGCTGGGCGAGCCGCTGCATCGGCCGCACCCAGGCACACTAGTATTGACGCTGCGACGATAAAGAGCACGTGCCAGAGAAGTGCGGCCAACATGAGCGCTAACCTGCTGCGCGTCGGCGCTTCGCTCAACGCACCTCCAATCTCGTAGCATGCGCTGGCACACATCGAAATGACAACCCAGAAAAGCTGGCCATCCTGAATGGATCGCCGCGTGCCGGTAGTAGCGCGAAAAGTTCAACAGAGGAAGCAATGCAATCGGCGCAAAAACGGGTACGCCGATATTGAAAAACAACCAGCTCAAGCGGTTAAGAAAATCGACCATAGGAATGCGAATTGAAGGCAACTCGCTGATCATGCCGTTGCCACGGAAGCACGACAATCCGCCGAACGGCCAGCTTGCGCCAAGGCATCCCAATCCGTAACCCTTCGCTAGAACCCATCTACTGCTCACCGCAGCAGTCGCGCCGATCCAACTCAGCGTGAAAAGCAATGCTCGAACAGCGTCATTAGCAATCGCGGATTAATTAGAACCGCCCGCGAACAAACTCCCTATAGTCGAAAGCCTCCCAGACAACACACACTAAAGGGGTTTCTCGATGAACCGCTTGCTTCGTCCGTTGGCCGCGTTCGCTACGCTGCTGGCGCTGTCCGCGCCGTTTTCTTCCGTTGCACACGCCGACACCAAAGAAGTCGTGATCGCATATCAGGACATGGTCGTGCCTTGGCGTTATGCGCAGGCCACGGGCGAAGTCGAGAAAGCCACCGGCTACAAGGTCACCTATCGCAAGCTCGGCAGCGGCGCCGACGTGATCCGCGCGCTGGCTTCGGGCTCGGTGCAACTCGGCGAAGCGGGGTCGAGTCCGATTGCCGCCGGACTGTCGCAGGGCGTCGATATTTCGCTGTTCTGGATTCTCGACAACATCAACGACGCCGAAGCGCTGGTCGCGCGTGACGGCTCCAACGTCACCAGCGTCGCGGGCCTGAAGGGCAAGAAGATTGGCGTGCCGTTCGTGTCGACCTCGCACTTTCATACGCTGGTCGCACTGCAGAGCGCCGGCGTGAATCCGTCGGATGTGAAGATCGTCAATCTGCGCCCGCCCGAGGTCGCAGCGGCGTGGGAGCGTGGCGACATCGACGCGACTTACATCTGGGACCCGGTGCTCGCGAAGGTGAAGAAGAACGGCAAGGTGTTGATCACATCGGGTCAAGTTGCGCAGCAAACCGGCAAGGCAACGTTTGACGGCTTCGTCGTCGACCGCAAGTTCGCGAGCCAGAACGCCGAGTTCGTCGCGCGCTTCGTGAAGGTGCTGGCCGCGACCGATGCGAGCTATCGCGATCACACGTCGGCATGGACTGCGACGTCGCCGCAGGTCGAGGCGGTTGCGAAGGAGTCCGGCGCCACCGCGCAGGAAGTGCCGGCGAGCCTCGCGTTGTATGCATTCCCGACGCCGGCCCAGCAGGCCTCGAATGCATGGCTTGGTGGCGGCGCGCAATCCGGCGCGGCTAAGTCGCTCGCCGCGACCGCTGCATTCCTGAAGACGCAAGGCACGATTCAGAACGTGCTGGCCGATTACTCGACCGGCGTCGATCCGCAATTCGTACAGCGTGCGGCGCATTAACTTTTTTAGCGAGCTTACCCATCAGCATCATGGAGCACGGCGATGAGCGGTCTTGAGATACGGCGGCTGCACGTCGCCTACGAAGGCGCACGCGGCGCGGCGCCGCACATCGCGCTCGCTGACGTCGATCTGCACATCGAACCGGGCGAGTTCGTCGTCGCGCTGGGTGCGTCCGGTTGTGGCAAGACGACTTTGCTGAACTGCATCGCCGGTTTCATTCAGCCGACCGAAGGCGAGGTGCGTCTGAACGGCGAACCCGTGCTCGGACCGGGCGCGGATCGCGGCGTCGTGTTTCAGAAGTACGCGCTGATGCCCTGGCTCGACGTACTCGACAATGTCGCGCTCGGCCTGCGTTTTCAGCGTGTGCCGAAGGCGCAGCGCGAGCGCGTCGCGCTGGAGATGCTGGCGCTGGTTGGGCTCGAGAAGCATGCGCGCTCACGGGTCTACGCGCTGTCGGGCGGCATGCAGCAGCGCGTGGGTATTGCACGCGCGCTGGCAAGCGATCCGCAAGTGCTGCTGATGGACGAACCGATGGGCGCGCTCGACGCGATGACGCGCGAGTCGATGCAAGAACTCGTGCTCGACGTATGGGGCCGCACACGCAAGACGGTGTTCTTCATTACGCATAGCGTGGAGGAAGCGCTGTTTCTGGCGACACGCCTCGTCGTGATGACGCCGGGACCCGGCCGCATCGCCGAGAGCTACGACCTGCCATTCGCGCAGCGTTTTCTCGAGACACGCGACGCACGCGCGGTGAAGTCGTCGCCGGATTTCATCGAATGGCGCGAACGGCTGGTGCGTCGTCTGCACGAACGGAATGAGCAGAATCAGGAAGAGGTGCTGTCGTGACGGCTTCACGTGAATCGCTGGGCACCGTGCCCTTGGCCCAGACAAGCGAGCCGCCGCGGCGTAAAGCGCGGCCGGTACGCGGCTGGCGTTTGCCGGGCGAAGGCCCGACCGCGGCGCTGAGCGCGGTCTCGGTCACGACGCTCGCGGCGCTGTGGTGGCTTGCCACGCATCTGCACTGGCTGCCTCCACTCTTTCTGCCGACGCCCGAGGCCGTTTGGGCCGCCTTTCTGGACGCCTGGCACGGTCGCATTCAAGGTGGCTTGCCACTCTCAGAGCATCTCGCATGGAGTGCGCTGCGCGTGTTCGGTGCGTTCGCGCTGGCCGCGGTCACGGCGGTGCCGGTCGGAATCCTGATGGGCGTAAGCCGGGTTGCGCGCGGCTTGCTCGATCCGCCGCTAGAGTTCTACCGGCCGTTGCCGCCGCTTGCGTATCTGCCGCTGGTGGTGATCTGGTTCGGTATCGATGAAACGGCGAAGATCGTCGTGATCTATCTCGCCTGTTTCGCACCGATTGCAATGGCGGCGCGTGCCGGTGTGCGCAGTGCGACCATCGAGCAGATTCATGCGGCGTATTCGCTGGGTGGCCGCTTCGGGCAGATCGTGCGACATGTGGTTCTGCCCGCTGCGTTGCCCGAGATTCTGACCGGCTTGCGGATTGCTATTGGCTTCGGCTGGACCACCCTGGTTGCCGCTGAGATGGTCGCGGCCACTGCCGGCTTGGGTCAGATGGTGCTCAATGCGTCGAGCTTTCTGCGTACCGACGTGGTGGTGATGGGCATCGTGCTGATCGGGTTGATCGCATGGCTGTTCGATCTCGGCATGCGCGCGCTGGAGCGGCGCCTGGTGCCGTGGAAGGGGCGTGTGTAGCCAGCCACAGCCCGCTCCAGCCCGCGCAACCTCAAGCAAACAACTCAATGACCGGCCAGCCGCGTTCCGCGGCAATGGCGCGCAGGCGCGGGTCGGGATTGGTCGCGACCGGATGCGTGACGCGCTCGAGCAAAGGCACGTCGTTGATTGAATCGCTATAGAACCAGCTCTGCGGAAAATCCTGCAGACGATGGCCGAGCGAAGCCAGCCAGTTCTCAGTGCGCGTGATCTTGCCTTCGCGAAAAGTCGGCACACCGACGGCGGTTCCGGTAAAGCGCGCCAAAGGATCGCCGCCTGCGGTGCCGAGATCGATCCCCAGCAGATGCTCGAAGCCGAGCGCCTTGCCGATCGGCTTCGTAATGAACACATTGGTGGCGGTGACGATGCAGCACAGGTCGCCCGCTTCAATATGACGTTGCACCAGTTCCCGCGCAGCCGGCAGGATGGCCGGCGCAATCACCTTCTCCATGAACTGCGCATGCCACGCGTCGAGCTGTTCGCGCGAGTGGCGAGCGAGCGGCGCCAATGTGTAGTTCAGATAGGCGTTCATATCGAGCGTGCCGGCCACGTACTGCCGGTAGTAATCGTCGATTTCTTCCGCGTGCTGCGCAGCGCCTTCTATGCCCAATCCGGCGATGAAGTGGGCCCAGGCCTGATCGCTATCGAGCGGCAGCAGCGTATGGTCCAGGTCGAACAGCGCAAGGTTGCGGCTCATCCAGAGTCCTTGTGATGAAGTGGGCAAACGAAGTGATCGAGTGAATTGCGTGCCGGACAGTGAGCCGGTTACACAGCAATCCACAGTTTGGCACGAGCGTATATTTAAAAGCACAAAATTACAATAAGGCAAAAATGTGCAACACTACTGTCATAAACATCCCGGGTGCCGGTTCGTGCGGCATGCGGTTCGGGTCATGGCAGCAGGAACGGATGCGCAGTGCCTTATGTTGATTCTCCTTAACCTTCTGGCGGGTGTGGCGCTCCTCGTGTGGGGCTCGCACATCGTACGTACCGGCATCCTGCGCGTGCTCGGCGCCGATCTGCGCAGTGTCCTCGGGCGCAGCACCAGTAGCCGTTGGCGCGCCTTCCTTTCGGGCGTCGGCGTCACAAGCCTCGTGCAAAGCAGCAATGCAACGGCGGTGATCGTCACGTCGTTCGCCGCGCAAGGTCTCCTGCCGCTCACCAGCGGCCTCGCAATCATGCTTGGCGCCGACGTCGGCACCGCACTGATGGCGCGCTTGCTGACACTCGATCTGACATGGCTGTCGCCGATCCTGATTCTGTTCGGTGTGCCGCTCTTTCTGTCGCGCAAGCAAACCCGCGCGGGCCAGGTCGGCCGTACGCTGATCGGGCTTGGCTTGATCCTGCTGGCGCTGCACCTGATCGTCGAAGCCGCCCAGCCGATGATGCAAGGCGCCGGCGTACGGGTGATGTTCGGCGCGCTGACCGGCGACACCATGCTCGACGCGCTGGTCGGTGCGGCATTTGCGATGCTGTCTTATTCGAGTCTCGCGGCGGTTTTGCTGACAGCGACGCTTGCCTCATCCGGCGTGATCTCGCTCAAGGTGGCGCTGTGTCTCGTGATCGGTGCGAATCTCGGCAGCGGTTTGCTGGCGCTGATGGGCACCCTTGCGCAGAACGCGGCGGCACGGCGTTTGGCTTTGGGCAGTCTGGCGTTCAAGCTGGCCGGTGCGCTGCTGATCCTGCCGTTCGCGCCGCTGCTTGCGCGCGGGCTGCCGATGCTGATCGCGAATCCGCGCGAAGCCGTGGTCGGCTTTCACGTGATCTACAACACGCTGCGTTGCTGCGCATGCCTCTCGCTGATCGATCCGGTGGCGCGCATCTGCACACGGGTGTTGCCGGACCGGCCGCAGCCTAACGGCGAACTGCGGCCGCTGCATCTGGATGCCGCTGCGCTTTCCACGCCCACGCTCGCACTCGCGAACGCCGCACGCGAGGTGCTGCGCATTGGCGACATCGTGCGCACCATGCTCGATAACGTTGCCGGCCTGATTCATGAAAACAGCCTCGACAAGGCGCGCGAAACGATTCGTATGGACGACGACGTCGACCAACTCTACGCCGCGGTCAAAACCTATCTGACGCTGATCTCCCGCGAGCAACTCGACGAAGCCGATAGCCGCCGCTGGACCGACATCATTTCGTTGACGATTAACCTGGAGCATGCGGGCGACATCATCGAGCGGATTGTCGGCGATATCGAGGAAAAGAAGATCGCGCACCGGCTGTCGTTTTCGGAGGAGGGGCTGGGCGAACTGGACGACCTTCAGGCACGGCTCGTCAGCAATCTGCAGCTTGGCCTCTCGGTGTTTCTGAATAACGATCTGCGTTGCGCCGAGCGCTTGCTGGCGGAGAAAGAGCGCTTTCGGGATCTGGAGCGCGCGTATTCATACAAACATCTGGACAGACTCGCCGGACAAACCTTGCGCAGCATCGAGACCAGCGCGTTACATCTGGATCTGATCAGCGACATGAAGCGGCTCAATTCGCTGTTCTGCTCGACGGCCTATCCGGTGCTCGAAGCTGCCGGCGCGCTGCGCGACACGCGCTTGCGCAAGCGCGTGCTCGACACGATGCATGTGAAGGAATAAGCGGCTTGCGCGGCGCGCTTGCAGCGCTCCATGAAGTGTTCCTTGAAGCGCTCGTGCAAAGCGCCGAACACACCGGCGCCCTAAGCCAGAACGATCTCTTCCAGCTTCTTTTTCAGCGCTGCAAAGTCGGCGGCTTCGGCCGCCTTCTTGTTGGTGACCAGCACATCGATCCGATCGACCGGACAGTACGAAATCCGGCTGCGCTGACCGATCTTGCTGTAGTCGGCGAGGATCACCACGCGGTCTGCGTTGGCGACCATGGCGCGCGCCACTTCGGTTTCAGCGTGATCGTAGTTGGTGGCGCCATGCCGGTGATCGATGCCGACCGGCGAGAGCAAGGCCATGTCCGCACGATAGCGCTGGATGTCGAGCACGGTGGTGGCGCCGGTGGTCGCCATCGCCCGATCGCTGATCGAGCCGCCGAGCAGAATCACTTCGTTGGCCGTTTCCGTTTGATCCGCGGCGCCACGCATTTTCAGCGCGACGTCGATGGAATTGGTGACGATCGTCAGGTTCGCCAGTTTGGCCAGTTCTTCAGCGAGCGCTGCGGTGGTCGTGCCCGCGTCGATGAAAAGCGTCTGGCCGCTCGCGATCAAACCGATGGCTGCTTTGGCAATCGCCGTTTTGGATTTGACGCGCGTGTGAGCGCGCTCGGCGATCGGCGCTTCGTCGGCGGGTTTTATCGCGCCACCATGCACGCGCCGCAATTCACCAAGTGCCTCCAGGTCGAGCAGGTCGCGCCGCACCGTTTCGCGCGACACGCCCAGGTCCGCCATGATCCGTTCGGTCGACACGCGTTGAAGCGTGGACAGCAACGCGCGAATTCTCTGATGACGGTCTTCCTGCCACATGCATTATTCCTTGGATGCGAACGCGCGTTCACACAGCTTGTTTTAATAGTGTCATCGTGGACATGGATGTGTGTCCGGACAATGACAAGCGTACTACTTTAGTCGAATTGTGTTGTATTTTTTTGGCAGCTTGCAAGTTTGTGTATTTAACCTTAGCCTTCGCAGATCGAAGCGCGGCGCATATTTCGAACATCAAATGTTCGAAAAGGAATTGAAATGTCCGATTTCGAGCATTTCGCGGCGTTTTTTGGCAATTTGATGGACACATGTCATTGCCATAATGGACCTTGGGATCTGCCGTCTGAACCATTTTCTACTGCATGCGGCGCTGCCGGGAAGCAGCACGGTTCGGCATCCTGACAATAAGATTGCAGCAGTGCGCGGCGTTGGCCGTGCGGCCAGCTATCACAGCGTCGCCCATTGGCGCGATACTACGCGCGGGGCTCACGCGTAAAGGCTGCATGGCGTAGGTGTGGCATGACGGCAGTGGCAGCTGGGAACGTGTCGAGAGCATATTTAACCCGCTCTATCTGGAAGGTAACGAGACGTGGGAAACGGGATTGATCGCACCTTATCCGCAGACTGGCCTTATCCGAGGCTGGTTGCGCATCGCTGCGGCGGCACGCTGGCGCCGGAGAACACGCTGGCCGGTTTCGACGCATGCGTGCGCTACGGCTACCGCATGGTCGAGTTCGACGCCAAGCTCTCCGCTGACAACCAACTCTTTCTGTTGCACGACGACACACTGGAACGCACGACCAACGGTCATGGCGCCGCTGCTGAACACACGTGGAACCAACTGGCCGCGCTTGATGCCGGCGCCTGGTTCGGCCCGCAGTTCGCCGGTACGCGCCTGCCGACGCTCGCCGAGGCCGCCGCGCGCTGCGCACAAGATGGTATCGCCGCCAACATCGAAATCAAACCCTGCCCGGGGCGGGACGAGATCACCGGGCGTCTGGTCGCAAGCGGCGCGCTGACTTTGTGGCAAGGGCAGACTCCGCCGCTGCTGTCATCGTTTTCGTTCGAGGCGCTCGCTGCGGCGCGCGATGCTGCACCCTCGCTGCGACGCGGCATGCTGTTCGAAGAGGTGCCGGCTGACTGGCTGCGCATCGTGCGGGAACTGGATTGCGTGTCGTTGCACGCGAGCCATCGGTACCTGACCGAGCCGCTGGTCGCCGGGATCAAGGCGGCCGGATTGCACGTGCTGGCCTACACGGTGAATGACCCCGAGCGTGCGCAGTTGCTGGCGCAATGGGGCGTCGACATGATTTGTACAGATCGCATCGATAGACTGGAACACGACATGTTTTCGGCGCCGGTGAATCCAGACTGAGCCGGACCGAGCATGGCGCGGGTGCGCGAGTGCGAGCTTGCACAGGTGTGCGCCCATAGAGCTAGAAATTAGAAATTTTCCAAACGTAGCAATTTCGGCAGAGGATGGGGATAACTATGAAGCGCACCGCGTTAGCTCGTTTACTTTCGATGTCGGCCGCTGCGGGTGTCGCCGCAGCCGGCGTGAGCAGCGCCTCGGCCGCGCCGCTCGACGCACTGGTCGCAGCCGCCAAGCAGGAAGGCCAACTCACCGTGATCGCGTTGCCGCACGACTGGTGCAACTACGGTGAACTGGTGGCCGGTTTTCAGAAGAAGTACGGCATCAAGATCAACGAGCTGAATCCGGATGCGGGTTCGGGCGACGAAGTCGAAGCCATCAAGGCGAACAAGGGCAACAAGGGTCCGCAAGCGCCTGACGTGATCGACGTGGGTCTGTCGTTCGGTCCGACCGCGAAGGCCGAGGGTTTGCTGCAGCCGTACAAGGTCGCTTCGTGGAACTCGATTCCCAAGGAGTCGAAAGACGCCGACGGCTATTGGTATGGCGATTACTACGGCGTGCTGTCATTTGAAGTGAACGCCGACATGATCGACAAGGCGCCGTCCGACTGGAGCGATCTGCTCAAGTCAGACTATAAGAATGCCGTCTCGCTGGCCGGCGACCCGCGCACGGCCAATCAGGCGATCCAGGCCGTGTTCGCAGCAGGTCTGTCGCAAAGCAAGGGCGACGTAAGCAAGGCCGACAAGGCCGGTCTCAAGTATTTCGCCGACCTGAACAAGAACGGCAACTTCGTGCCGGTGATCGGCAAGGCCGCATCGCTCGCGCAGGGCACCACGCCGATCGTCGTGCGCTGGGACTACAACGCGCTCGCCGATCGCGACACGCTGAAGGGCAATCCGAAGGTGCAGGTGGTGATTCCGAAGACGGGCGTGGTCGCCGGTGTGTACGTTCAGGCGATCAGCGCCTACGCACCGCATCCGAATGCCGCCAAGCTGTGGATGGAATACCTGTACTCCGACGAAGGCCAGATCGGCTGGCTGACCGGCTATTGCCACCCGATGCGCTATAACGAATTGGTAGCAGCGAAGAAGGTCCCGCAAGCGCTGCTCGACAAGCTGCCGCCGCCGTCGTCGTACAAGAACGTGGTGTTCCCGACGCTGTCCCAACAGGACGCCTACAAGGAGACCATCACGAAGCACTGGGACGAAACGGTCGGCGCGAACGTCAAGTAATCGCCGGGGCGCACGCGGTTGCGGCGGCCATGCAGCAGCGAGCAATCGCAAGCCGCATACGCCGCCGCGTCTAACCGCAACGCGCAGTTTCAAAGGTAGCGTGCCGCTCCATGAGCGCGGCGCGCCACGCGTTAGCCAGATTGCCTAAGGGTGAGCTATGAGCGCTTCATCGGATGCTGGATCGGTGCAGCCGGAATTGCTGGTTCCGCCTGTGCCCACGCCAACGCCTCGCGTCAACGGTCCGGGCCGCGCGTCGCAGTTTCTCGCCTGGATCGGCGTGGTACCGTTTTTCACCTTCGCACTGCTGTTCCTGATTCTGCCGACCGGCTTTCTGATGGTCGGCGCATTCCAGGATCCGCAAGGCCACTTCACGCTCGGCAACTTTCGCGACCTGCTCCAGCCCACGGTGCTGGACGCCTACTGGATCAGCTTCAAGGTGAGCGCCGCTTCCGCGCTCGGCGGCGCGTTGATCGGCTCGCTGCTCGCGTGGGCGGCGGTGCAAGGCAAATTGCCGGGCTGGATTCGTCCTACGTTGATGACGTTCTCCGGCGTCGCCTCGAATTTTGCCGGCGTGCCGCTCGCGTTTGCCTTCATCTGTACGCTGGGGCGCGTCGGCCTCGTGACCGTATTGCTGAAGAAGTATCTCGGCTTCAATCTGTACTCGACGGGCTTCAGTGTTCTGAGCTTTTCCGGGTTGACGCTGACTTACCTGTACTTCCAGATTCCTTTGATGGTGCTGATCGTCACGCCCGCGCTCGACGGTCTGAAGCGCGAGTGGCGCGAAGCCTGTGACTGCCTCGGCGGCACGGCCTTCCAATACTGGCGTCACGTGGCGTTGCCGGTGTTGTGGCCGAGCGTGCTTGGCGCGACGCTGCTGCTGTTCGCCAATTCGTTTGGTGCGGTCGCGACCGCTTATGCACTGACCGGCAGTTCGCTGAACATCGTCACGATCCTGCTGTACGCGCAGATTCGCGGCGACGTGATGCACAACCAGAACCTCGGTTACGCGCTCGCGCTCGGCATGGTGCTCGTGACGGGCTTGTCGAATGGCGGCTATATCTGGCTGCGTTCACGCGCTGAAAGGGGCCGTCGATGAAAAGCCAGTCGCGTGTGGGTGCATGGACCGCGATGATCGTCGGTTCGCTGTACTTTCTGATTCCGTTGCTCGCCACTTTCGAATTCAGCCTGCGCATGAAGCGCGGCGTGTACAGCTTCGAGGCGTATAGCGTCGTGCTGAGCGATCCGCGGTTTCAGGCCTCGTTCGGGTATTCGATCCTGATGGCGGTGCTGACGATCATTGTCGGCGTATTGCTGGTGGTGCCGACCGCGTACTACGTGCAGTTGCGGCTGCCGAAGCTGCGGCCGGTTGTCGAATTCATCACGCTGTTGCCGCTGGTGGTGCCGGCGATCGTGATCGTGTTCGGTTATCTGCGCATCTATAACAGCAGTTCGATTTTGCCGCTCACGGCCAACGAACGCGCGACCGACCTGTTGCTGGTGTTCGGCTACGTCACGCTATCGCTGCCGTACATGTATCGCGCGGTCGACGCCGGTTTGCGTGCGGTCGATGTGCGCTCGCTCACCGAGGCCGCTGAATGTCTCGGGGCGAACTGGCCGACGATTCTGTTCAAGGTGATCTTCCCGAATATCCGCTCGGGCATTCTGTCCGGCGCGTTTCTCACCTTTGCGGTGGTGATCGGCGAGTTCACGCTGGCAAGTCTGCTCGACCGCCCCGCGTTCGGCCCGTATCTGCAATTGATCGGCGCGAACCGCGCGTATGAACCGTCGGCGCTTGCGATCATTGCGTTCGTGATCACATGGGCGTCGATGGGTTTGATTCAGGTATTCGGCTCGGCACGCGCACTTAGCGGCCAGAAAGTTTGACGGACTAATTTGACCGACTAAGGCAGCGAATCATGGCATTCCTTGAGATCGAAAATCTGCACAAGTCCTTCGGGGCGAACACGGCGCTGCATCACTTCGACATGAAGATCGAGCGCGGCGAATTCATCACGTTCCTTGGACCGTCCGGCTGTGGCAAGACCACGGTGCTGCGGATGATCGCCGGCTTCGAAACGCCGACGCGCGGCATCATCCGGTTGGATAACAAGGACGTGACGCACCTGCGTACACGGCAGCGCAAGGTCGGCATGGTGTTCCAGTCGTACGCGCTGTTTCCGAACATGACGGTGGCCGATAACATTGGCTTCGGATTGAAGATCACGCACCGTCCGCAGGCGGAGATCAAGAAGCGCGTCGAGGAGATGCTGCAACTGATCAAGCTGCCGCATCTCGGTGAACGCTATCCGTGGCAGTTGTCGGGTGGCCAGCAGCAGCGCGTGGCCTTGGCGCGCGCGCTCGCCGGCAAGCCGCAGGTGCTGTTGCTCGACGAACCGCTGTCGGCGCTCGACGCGAAGATCCGCATTTCCTTGCGGCAAGACATCCGCGCGTTGCAACGCGAGTTGGGTATCACGTCGATTTTCGTCACGCACGATCAGGAAGAGGCGCTGTCCATTTCCGATCGCATCGTCGTGATGAACGAGGGGCGCGTCGAACAGATCGGCTCGCCTTCGGAGATCTACAACTATCCACGTACGCGCTTTGTCGCGTCTTTCGTCGGCACGCTGAACATTCTGGCGGGGCATGTGATCGACCCGAAAACCGGCAAGATGGCCGTCGACGGTCAGGAGCTGACCACCACGCAAGAACTGCCGGCAGACGACGCAGGCAAGAAACGCATGCTCGCGCTGCGACCTGAAGCCATTGTGCTGGAGCCGGCGGCGCCGGGCCGCAACACGCTGAACGCGACGGTCGAAGAAGTGAATTTCCTCGGCGCGGTGGTGCGCATCAGAACGCGTGTGAAAGACGCGGTGATTTCACTCGATGTGTTCAACGACCCGAATCGCGGCTTGCCCGAACGGGGTCAACCGGTATCGCTGGGTTTCTCGCACGAGAACTTGCTGGTGCTGGAAGAGGGTGGCGCATAGAAGCCGAACAGCAATGTCTGACGTGGGCGAAACCCCTGCGTACAGACCAGGCGGTTTCGGCTGAAACAGGCGAAAGCCACAGCCCCAAAGGCTCTCCGGGTTTTCCCGGACTCGCGGCCCGTGCGGATTCCGGATTCCCCGACACCCCTCGTCCGGATTTCCGGAATCCCGGACGGCGCGTGCTGTAACACGCCAAAAAACCTATAAAAATCAAAGCGATTCGCTTTGCATCAAGCTGGCATCGACCTTGCAATTTAGAAACCGCGGCCGCAACGGTCCGACAACTAAAGCAAGGAGACAACGATGTCTGATTTCCCCTCCCGGTATTTCTGAATTCGTCGTCTTGTCGCGGCCTAATGCCGTGCACAGGCGTGACGACTATTCGTTCGCATGGTGCGCAGCGTGGCAGGCCTTGAGCTCACCCATATCGCAGGAAACATCGTGAAGAAACCTATCCACAAAGTGCTGTACGTCCAGGTGATCGTGGCGATCATCATCGGCATCGCGCTCGGCCATTTTTCGCCGGACTTCGCCGTCGACATGAAGCCGCTCGGCGACGGCTTCATCAAGCTGATCAAGATGGTGATCGGGCCGATCATCTTCTGTACGGTGGTGACGGGTATCGCCGGTATGGAAGACATGAAGAAAGTCGGCCGCGTCGGCGGCAAGGCGCTGCTGTACTTCGAAATCGTCTCGAGCTTCGCGCTGGTGCTCGGCCTGATCGCGACGCACGTGCTGAAGCCTGGTGTCGGCTTCAATATCGATCCGGCTACGCTCGACGGCAAGGCAGTCGCTTCGTATGCCGCGAAGGCGCACGGGCAGACCACGGTCGACTTCCTGATGCACATCATTCCGGACACGCTGGTGTCGGCGTTCGCACAGGGAGAAATCCTGCAGATCCTGCTGATCGCGCTGCTGTTCGGTGCGGTGCTGGCCACGGCCGGTGAGAAGGGCAAGGTCGTCACCAACTTCATCGACGGGCTCTCGCATGTGTTGTTCGGCGTCGTGCGCATCATCACGAAGCTGGCGCCGATCGGTGCGTTCGGTGCGATGGCGTTCACCATCGGCAAGTACGGCATCGGCTCGCTGCTGCCGATGCTCAAGCTGATCGGCACGTTCTATCTGACTTCGATCGTGTTCGTGGTGGTCGTGCTCGGCATCATCGCGCGTGCGGTGGGCTTCAACATCTTCCGCTTTGTCGGCTACATCAAGGAAGAGATGCTGATCGTGCTCGGCACGAGCTCGTCGGAAGCCGCGCTGCCGCAATTGATGCTGAAGCTCGAAAAGCTCGGCTGCTCGCGTTCGGTGGTGGGTCTCGTGGTGCCGACCGGTTACTCGTTCAACCTCGACGGCACCAACATCTACATGACGATGGCCGTGCTGTTCATCGCTCAGGCCACTAATACGGACCTCACGTGGACGCAGCAGCTCACGCTGCTGGCGGTGACGATGCTGACGTCGAAGGGCGCAAGCGGTGTGACAGGCGCAGGCTTCATCACGCTGGCCGCCACGCTCGCTGTGGTGCCGACCATTCCGTTGTCGGGCATGGTGCTGATTCTCGGTATCGACCGTTTCATGAGCGAATGCCGTGCGCTGACGAACATCGTCGGCAACGGTGTGGCGACGGTGGTGGTGTCGGCATGGGAAAAGGAACTGGACCGCAACAAGCTGAACGCCGCATTGCGGGGTGAAGTGGCGGTCAAAGAGCCGGCCGAGGCTTAAGCCAGGCA
This sequence comes from Paraburkholderia nemoris, assembly GCF_905221015.1. Taxonomy (NCBI): domain Bacteria; kingdom Pseudomonadati; phylum Pseudomonadota; class Betaproteobacteria; order Burkholderiales; family Burkholderiaceae; genus Paraburkholderia; species Paraburkholderia nemoris. The sequence continues at coordinate 7,159 of NZ_CAJNBO010000021.1, read as the reverse complement.
ACCCGTCACGAGCACGACTTCGGCCGCGGACGCCCACCCATGAAAGCGGCGACCGCGAGCCGGGACCCCGCGTCGTCGGCCGACGAAGCTTACGCCGACGACGCGGCGCCTTATGCCACAATATCCGATCCTTACCGATCGGATATTGCCAACGTGACGCGCCGCCTGCTGATCCTCTTCGCGCTCGTCGCCGGGCTCGTGGCGGCGTGCGGGCTGACGTACACCATCGCGTGGCAGAGCGGGATCGACAATTTGCGGCGCAACGCCGCGGTGCGGGTCGATCGCACGACCAGCGCGCTAAAAAGCACGCTCGAGCGTTACGAATCGCTGCCTTATCTGCTGGCCGAACATCCCATTGTGCAAGACGTGCTGGTCGATCCCAGCCCTGCCAACGTCGAACGCGCCAATCTCTATCTCGAAGACCTCAACCGCCACGCGCGGGCAACGGTCACCTACATCATTCCGCTCGACGGCTATTGCGTCGCCGCAAGCAACTGGCACGGGCCGGGCAGCTTTATCGGCGCGGGCTATCAATTCCGGCCGTATTTTCTCGATGCGGTGAAGGGCGGCGTGGGCCGCTTCTTCGGCATCGGCACGATTTCCCAGGCGCCGGGTTATTACATCTCGCAGCCGGTGCGGCGTGACGGCAAGATCGTCGGCGTGGCCGTCGTCAAACTCGATCTCGAATGGTTTCAGGGCGCGGATGCGTCTGAACCTTTGGTTGTCACTGACGATCACGGCGTGATCTTTCTGTCTGCGGTGCCGGCGTGGAAATATCACACGATCCGGCCGTTGTCGGGGCAAGTCGCCGATTCGATCTACCAGGCGCGCCAGTATGCGCAGCAACCGATCGCACCGCTGCCGGTGACAATCGAGCGCACGCTCGAAGGCAATGCGCAGATCGTGCGCATCGGCGGCGGCCGCTATGCACCGCGTTATCTGGCGTCGCGGCGCGGGATGGGCGAGCCGGACTGGCATCTGATCACGATGTCGCCCGTCGGTCCTGTCGACGCAGACGCGCGCAAGGCGACCATCGTGACTGGCTTCGGCTACGTGTCGCTGGTGCTGCTCGCGTTCTACTGGAGAATGCGCCGCGCCCGGGTGCGCGAAGTGATGCGCAGCCGTTCGCTGCTGCAAAAGGCCTACGCTGAACTGAACCGGCGCGTGGCAGAGCGCACCGCGGATCTTTCCCAGGCGAACGAGCAGTTGCAGAAGGAAGTCGCCGAGCGAACGCGCGCCGAACAGGAACTGCGCGACGCGCACGACGAACTGATTCAGGCCAGCAAGCTCGCCGCGCTGGGTCAAATGGCGGCCGGTATTACGCATGAATTGAATCAGCCGCTTGCGGCGCTGCGTGGTTTCTCGGACAACACACGCGTGCTGCTCGAACGCGGCGACCAGGCCTCGGCGTTCGAAAATCTCGAAGCGATCGCGGCGCTTACCGAGCGCATGGGCAAGATTACCAATCAGTTGAAGTTGTTCGTAGGTCGCGCGCGGCCGCGCAGTGCGCGTGCGCCGGTGATGCGAGCGTTGCGCAACGTCATCGCGCTGCTGCAAAAGCGCCTGCAAGGCGTCGACGTCGAGTTCGCTTTGCTCGATGCCGGCACCGGCGTGCGCACGCCGCTGAATCTCGCCGACGATCCTCCCGATCTGGTTGCCAATTGCGACGATCTGCGGCTCGAACAGGTGTTGATCAATCTGCTCGGCAACGCGCTCGACGCAACGGCGGGGCTGACACCGCCGCGCATTTCGATCGAGATAGAAACCGCCGAGTCGAGTGTGTCATTCGCTGTGCACGACAACGGTCCAGGCATTCCGGACGACGTGCTCCCGCGTCTGTTCGAACCGTTCTTCACTACGAAGGAAATGGGCCAGGGGCTGGGGCTCGGCCTCGCGATTTCATCGTCGATTGCGCGCGACTGCGGCGGCACACTGGTGGCGGGCAACGCGCCGGACGGCGGTGCATTATTCGTATTGACGCTGCGCCGCGCGCGCGTGCAGACGAGCCACACATCGGATCCGCTCACCACGGGTTCCTGAATCAGACGAGAACAACATGCTGAACGACGGCTTGCAGGTGCTGTATATCGAAGACGACGAACTGGTGCGGCGTGCCAGCGTGCAGAGTTTGCAACTGGCGGGCTTCGAGGTGATCGGCCATGCGTCGGCGGAATCCGCAGCAAAGATGATTAGCGCGGATTTCTCAGGGGTGATCGTCAGCGATATTCGCTTGCCTGGCGCGAGCGGGCTCGAACTGCTTGCGCAGTGCCACGAGCGCGCACCCGACGTGCCGGTGATTCTGGTGACCGGTCATGGCGATATTTCGATGGCCGTACAGGCGATGCGTGACGGCGCGTATGACTTCATCGAAAAGCCCTTCGCATCCGAACGTCTGATCGAAACTGTACGACGTGCGCTAGAGCGCCGCAAGCTGGTGCTCGAGAACCTCGCACTGCGTCGTGAGCTGGCCGGGCAGAACACGGTTGCGCCGCGCATCATCGGCCGTAGTCCGGCGATCGAGCAGGTGCGGCGGCTGATCGCGAATATCGCGCCCACCGACGCATCGGTGCTGATCAACGGCGACACTGGGGCGGGCAAGGAGTTGATCGCGCGCAGTCTGCATGAACTGTCGCCGCGGCGTGACAAACCGTTTATCGCGGTGAACTGCGGTGCGCTGCCGGAGCCGATGTTCGAGTCGGAAATGTTCGGCTACGAACCGGGTGCCTTCACCGGCGCGGCAAAGCGCCGGATCGGCAAGCTCGAACATGCTTCAGGCGGCACGCTGTTCCTCGACGAAATCGAGAGCATGCCGCTCGCGTTGCAGGTCAAGCTGCTGCGCGTGTTGCAGGACGGCGTGCTGGAACGGCTCGGCTCGAACCAGCCGATTCGCGTGAATTGCCGCGTGGTGGCTGCCGCGAAGGGCGATATGGCGGAGCATGTCTCGGACGGCTCGTTCCGTCGCGACTTGCTATACCGGCTGAACGTGGTGACGATTGCGCTGCCGCCGTTGGGTGAGCGTCGCGAGGACATCGTGCCGCTCTTCGAACACTTCCTGCTGGATGCGGCCGTGCGTTATCAGCGCCCTGCGCCGATTCTTACCGACCGGCAGCGTGCCAGCCTGATGCAACGGGAATGGCCGGGGAATGTGCGCGAACTGCGCAATGCCGCCGACCGTTTCGTGCTCGGCGTGGCCGACGATCCCGTCATGTCTTTCGCCGACGACGGCATAGCGACACAACCTTTAAAGGAACGTGTCGAGCAATTCGAGCGGGCGGTGATCGCGGAGGCGTTGGAGCAGGCCGGCGGCGTAGTGGCGGTCGCAGCAGACAAGCTGCAGCTTGGAAAGGCGACGCTCTACGAGAAGATCAAGCGATATGGCCTCGCGGCCAAAGGGGAAGGGGAGCGGTGAGGATTTGAAGCGCCGGCGGCGAGGCGGTATGTCCTCGGGGCCGGCGTGTTTGAATCTGGTTGTTTTACTTCAGGCTTTTCGTGCGGCGATCAGGCAGCAATCAGGCCGCGTTCAGCGCTTTTTCCAGCAACTGGTCGAGTTCCGCGAATTGCGGTTCGCCTACATAGCGCTTCAGAATCTTGCCGTCCTTGTCGACCAGGAAGGTCGTCGGCGTGAGTTGCACGTTGCCGAACTGCTTGGCGGCCGAGCCGTCGTCCATGGCGACCTTGAACGGCAACTGGCGGGTTTGCGTGTAGTTGGCCACGTACATCGGCGCGTCGTAGTTCATCGCGACGGCGACGAATTCGAGCCCTTTGCCCTTGAAGCGGTTATAGGTCTGGACCATCTGCGGCATTTCCTTCATGCAGGTGTCGCAGCTGGTCGCCCAGAAGTTGACCAGGTAGACCTTGCCTTTCAGATCGGCAGTCGAGACTTTCTGGCCCGACAGCAACGTGAAGGTCGCATCGGGCACGCGCTGCTGGCCGGCGAACGCGAAATAGCCGGCAATCGCGATCGCGATGGCCACGACGGCGATGATGATAATGCGAAGCGGATTCGCGCGCCGTGTGGCGGTGGACGGGGTGGAGCTCATGAACGGAACCTCGAGAGTCGCGCAGAACGCGCGGAACAGTACGTGGATTCGGACTGTTAAATCCGGTATTGCTTGGCGTCGCTATTGTAGCCCCATTCCGGCAGCGCGGCAGCGGGCGGCCCGGGAGGCGATAATAGGACTTTACGTTCCTGTCAGTCCGATCTTCTGTCCCCATGCTCCGAACTGCTTTTCGCTTCCTCGCCCGAGTCTCGATCATCCCGTTTGGCCGCCTCGTTAGCCGTTCCTCACATTTCGCCCCGACAGACGGTCGCCCGGCCGGCGCCGATTTCCCCTTGCAGCGAGCGCGAGCAGTTCTCCGCATGGCGGCCTGCACGCTGGCGTTGGGCGGTGCGTTGACAGCGTGTTCGCCGACCTTCGACTGGCGCACCATCATGAATAACGACAACGGCTACACGGTCGACTTGCCGGCCAAGCCGGACAACGATCAACGCGCGGTCCAGATCGACGGCAAGCAGATGCAGATGGCGATGCAGACGGCCGAAGCCGGCAACGCCGTCTTCGCGGTCGGCACCGTGATGCTGCCGAGCGATGACGAAGCGACGCAGCGTGCCGCCCTCGAATTCCTGCGCACGGGCCTCGCCCGTAACGTCGGCGCCGCGCCGGACGCGCGCGCTGTGCAAATTCCGTTGGCCGCAGGCGGCCAGGTGCTGGGTCTGGAAATGAAGCTGAGCGGTGAGGCCGGTTCGCAACACGAGACTCGCACCGTCTATGCGCGGCTGGTGGCGCGTGGCCGGCATGTGTATCAGGCCGCGATCATTGCTTCCAAGCCCGTGCAGCAGGAGCAGGTCGACCAGTTTTTTTCGTCGTTCCGGCTCTATTGAACGTTTAAAGCGGCATGTTTTTTGATCGACTCCGCGCGCGACACGTTTGTGGAGGACAGTGAAAGTTCCTTCGTAGCATCGCGCGCTAATTCCCGGTTTACGTTGAAGTTTTCCGGTTACTCACAGGTCCTGTGGATAACTCTGTTGAGAACTTCGCTTTTTTTGCCGTAGATGCCCATCCCGTGGGCATTCTGTCAGACTGAGTCCGCTCCGGTCGCTCAAAAAAGTCCAATCGAATCAATGTCTTTTGGATGCATGCTTCCGCGTGCCTTTCAGATGTTTCAAAATCTATCCGGAACGCGTACATGTGCATAAGTCAAGTCTTGACAGCCGATTTTTTGCCTTATACCGATCCAAAAGCCCGGCGATATTGGATGGCTTCACCGACTTGCGCGGCGCTCGGCATGGCGGTGCCGGCGAGGTCGGCGATGGTCCGCGCCACCTTCAGAACTCTGTAGTAAGCACGCGCTGACCAGCCGAAGCGCTCGCCGGCCTGCCGCAGCAAAGCTTCACCTTCTGCGTCGGGGCGGCAGACTTCGTCCACTTCCCGTCCGCCCAGTTCCCGATTGGTTTTGCCTTGCCGGGCTAGTTGCCGCTCGCGAGCGGCATTCACCCGTAGGGCGATCGCTGCACTGGATTCACCGGCGGTAGTGGAACGCGCCGACAACTCTGCCGGCGTGAGCGCAGGAATCTCGAGCTGGATGTCGATCCGGTCGAGCAGCGGCCCGGACAGCTTGCGCAGATAGCGCGCCGCGATCTCCGGCGTGCAGCGGCAGCGACCGTTGGGGTCGCCGCGCCATCCGCAGGGGCAGGGGTTCATCGCGGCGATCAACTGGCAGGCGGCTGGAAAATCCGCTTGTAAGGCAGCGCGCGAGATGGTGATGCGCCCGGCCTCGAGGGGTTCGCGCAGGGTCTCCAGCACATGACGGTCGAATTCCGGCATTAGGTGTAATGTTTTGTCTGTATGTTTTCAGGGCTGGAAGTTTCTGCGAGATTAGAATTCGCGTGATTTTTAAGTGGTCACCAAGTTGAAACAACACGCGTCTTTCCAACTGTAAGTATTCGGAGGGATTTCCTTTGGCAGCCGATTCGTTTCGACTAGTAACCATGCGCCGCGACATAAGCGAAACGTGGCAGGAGCTTTGCGAAAGGGCGGGCCTCGATCAGATTGTTGATCTTCCGCCTCGATATAGCGCTGTTTCGTCGCTGCGAGTCGTTGTCGATAGCGTTGGAGTACCTGTGTGGGGACCAACAATGTTCCTCGCTCGATCCGCGCTTGCGACCCGAGGGGTAACGGACGACTCTCCGCGCACGTACGGCGAGAGCCTTTTGGATTGGCTCAGATTTGTCTCAGCTAAGGGCCTTTCGCTAACGGCTGTGGATGAGGAAGCGCTACTACACTACCGGGCGGACTTAACAAATAGGCCGAATCGGCGGGGTGGTCGAACAGCGACAGCAACGGTCAACCTGCGAATTGCAGTAGTGGTCCAGTTCCATCTTTGGGGGCAGAAGCACGGGGTTGCCTCACCGCTTGGTGAATACCTTCACTCACTTGACCGGCCCCCCCGATCTCTGGCGCCTCGCGTGATTGCGCGACACCCCAAGGCTCTCAATATAGAAGAAATTCGCGGCATATTTCAGTTTGCGGCTCACACATACAGACTTGCCTTTCGATGGGGACTCGTTACGGGCCTTCGCCGCTTTGAAATCACGACCTTACGATGTTCACTGTTACCTAGTATGGAGAGCCTGCGGCTCCACAGTGACGAACTGGTGAGCTTCGACATACTGCGGAAAGGAGGTAAGGACGCGACCGTTTACGTGCCGCTCTCTCTGCTTGAAGAAACACATTGGCATGTTTTAACGACTCGGCCAACCCCTCAATCCGGATTTGAGGATTTCATTTTTCTGGGCGTAAACGGCCTGCCGCTTTCCCGTCAATCGTTCTCAAGGGAGTTCAAGCGTTGCTCTGACCTCATTGGCATCCCCGCGAATCTGCATCACCTACGGCATACCTACGCAGTTAATGTCCTACGTTATCTTGATTCTGCCGGTGGCCGAGAAGGCAAGGAACCGCAAAATAGTCTCAAAACGCTTCAGGTACTGCTCGGTCATTCGAGTTCAGAAACGACAGCGATATATCTTCAAGCAATGGAGGTCACCAGGTGTTACGTCCCGCTATATCTGGGTTCCAGCGGAGGTGTTTATCTCGGTATCAAATAGGATGAAGTTTGGAACTTAACCCTGAACATCATGAGATGAGACGGACGTAAAGAA